>CASWVG010000011.1 GCA_949472775.1 uncultured Lachnospiraceae bacterium
GAGATCTACAATCTTTCCCTTCACGACGCTCTTCCGATCTTATTCTGGAGATGGCTTTTTATGGCTTCAGCACGGCAATGCAGAACCGCAGGGGAACAGACAGAGAGGACAGTGGCACAGGCGGGGAAGAACCCGAAGAACAGACGACGAAACAGAAAAGGAAGCAGGAACGGCTGGCTTATATGCTGGAGCAGCATGCAGCATACGCCACGGCGACGCAGCTTGGGGTCGTGACCATCAATCTGCTGTTGGGCGCGTTTATTCTGTATCGGCTGAACAACTATTTTTCTTATCTGGTATCGGATCAGGTGAGCGTCCGTTTCGGCGCGCTTGCCGGGTGGCAGATGCATGTGCTGGCGGTTGCGGTTCCTTTTATTGTGACAATTTTTCTGCTGTACATAATTATGACAATCGGCGTTATGGTACCGAAGAAAGCGGCAGCGAAGCACCCGGATAAATGGCTTCACGCGCTGGTTACGCCTTTTTATTACTATGTGCGCATTGTATCGCCCTTCAGCAGTCTGATCTTTGTCACATCAAAGATGGTTCTGCATCTGTTTGGTGTGCGGGACGCGGACGACAGGGAGGATGTGACGGAGGAAGAGATCCTCTCCATGGTGAGCGTTGGGCACGAGCAGGGTATTCTGCACGCCAGCGAGGCGGAGATGATCACAAATATCTTTGAGTATGGCGACAAGGAAGCCAAGGATATCATGATCAACCGCAACAATCTGATTGCCATAGACTGTACCATGACGCTGCAGCAGGCGGCGGCTTTTATTGTGGAGGCGCACAACAGCCGTTTCCCTGTCTACGACGAAACCATAGACCACATCATCGGCATTCTGCATCTGAAGGATGTGATGCGGATGCAGATGAACGAAAAGATGCGTAACCGTCCCATAGGAAAGATAAAGGGACTTTTACGCGAACCGCGCTTTATTACGGAGAAACGTAAGATCAACGATCTCTTTCAAGTGATGCAGAAAGAGAAAATCCAGATGGTCATTGTCATCGACGAGTATGGGCAGACGGCAGGACTGGTGGCCCTGGAGGATATTCTGGAAGAGATTGTCGGTAATATTCAGGACGAGTACGACGAGGACGCGACCTATATCAAAGAGAGCGGAACAGATCACTACGTGATTCAGGGTATGATGCCGCTGGAGGAGCTGGAGGAAAAGATTCAGGTGTCCTTTGAGGATGAACCCTTTGATACGGTGAACGGCTTTGTGATCTCGCAGTTGGAGCATATCCCCGAGGAAGGGGAGGACTTTGAGTTTGTGTACAGTGGCTATACCTTCCGCATTATGGAAGTGAAGGACCATATGATTCAGACGGTGTCCGCGAGGAAGAACCGGGAGGACGGGGAAATGTAACCTGTAACCTCCTAAAAGCGCGGATAGAAATGAATGTGTAAACCGCCGGATAAAGTGGTATAGATGAGAAACGAAATCTGCCATACAGCAGATTTGTGAAGGTAAGATAGCAAAAATACAGGACATTTGGAAAGGACGGAGAGAGATGTCAGGACATTCAAAATTTGCGAATATCAAACACAAGAAGGAAAAGAACGACGCGGCGAAAGGTAAGATTTTTACCATCATCGGCAGAGAAATTGCGGTGGCTGTGAAGGAGGGCGGTCCGGATCCGGCGAATAACTTTAAGCTGGCGCAGGTGATTGCCAAGGCGAAGGCAAATAACATGCCGAACGATACCATCGACAGGGGCATCAAAAAGGCAGCCGGAGAAGGTGGAAACGTGGATTATAAATATGTCACTTACGAGGGGTATGGTCCAAACGGTGTGGCTATTATTGTGGACGCTCTGACGGACAATACCAATCGGACAGCCGCCAATGTGAGGAGCGCTTTTACCAAGGGTAACGGCAGCATCGGAACACAGGGCTGCGTTTCCTTTATGTTTGACAAAAAGGGTCTTATCATTATTGATAAAGAAGAGTGTGAAATGGATGCGGATGATCTGATGATGACCGCACTTGACGCCGGTGCCGAGGATTTCTCCGAGGAGGAGGACAGTTACGAAGTCTATACGGATCCCGACCAGTGGAGCGAGGTGGACGCGGCATTGAAGGAGGCGGGGGTAACGCCGGTCTCCTCCGAGGTGACGATGATTCCGCAGACGTGGGTGGAGCTGACTGACGAGGGTGCGATCAAGAATCTGCAGAAGACACTGGATCTGTTGGAAGATGACGACGACGTGCAGGCGGTATATCATAACTGGGATGAATAACAGCGCAAAAAGTGCTTCTAAAGACGCCAAGAAGCACTATTTCGCGCGGGAGAAGAAGTTTTAAAGACGTCGCGCCACAGGACGCGATGCCAGAAACTTCTGAATCTCACACTGGAGAATGCTTGAAAAACAGCATTCTTCGGATGAAGTGGAGGGCAGGATGAGCAAACCATATAAGAAAGAGACAATTTGTATACAGTCTGGGTGGAAGCCGAAGAACGGGGAGGCGAGAGTGCTCCCGATTTACCAGAGCACGACTTTTAAATACGGAAGCTCGGAGCAGATGGGGCGGCTTTTTGATCTGGAGGAGAGCGGGTATTTCTATTCCCGGTTACAGAATCCGACCAATGACTTTGTAGCGCAGAAGATTTGCGAGCTGGAGGGCGGTGTGGCGGCTATGCTCACCTCTTCCGGACAGGCGGCAAACCATTATGCCGTTTTTAATATATGCGAGGCGGGCGATCATGTGGTGATGAGCTCCACGGTTTACGGCGGCAGCTTTAATCTGATCACCTGCACCATGAAGAAGATGGGAATTGAGTGTACGGTGGTTGATCCAGACGCGCCCGCGGAGGAACTGGAGAAAGCTTTTCAGGAGAATACGAAATGCGTGTTTGCGGAAACCATTGCGAATCCGGCGCTGGTGGTTCTCGACATAGAAAAATTTGCGACGCTGGCCCATGCCCATCAGGTGCCGCTGATCATGGACAATACTTTTGCCACACCGATCAACTGTAATCCCTTCAAATGGGGGGCGGATATCGTGACCCATTCCACCACGAAATATATGGATGGACATGCCATGGCTGTGGGCGGCTGTATTGTGGATTCCGGCAATTTTGACTGGGCAGCGCATCCGGAGAAATTTCCCGGGCTGTGCACGCCGGATGATTCCTATCACGGTATCGTTTATACAGAGAAATTCGGAAAGGCTGCTTACATCACAAAGGCGACGAGCCAGCTTATGCGCGATCTCGGTTCCATCCAGTCGCCTCAGAACGCGTTCCTTTTGAATGTCGGGCTGGAGACACTTCCCTTGCGCATGGAGAGACACTGTGACAATGCACAGAAATGCGCGGAGTTTTTGCAGAGTCATGAAAAAGTGGCGTGGGTGAATTATCCAGGACTGCCTGGCAATCAGTATTACGATCTGGCGCAAAAATATATGCCGAAGGGTACCTGTGGCGTGATTTCCTTTGGTCTGAAGGGCGGCAGGGAAGCCGCGGCGAAAATGATGGATCATCTGGAACTGGCAGCTATTGTGACCCATGTGGCGGATGCCAGAACAAGCGTTCTGCACCCGGCAAGTCATACGCACAGACAGATGAATGATGAACAATTGAAAGAGGCGGGGGTAGCGCCTGATCTGATCAGACTTTCTGTGGGGATCGAGCATATCGACGATATTATTGCGGATCTTGCGCAGGCACTCTCCGCTTTATAAGAGAAGGATAACATTATGACTTATCGGAAAACATGGTTTGATTATGTGCTCTGGGCGGTTTACGCGGGGCTTTGCGTGGCGTTACTGGCTTATGTGGGAAAACATATCTATGTGTTCTATGTAGGAACGTCTCTTGCGAAGCTTGGCACATTTCTGCCATTTCCGCTGATACTTTGTCTCTATCCGGGCATTCGCCTGTCTTCACAGGCAATCAGAAAAAAGCACCATCTTTCCGCGCATACGGTGGCTATGACAGAATCGCTTGTGGTTTCCGTATCCTTTGTATTTGGTCTTATAATAAGACTGAGGGAAGCGTTTTTCATGGTGTCGGTTCCCCAGACGGGAGAATACTATGAAATGGCGGTTGTGAGGACAGGGGCATCGAATCCGGCTCTGGCGCACGGGATGAGTGACCTGTTTGTGCGTGCTCTCAGGATAGTCTTTTCCTTCCTGGGGAACGGTATGATGGCAGCTATGCTGTTCCAGATTTTTTTACAGCTTCTTACCCTGTTATTTGCCTATCTCGCAGTGAAAAGGGCGGCCGGTCGTTTTGCCGCCTGTACGGTACTTTTGCTACTTGCGTTTTCTAATACATTTATCAGTAAAATTTTTATCATTGATCCGGAGTGCATGATGCTGACCCTTTTGCTTGCGGGTCTTTGTCTTGTTTTCCGTTTTGTGAAGGCAGCGCTTTGCGGTCAAAGTGGTTTCGGCAGTCTGCAGGGGGCGGTTATTCTGGGCGTTATTTTAGGCGTTTTATGCTACCTGGACTGCAGCATGGCAATTCTGTTCCTGTTTCTGGGAGGTCTTTTTACCGGGAAAATGAACGTGAACGGCGGGCGGAAACGACTGGTCGGGAGATTGTCACTGGTACTGGCAGGCAGCGCGGCCGGATTTCTTTGTGCCATCGGGATTGACGCGTCACTTAGCGGTGTCAGCTTTTATCAAGGGCTTATATTCTGGAGCAGGCCCTACCTTAATTTGGGTATGGGCGCGAGGATATTCAGTGTGATAGGGATGGCATATCCTTTTTTTGCGGTTCTCTTTATTCTGGCATCTTTTTTGGTGTTTGAGTTTATACGGGGCGGACGTGAGCAGGACTTTTCTGTGTGGCTTCTGCCCTGTATTCTCCTGTCACCTGTGTTTCTGATGGACTTCAGTATCGTGGGATTAAGCGGCGTGGTGCTTTTTTTGTGGAGTGTTCTGGCGGCGCTTGGATTGAAGAACGCTGTGTTTGGCGGGCAGGCGGAAGCTTTGCGGGAAAAAATCGAGGAGATCAATGCGGCGGCAGCGCCTATTCCCGTGCTTGTGACACCCGAGGCGGCATCCGCTCCCACGGCGGCTCCGGCGGAAAAACCGCGTTTTATCGAGAATCCCCTGCCGCTTCCGAAAAAGCACGTGAAGCGGGAGATGGATTACGATTACGAGGTGCCAGAGGTGGATATGCACTATCAGGTGGAAGTTGTCAATGGGGATGATTTCGATTTTTGAAGCCATTTTGAACAGTTTTTCCGCTTAACTTATATAATTTCTTAAATGAGTCATACTAAGAGAGAGCCACACAGGCTCTCTTTTTTGCGCGAACGAGAAATGCGAAGCATTTTGAATCTGCTTATGAGACAACTGAACAGAACCGAAAGGAGCACATGCATGGGAAACAATAAGAATACGAAAAACAAAGAAAACCAGAACAGGGACGAAAACGAGAAGGAGAAGAAGCGGGACAACGAGAAGCAGAAGGACGAACGGATTGAGAAGGTTGGGCAGGTGACATTAGATGAGAACGCGCTGCACCATAAAATACATCTGCTCACGATCATCGGGGAAATCGAGGGGCATGACAACTTAAGCAGCAATGCGAAAACGACCAAGTATGAGCATATCCTGCCACAGCTTGCGGCGATCGAGGACAGCGGAGAGGTGGATGGGGTGCTGATCCTTTTAAATACCATGGGCGGTGATGTGGAGGCCGGGCTTGCCATTGCGGAGATGATCGCGTCCCTGAGCAAACCGACGGTTTCCCTTGTACTTGGCGGAAGCCATTCCATCGGCGTGCCGATTGCGGTGAGTACCGATTATTCCTATATTGTGCCGACGGGAACCATGGTGATCCATCCGGTGCGTCTGAGCGGCATGGTGATCGGCGTGCAACAGACCTTTGACTATTTTAAGCAGATCCAGAACCGTATCACAGGCTTTGTGTGCGAGCACTGTAAGATTCCGAAACCCCGCCTGGAAGAGCTGATGATGGAGACAGGGATGCTGACGAAGGATGTCGGGACAGTGCTTGTGGGAAGAGAGGCCGTGGAGGAAGGTATAATCTGCGAGGTTGGCGGTATCAGCGATGCCATCGGGAAGCTCCATGATATGGTAGAAAAGAAAAAGGCGGATACAAAATAAGGGATGACAAGCTCCTGGGAAGATGCTATACTAAGATTGGCATTTTGGGTTTAATGAAATTTTAGTTGCATGTTGGAGGCAGTTATGGCGGCTCAGGGGACAAGAGGGTCATCAGCAAAGAAACAGAATACAGGCAGAAGCAGGGCGAATACGGCATCCTCCCGGGCAAAATCCCGGAATACGCGACAGGATATGCCCATGGATCCGGCTGTCAGAAATGAAATTCTGCTGATTGTACTGGCGGCTCTCGCCCTTATTTTATTTTTGTGTAATTTTGGATTGGTGGGGAAGTTTGGCAGCGCGGTCAGCAGTGTGATGTTCGGCGTCTTCGGTCTGTTGGCCTATGTGGCGCCGGTCATTATTTTTCTGATGATCGCATTCGGTATGTTGAATGCGGGAAATCATATTGCCACTAGAAAACTGGTAGCCGGCATTCTGTTTTTTCTTCTCCTTGGAATGAGTTTTGAATTTTTCAGCACGAATCCGTCTGAGGCGGAAAGTTATCAGATTGCCGAGATTTACAGCCGTTGCAGCAAGGGGCATAAAGGCGGCGGCATACTGGCCGGTTCGCTTGCCTACCTGTCCTGTAAATTTCTCGGTACAGTTGGCACAGTACTTCTGATTCTGGTATTGGGCATTATCTGTCTGGTGATTGTCACAGAAAAGTCCTTTATCGGCGGTGTGGCGGCAGGTGGCCGGAAGGTGTACGAGCGTTCTTTAGAGGATGCGGCTTACCGCAGGGAACGGGCTGCGAAACGCCGGGAAGAACTGTCTGAAAGACGGGAGCGTGAAGCAAGGGAACGCAGACAGCGGGAGGAGGAGATAGAAAATGAAAAGCTTCTCCGCATGGATAAAAAAGTGTCCGGTGTCATGCTGGATACGGCGCTTGGCAGGGAGCCGGAGAGAGTGTTAGTTGAAAAAGTGCGGGATGATATCCATGAGATTACGATAAATTATGACGAAGAGGATATAGAAGAGCATACCCCGCTAAGAGAACGGGAACAGCATTCTTTCCATTACATAGAACAGGAATCCGACGAGCTCGACGAGATACATGTCTCAGGGGAAGATACAGAGCCGGAACCGGAACCTGAGATGGAAATAGAGCCGGTGCGCCCTAAAAAACCGATGGACTCCTATCAGCCCATGACGGGCAATCAGATGGCCGTTTCAAGCGGCAGAACGCGTCCGGCAGCGGTGAGCCGTCCGACAACACAGAAGAGTGGAACGGCCGTATCTTCTGGAAAGAGTGCCAGGGACCGTTACCGTTTCCCCACGCCGGATCTTCTCGCGCCCCGGAAAAAGACGAAGGGTGCGGATTCCGACAGGGAGCTTAGGGAGACGGCTGCGCGCCTGGAACAGATTCTTGGCAATTTCGGTGTGAAGGTGAGCGTGACACAGTACAGCAGGGGACCTTCCGTGACCCGCTATGAGCTGCAGCCGGAGCAGGGCGTCAAGGTCAGCAAGATCGTCGGGCTTGCCGACGATATCAAGCTGAATCTGGCGGCTACGGATATCCGTATCGAAGCGCCCATTCCCGGAAAAGCGGCGGTGGGTATCGAGGTGCCGAATAAAGAAAATACGGCGGTGCCTTTCCGGGATCTGGTGGAGTCACCGGAATTTGATAAGTTTCAGGCAAACTTAATCTTTGCGGTGGGAAAGGATATTGCCGGAAAGACCGTGCTTGCAGATATCGCGAAAATGCCCCATCTCCTCATTGCGGGCGCTACCGGGTCTGGAAAATCTGTCTGTATCAATACCATTATTATGGGGATATTGTTTAAGGCGCACCCGGAGGATGTAAAACTGATTATGATTGATCCTAAGGTGGTGGAACTTAGCGTATACAATGGCATTCCCCATCTGATGCTTCCAGTGGTGACAGATCCGAAGAAAGCTGCCGCGGCGCTGCACTGGGGCGTGGCTGAGATGACGGAGCGCTACAAGAAGTTTGCGGATTTCAATGTGAGAGATTTAAAGGGTTACAATAAAAAAGTGGAGAGCATGCAGGCTTCGGGAGATCCCGATGCACCGGAAAAGATGCCGCAGATTCTCATTATTGTGGACGAGCTGGCGGATCTGATGATGGTGTCGCCGGGAGAGGTGGAGGAATCCATCTGCCGTCTGGCACAGCTTGCGAGAGCCTGTGGTATCCATCTGATCATTGCGACACAGCGTCCTTCCGTGGATGTCATTACGGGGCTGATCAAGGCGAATATGCCGAGCCGCGTGGCATTTGCGGTGTCCAGCGGTGTGGATTCCCGCACCATTCTGGATATGGTGGGGGCGGAGAAACTGCTCGGCAAGGGAGACATGCTCTTTTACCCGCAGGGGTATCCGAAACCAGCACGTATACAGGGGCCTTTTGTCTCGGATGATGAAGTCTCGGATGTGGTAGAGTTTTTGAAGGATTATGCGCCGGAGAGTGCGGCTGACGAGACGGTGGAAGAACAGATCAACAATATAGCTGTGGAGTCTGGGCAGTCAGGGACGTCCGGCGCAGCGGGCGATGCGGATTCTGCGTATGACGAATACTTTGCGGAGGCGGGACGGTTTATTATCGAGAAGGACAAGGCTTCCATCGGTATGCTGCAACGTATGTTCAAGATCGGCTTTAACAGGGCTGCACGCATTATGGACCAGCTCTGTGACGCCGGGGTTGTGGGCGAGGAAGAAGGAACCAAGCCGCGCAGGATTCTGATGAGCGCGGAGGAGTTTGAACAGATTCTCGGAGGTGAGTGAGAATACTTGAAATGCGGTATTCTTCGCGCAGGCTTCTGAAAGGAGAGGCATATGAAGACAGATATAGAGATCGCCCAGGCGGCGGAACTGACCCCGATCACGGAAGTGGCGCGGCAGATTGGTATCGAACAGGAAGATCTGGAGGTTTACGGCAAATATAAGGCGAAACTTTCGGAGGAGTACATAGAGAAGATCAAAAAGAACCCGGAGGGACGGCTGGTTCTGGTGACGGCAATCAACCCCACTCCTGCGGGGGAAGGGAAGACCACGATTACCGTTGGACTTGGACAGGCATTTGCCAGGCTTGGGAAAAAAGCTGTGATCGCCTTGCGGGAGCCTTCTCTTGGACCGTGCTTCGGCATTAAGGGCGGCGCGGCAGGCGGCGGTTACTCCCAGGTGGTGCCGATGGAGGATCTGAATCTTCATTTTACGGGTGATTTCCATGCGATTACCGCCGCGAACAATCTGTTGGCGGCGCTTCTGGACAATCACATCCAACAGGGAAATCTGCTGCGGATTGATCCCAGACAGATCGTGTGGAAGCGGTGTCTTGACATGAACGACAGGGCGCTTCGCAATATCGTGATCGGTATGGGCGGCAAGGCCAACGGCATGGTGCGGGAGGATCACTTCATTATCACGGTTGCTTCCGAGATCATGGCGATTCTATGTCTCGCCTCGGATTTTAAGGATCTGAAGGAACGTCTGTCGCGGATCATCGTGGCGTACGATTATTCCGGCGAGCCTGTGACGGCGAAGGATCTGCAGGCGGTTGGCGCCATGGCGGCGCTCTTGAAGGACGCCATGAAGCCGAACCTGATCCAGACGCTGGAGCATACGCCGGCGCTCGTACATGGCGGTCCCTTCGCCAATATCGCCCATGGCTGCAATTCCGTGATGGCCACGAAGACAGCTCTCAAAATGGCGGATTATGTCATTACGGAGGCTGGATTCGGCGCCGATCTGGGGGCGGAGAAATTCTTCGATATCAAGTGCCGGATGGCGGATTTAAAGCCGGACGCAGTGGTGCTTGTGGCCACCGTCAGGGCTCTGAAATACAACGGCGGCGTGCCGAAGGAAGATCTGTCCAGAAAGGATATGAAGGCGCTGCAGGCGGGTATCGTGAATCTGGAGAAGCATATCTCGAATATCCATAAATACGGGGTCCCCATTGTGGTTGCGCTGAATGCTTTCGCCTCGGACACGCAGGAAGAAATCGACTATGTGAAAACGTTCTGCGAGGACAGGGACTGTGCCTTTTCCCTTGCGGAAGTCTGGGAAAAAGGCGGGGAAGGCGGAGAGGCGCTTGCGGGCAAGGTGCTCGATACGTTGGAAAACAAGGTAAGCCTTTTCTCACCGCTCTATGAGGATGAGCTGTCCCTGACGGAGAAGATTCATACCGTGGCGTCGGAGATTTACGGCGCCGGCGGGGTAACCTATACGGCTGCGGCAAAAAAGCAGCTTGAGAAACTGGAGAGCGCCGGATTTAGAAAACTGCCTGTATGTATCGCAAAGACACAGTATTCACTTTCGGATGACCCGAAACTTTTAGGACGTCCGGTAGGTTTTGAGATGCATGTGCGGGAGGTCTATGTGTCGGCGGGCGCGGGCTTTGTGGTGGCGCTGACAGGAGATGTGATGACCATGCCCGGACTGCCGAAGACTCCGGCGGCATACAGGATTGATGTGGACGACGATGGGAAGATTGTAGGATTATTCTAAAGAGTGAAAGAAGCTTGTACTGATTTGAGATAGAGGAATAAGAGAAAGGATGATAAAGCATGCCACAGATTATAGACGGAAAAGCTATTTCGACGCAGATTAAGGATGAGGTGAAGGAACAGATTGCAGAGCTCGCTGCGCAGGGGAAGAAGGTATGCCTTGCGGTGATACAGGTGGGCAGTGACCCTGCTTCCAGCGTTTATGTGGGAAATAAAAAGAAGGCATGCGCCTATGTGGGAATAGAATCCCTCGCCTATGAGCTTGCGGAGGAGACGACGCAGGAAGAGCTTCTCTCCCTGATCGGGGAATTGAATGCCAAGGAAGAGGTGAACGGCATTCTGGTACAGCTCCCTCTGCCGGAACAGATCGACGAGGATGCGGTGATCCGCGCCATTGACCCGAAGAAGGATGTGGACGGGTTCCATCCCCAGAGTGTCGGTGCGCTCTGCATCGGACAGCCGGGGTTCGTTTCCTGTACACCTGCCGGAATCATCCAGCTTTTGAAGCGTTCTGGCATAGAGATCGCGGGCAAAGAGTGTGTGGTGATCGGCAGAAGCAATATCGTGGGCAAGCCCATGGCGCTGTTGCTGCTTCGGGAAAATGGCACGGTGACGGTGACCCACTCCCAGACAAAAGATTTGAAGGAAGTGACGAAGCGCGCCGACATTCTCGTAGTGGCGGTGGGTAAGCCGAAGATGATTACGAGAGAGTACGTGAAAGAAGGCGCGGTGGTAATTGACGTGGGCATCCACCGCAACGAAAACAATAAACTGTGCGGTGACGTGGACTATGAGGACGTGGCGCCCGTGTGCAGTGCGATCACGCCTGTGCCCGGCGGTGTCGGACCCATGACGATCGCCATGCTCATGTATAACTGTGCAAATTCTGTGTCTATGTAAAAAGCGTCACCAAGCGGAGACGATTCAGAGAATACTGCGCATTCTTCCCGGTTTTTGCGAGCTTAGGAAGAATGGAAATATCAGAGAAGGGAATGGCCTATGAAGTGCCCCCATTGCGGACATGAGATGCCGGACGGTTATCTGCTCTGCGACAAGTGCGGAGAGGAGATCCGGATCGTTCCGGATTTCGAGCCGGAAATAGAAAACAGCATAACGGAAACGCTTTCCACGCTTGTCTCCTCGCAGGAGGAGCCGGAGGAAGCCGACGAAGAGAACAGGGCCGATGCCGGAATGGCTAAAAGAATCCGGAAACCGCAGATAATTCTTGCGTTTGCGATTCTCTTTCTGGCGGCGCTGATTTCCTATGCGCTCTACGCTTACCATATTCATACAGTGGATTATCAGATAGACAAGGCGGTGTCTTTTGCACAGAAAGGGGCATACAGCGAGGCGATTGCCTGTCTGGAAGCCGCCTATGCGGATTATCCGGAGGAGGCAAGGATTCTCTTTCTGGAAGCGGATTACTATTATCTGCTGCAGATGGATAACTATGCGCTGTCGGCCCTTATGAAAATTATAGATATGGATACCGTGCCCAGATACGCGGAGGAGGATGTGGAAGAGGCATATGGAAAGATCGTCACGATCTATGCCAATCAGAAAGAGTACGGGCTGATCAATGACTTGTTGCGGGAATGTAACAATGAGAGGATCGTGAGCATGTTCCAGAGTTATCTGGCTATGGAGCCGGAATTCAGCTATGTGGAGGGAAGCTATGCCGAAGTGATTCCGTTAAAGCTCAGCTCCAACACGGCCGGGACAATCTACTATACCATGGATGGAACGAAGCCCGATAAAAACAGCAAGATATATACATCGCCCCTCTTCCTGGAAACGGGAGAGTATACAGTCAGCGCCTTTTTTGTCAACGATTATGGGATCGAGAGCGATATCGTCACGAAAACCTATGTGATCAATCTGGCCGTGCCAAACGCCCCGGAAGTGGAACTTTACAGTGGCGAGTATACGGAGGCGACCATGATTGCCGTGGAGCCCGCAGAGGGCTGTAAGACTTTCTATACGACGGACGAGTCGGAGCCGACTGCGGACAGTGTGCCCTATACAGGACCGATTCCTATGCCTCTTGGCAAGACACTGTTCAAGTTTGTAAATATCAGCAGCGAAGGGATTGCCAGTGAAGTGACGACACGTACCTTCACACTCAGACTGCGGGGAGCCATCCCGACGGAAACAGCGGTGACCAATTTGGTCAACCGACTGGTGGAGATCAAGTATCTGGACGACGTGACAGGCAGGAATCCGAGGCAGAGCGGCGTTTTAAGTTACCAGTTCAGCTCCGTGCTCCGGGTGGGGGAAGAAGATTATTATACCATTAATGAGTATTACGACGATGGCACGGGACTTTTAAGCCGCACGGACAAGGTTTTCCTCGTGCAGGTCTACAACGGGACGGCTGCACAGCTTGGCTATGACGAGGCCGGCGCGTTTATGGCGAACATATTGTAACAGTCTGGCCTGAGCATAGTCACACGGGCAGACCGTACTTACACGGGTCTGGCAGGAAGATGATGCGCTGAGGGAACGTACGCATATGGGTAAAAGTAGCTGTGAAACTAAATATTTCATCTTGCCAAAAACGTTAACTTTCGCTATTATGGAATAGTTCGGATTTAATAACAGAAAAGAAAAGGGTAACTGTGAAAATATAAAACAGTTGCGAGAAGGAGTGTTGAGATGTACAGGATTACAAGAGCAGAAGAACTTGCGGCGAATATCTATCTCATGGATGTGGAAGCGCCACGTGTGGCGAAGTCATGCCAGCCGGGACAGTTTGTCATTGTCAGAATGGACGGGGACGGGGAGAGAATCCCTCTGACCATCTGCGATTATGACAGGGAGAAGGGAACCATTACGATCGTATTCCAGGTGGTGGGCGCGGCTACGGAGTTGATGCGCAATTTGAAAGAAGGAGACAGTTTTCAGGATTTTGTGGGACCGCTCGGCTGTCCTTCCGAGTTCGTGAATGAAGATATCCAGGCTCTCAGGGAGAAAAAGATTCTCTTTGTGGCCGGGGGACTTGGCACGGCGCCCGTTTATCCGCAGGTAAAGTGGCTGCATGAGAACGGGATTGACGCGGACGTGATCGTGGGTGCAAAGACGAAGGATCTGCTCATTATGGAGGAGGAGATGAAGGCGGTAGCCGGAAATCTCTATGTCACCACCGACGACGGTTCCTATGGCAGAAGCGGCATGGTGACGAAGGTGATTGAGGATCTGATCGAATCCGAAGGAAAATCTTACGACGTATGCGTAGCGATCGGACCTATGATTATGATGAAATTTGTCTGCCTTACAACAAAGAAATATGATCTGCCCACTGTTGTCAGCATGAATCCCATTATGGTGGACGGCACGGGTATGTGCGGCGCATGCCGTCTGACTGTGGACGGGGAAGTGAAATTCGCCTGCGTGGACGGCCCCGAGTTTGACGGGCACAAGGTGGATTTCGACCAGGCGATGAAGCGCCAGCAGATGTATAAGACGAAGGAAGGCAGAGATTACCTGAAAGCCAAAGAGGGCGACACCCATCACGGCGGGTGCGGAAATTGCGGAGAGTGAAAATGCCAAAGAAGTGGGCATTCTCCATACAGAATTGTAAGGTTTGTGTCCGCGCGCTGCCTGGCACAAACATGGTTTATATAAATGCAGTGCAGAAATGAGGAAAAAATGGAAGCAGATGTATTAAAGAAGGTTCCTGTGCGTGAGCAGGACGCGAAAGTACGTGCGACGAATTTCGAGGAAGTATGTCTCGGTTATGATAAAGAGGAGGCGATGTGCGAGGCGACCCGCTGCATCAACTGCAAAAATGCGCAGTGCATCAAAGGTTGTCCTGTCGCTATCAATATTCCCGGTTTTATAGAGAAAGTGAAGGAGGGCGATATCGCCGCCGCTTACCAGATTATAAGCGAATCTTCGGCGCTTCCCGCTGTCTGCGGTCGTGTATGCCCGCAGGAGAGTCAGTGCGAGGGTAAGTGCATCCGCGGCATCAAGGGGGAGCCTGTCTCCATCGGCAAGCTGGAGCGTTTCGTTGCCGACTGGGCCAGAGAAAACGGCGTAAAGCCTGAAGGTGCATCCGAAAAGAAAGGCAAAAAGGTAGCTGTCATCGGTTCCGGTCCGGCAGGTCTGACCTGTGCAGGGGATCTTGCGAAGATGGGCTATGAGGTGACCATCTTTGAGGCACTCCATGAGCCGGGCGGCGTGCTTGTATATGGTATTCCGGAGTTCCGTCTGCCCAAGCAGGACGTGGTGGCGAAGGAGATCGAGAACGTAAAGAGCCTCGGCGTGAAGATTGAGACTAATGTGGTAGTCGGCAAATCTGTCACCATCGACGAGCTGATGGAGGACGAAGGATTCGACGCCGTGTTCATCGGTTCCGGCGCAGGTCTTCCGAAGTTTATGGGGATTCCCGGGGAGCAGGCGCTTGGCGTGTTCTCCGCCAACGAGTATCTGACAAGAAGCAATCTGATGAAGGCATTTGACGAGACTTCCAACACGCCCATTATGCGCGGCAAGAAGGTAGCCGTTGTGGGCGGTGGAAACGTGGCGATGGACGCCGCGAGAACCGCGCTGCGTCTCGGTGCGGAAGTGCATATCGTATACCGCAGAAGTGAGGAGGAGCTGCCTGCCCGTGTGGAGGAAGTACACCATGCGAAGGAGGAGGGGATCATCTTTGATCTTCTGACCAACCCGACGGAAATTGTGGCGGACGAGAACGGCTGGGTGTCCGGCATGAAATGCGTGCGCATGGAACTGGGCGAGCCCGATGCATCCGGCAGACGGCGTCCGGTGGTGATCGAGGGATCTGAATTTCTGATGGAAGTGGATACGGTTATTATGTCGCTCGGCACGTCTCCGAATCCGCTGATCTCTTCTACCACGGAAGGGCTTGAGGTTAATAAGTATAAGTGTATCGTCGCCGAGGAGGATTTTGGCGCGACGACGAAAGAGGGCGTCTATGCGGGTGGTGACGCGGTGACAGGCGCGGCTACTGTAATCCTTGCCATGGGAGCTGGAAAGGCGGCGGCAAAGGGTATCGACGAATATCTCTCAAAATAAAGCTGTGTATCAGGTCTGCCTGTCGGAACGTGACGGGCAGGCTTTTATCATTTATAATAAGAAATTCTTAATGATTTGCATGACACAATCTTTATATCTTTCCTGTATGATGGTAAGTAGAATGCAGGGCAGCATATCAGGATATGGATGTCTGCAAAAACGGCAGAGCGGTGTTTGACCATCATGCCATTGGTAAGGAAAGGTGTGGTATTTATGAAATTGACTGATTCGGACAACGATAAAAAGTGGGAAGAGCAGGAGGAAACGGATCATATCCTGCAAAAGGCGCTGACCACGAAAGTACTTCTCGGGGTGATTGCCGTTCTCCTGATTTTTATTCTCATTCTGCTCACCGTAGTTGTCAGCGGTCGTAAGAACCGGCAGGAAAAGACAGACAGTGATCTCCAACAGTCCATTACGGACTACGCCAGAGAACAGCAGGAGCTGGAGGAGCAGGTCCTCTCGGAGGAGGAGCAAAAACCTGCGGTGGACAAGCCTGTGCCTGAAGAGCCGGAAGAGGAAGAAGAGGAGGAGCCGGAAGAAGAACCGGTTTCCGCGGACAATGAAAAAACGGCGATTGTGGTGGATATCGAGGATGAGAACGACGAGGCTTACACGAAAGAATTTATCTTAAAGGAAGCCTATCCTTATTTTGCGGATAACAAGCAGGACGCCATCTGGGATCTGGCCCATTTAAAGCGCTACGTGAAGCTCTCCAAAGGACTTGAGGGCACCGGGGACTATTATTATCAGGGCGACGTGGACAGCGAGGGGAAACCCAACGGTACGGGGCTTGCCATCTATGAAAAGAACAGCTACTATTTCGGGGAGTGGAGCCATGGGATGAGAAGTGGCAAAGGCACCTGGTTCCGCTTTTACATCAACCAGAAGAATAAGGCAAACGCCATGGGCATTTATATGTCCCACAGCTACTCCGGGGAATGGGCTGATAATCTGCCAAACGGCCAGGGGGCGGAGCACTACGATGTGGATATCTCCAGACTTGCGCCCACACAGGGCAGAATCCTGCAGAATGTGGTTGGAAATTTTACAAACGGGCTATATGACGGGGACATGTACGCCAATACCGTAGATTATACCGGAAATGTACAGGAGTGGGACGCCATTGCAACAGAGGGAGTCTTTACATTGTGGCGGGATATGAGCGCCATCGGCGAGTGCTCTGTGTGGCGTTACAGGGACGACCATTCTGTCTGCCTCGACATAGACAAGTCGGAAAATAAAAATCAGGGCATCCGGGAACTGTTAAAGTGAGGATCTTGTAGACTTTGTAATCGACTGTGATTGTTGATTATTCGGAACTGGAAATGAAAAACCATATTAGAATATAGCACTTAACTGCGAAGCAATAAGGCGCAGCCCTGGTGAATACAAGGGGTTGCGCCTTATTGCTTCATTATACAGAAAATTGTGGCAGCGTGAACTTTTGAAAGAGCTGGGTTACTGTTTGACAATTTGGGCGGGGGGGGGTAGAATACATTTATGTGTCGTTACGGGAGCGGCTTGTGACCGGTGGCGGGACGAAATCTTTTGAGGAGGAGAAACGAATGGGTAGACACAAAAGTCTGTTTCAGGTAAAGAGGCTGCTTGCTGTAGCGCTTGCAGTGACAATGGCGGTGGTTTCGGCACCTGTTACGGCACAGGCGGCGCCAGGTGAAAATCCTGGGCAGGAAGTGATGACGGCAGGCACGGAGGATTCTTCCGCACAGGGTAATATGGAAGCGGGAGAAGAGGAGACGCAAAAGCCGTCCGGCGATGCGGCAGGGGATCCCGCTGACAGCGCGCAGGCAGGCGACGCGCAGCAGACACCCGAGGAAACAGGAAAGCAGGAAGATGTGCCTGCCGGGGAAGATTCGGAACCAGATGCCGGGAATCAGGAAGGAGATTCTGCGTTGGAGGATTCGGAATCAGAGACGGAAAAGCAGGAAGAGGACTCTGCGTTGGAGGATTCGGAATCAGAGACGGGAAAAAAGGAAGAGGACTCTGCGTTGGAGGATTCGGAATCGGAGTCAGAAAAACAGGAAGAGACGCCGGATGCCGGGGATGTGAAAGAGGATGCAGCACAGGGAGAGGCGGAGGAAACGTTGGAAGAGCCTGCCGTTGCGAAAGAGACACAAGTACTGCCTCTGACTTCTGCGGATGACATTGCGAGCGGCAGCTATGCGGAAAATGGCTCTGATGTTTCATGGGTGATTGATAAAGACGGAAAGCTGACGGTGACAGGAACCGGGGATTTCGCGGAATCTGGCAGAAGCTCGAATCGACCCAAAGTGCCTTGGTACGAGTATGCGGCGCTGATCCTTTCCGCGGAAATTAAAGTAGCGGACATGACTGATGCGAGCTTTATGTTTTACAAGTGTGAAAATCTGAAAAGCATTGATGTAAGCGGTTTTAAAACCGACAGTGTAACGAAAATGGCCTCTATGCTTGACGGATGTAAAAACTTGACAGAGCTTAATGCGAGCGGCTTTGATACCAGTAATGTGACGGATATGTCCCGTATGTTTTACGGGTGCACAAACTTGACAGAGCTCAATATAAGTGGCTTTGACACTGGCAATGTGACGAATATGTTATATATGTTTTGGGGGTGTTCCGGTCTGACAGCGCTTAATATAAGCAGTTTTGATACCAGCAGCGTGACGGACATGTCCTACATGTTTAGCGCACGCAGACTGAAAAAGCTTGATGTAAGCGGCTTTAAAACCAGTAACGTGACAAGAATGAAGTCTATGTTTTACGGGTGTTCTGATCTGGAAGAACTTGATGTAAGCGGCTTTGACACTAGCAGCGTGACGGATATGAACCAAATGTTTTGCGGGTGTTCCAAATTGACGGAACTTGATGTAAGCAGCTTTGATACCAGTAGTGTGACAGACATGTCTAATATGTTTTACGGGTGTTCCAGTCTGACGGGGCTTAATGTAAGTGATTTTGTCACCAGTAGTGTAACGAAGATGTCCGGGATGTTTTACGATTGCCGATCTATGGCAAAAGTTGATGTAAGCGGCTTTGACACAAGCAGTGTGACGTATATGGCTGCTATGTTTGGTGGATGTTCCAATCTGACAGCGCTTGATATAAACGGTTTTGATACCAGCAAGGTGACGGGTATGTCCAGTATGTTTTTCGAGTGTTCCGGTCTGACAGCGCTTGATGTAAGTGGCTTTGACACCAGTAGCGTGACGGATATGAATCAAATGTTTCGTGGGTGCTCTAACTTGGCAGAGCTTAATGTAAGCGGTTTTAAAACTTGTAACGTGACGGATATGTCTTCTATGTTTTTCGAGTGTTCCAGCTTGGCAGAGCTTAACTTAAGCGGTTTTGAGACCGACAGTGTGACGAGTATGCACTCCATGCTTGGCGGATGTGAGAGCTTGAGATATCTGGATTTAAGCTGTGAAATGAACATAAAGGATAGAAATGGGGAAGAATTGGGGGAAGAGGATGAAATATATTATTTTTTTGATGGAACAAACCCAGAGATTATTTACACACCCCGTAACCTTAAAGCGAAAGTGATATTGTCGTCTGAAGATGGGGATGTCTGGTATGATTGTAATAGCAAAGCATATTCGGAACTGCCGCGTAATTTGGAAACAAGTATTGTACTGACAAAAAATAAAACGGCACAGGTATCAACAATTGCAGCTATCAAATCCAAGACGGTTTACCGCTGTGGAGAACCATTGAATACAGATGATCTGGCGGTGTACTATTATGATGCCGAGGGTTCAGTTACACGTGTCACAGAAGGCTATACGACTAATGCAGCCGAAATAGATATGTCTGTTCCCGGAAGGAAGATACTGAAAGTAACCTATCAGAATATGTCCGCGGAAGTAGAAATTGAGATAAAAAGTATTGCGGAAACATTTTTCACGGTCGCCTTTGAGGGAACCGGCAAAGACGACATAGCCGCGGGAACGCCGAAAGAGGTGAAAGAGGGCGAAAACTACATATTTACCTTGACAAAAGCCGAGGGATATACCTACACGGTGACGGCGGTTATGGGAACGCAGTCCGTAACGCCGGTTGCCGACGCGACAGGCGGTGTCTACACGATTGCCAATGTGACTGCCAACCTCGTGATTACGGTCAATAAGACGGCGGACCAGCCCCAGGAGCCCGGGAAAAAGATCTGTACGGTCACTTTTGAGGGAACCGGCAGGGACGATGTAGCTGCGGGGACGCCAAAAGAGGTGAAAGAGGGCGAAAACTATACATTTACCTTGATAAAAACCGAGGGATATGCCTACACTGTGACGGCGATTATGGGAACACAGTCCGTAACACCATCCGTGGATGCGACAGGAAACATCTACACGATTTCTGGCGTAACCGCTGACCTTATAATTACCATATCCAAAACGGCAGGCCAGACCCCGGATGTGCCAGACCTGCCGGAGGAAGACAGAACTGGCTTGAAGATAAAATTCGTGCATGAGGAAGACGCGGAAAGCATTTATACCGGTAAGGCGATCCAGCCGGAGATCAGAGTGTACTACAACGGCAAAATCCTCATCGCGGGTGTGGATTACACAGTAAAATACACCAATAATATCAAGGTTGGAACGGCTAAGATTAGCGTGACGGGGAAAGGTAATTTCAGCAAGGCAAACAACCAGACTACATTCCGGATCACAGAAAAAAATATTTCGGACAGTAATCTGACGCTCTGCGGTGCAGGTGCTGATGCCGATGGAAAAGAGACGGTAAAATTTGCAAATGCCTCCAGATTGGCCCCGGTCCTGTATTATAACAACAGTAAGCTTACCAATAAAGACTATGTTATAAAAACTGCAGACGGGAACGAAATAACAAACAAGAAGCTTGGCAGCAACGATAATAATACAGTCATTAAAATTGTGGGTAAGCCTGGTGGGAACTTTACAGGGAGCCGTGAAGTTACACTTCATGTGGTGGATAAGAAAGATCTGAAGAAGTTTGGGGTGACTGTTGATAAAAATAAAATAAACACGGTGACCTATAATGGAGGATCGCATTATATCCATGAAATAGGTGGAGCCCTAACGGTGACGGCCAAGGATGAAAACAAAACGAAGATGGAGTACGGAAAAGATTTTGCCGTAGTCTACCAGAGTGACTTGGTAAGCGCCGGAACCAAGAAATTTACGGTTGTAGGTATGGGGCTTTATACAGGAAGTGTCAGTAAGTCCTATACGGTGAAACCATCCAAAGATGAAACGCTGATGATTCAGTATGATGGCAGCGCTGTAAGCGGAAACAAAATAAATGGTTCGTTAACCTTTGCAAGTGCGGGAGTGACTATTGGAGACAAACTTACTATTACAGGCAGCGACGGTAGACTTCTGAGAGAGGGCAAGGACTATAAACTAACATACAGCGGGAATAAGAAAGCAAACCCGAATGCGAAGTGCACAGTGTCGTTCCTCGGTAATTATAAAGGACATAGCAAGATAACTTTGAGCTATGAAATCGGTAAGGCGGATTTAGGCAGGACAGATGTGGTCATAGCCGATCAGTTATATAAGAACAAGCCAGGAATCTATAAATCCGTCCCGTATGTGATCGAGGATAAGTTGGGATCCAACTCACTGTTAAAACCTTCCAACTATAAAATCACCTATTATACCCAGGATCCTACAAATAACGAAAATGCGTTGCAGATGAAGGGGGCAAACAAGGTCGGAGACGGGGATACCGTGTGGGTAAAGCTGGAGGCGAAAGGAAATTATACAGGCACGAAAATTGTAAGTTATAAGGTCCGCAGTGCCCAGGATCTCTCCAGAGCCCGGATAACGTTTCAAGATGCTGAGGGCAAAACGGTTAAGAATGCGGTGTATACAGGAAGCATGATCGCGGAAGGCCAGATGAAAGCGGTGGTCGATGGAGCTTTGGCGGAAAATGAGAAAGATGATATCGAAGTCATATACGTTGACAATATCAAAAAGGGAAAGGCGACAGTGATTGTAAAAGCGACGGGCAGAGACGGCTGTAAGTATGTAGGCAGCAAAAAGACAACATTTAGTATCGTAGCCCGTAATCTGAACTGACAATGTTTAAAATAAATCCCTGCGGAACCGGATTTTCCGGAACCGCAGGGATTTATGAAAATCAGAGTATTGGAAACGGGCCGTAACAGAGCGTCGGATTCCCATATTAAAGTGGTAAAAACAGCTATAAACAGTTGCAATTTACATAAAATGATAATAAAATAAAACCGTACGGATGTTTTTGTGTGCAGGATTTCCAATTCGTAAGATAAGGAGGGTGTGGTTTATGCCCCAATATCAGAGCAGCGAAGCTAAGGCGGAGAATAACCGTTCTTCCGCGTACACACTTCTGGCAGTCGGCGGCGTTGGTTTTATTGCGGTATTGCTCATTTTTTTTAATGTGATACCGGTTTACAGAAATGCTGGCATTACCAGGTATCTGGTCTGTGGCGTTATGGGCGCGATGTTTGTCCTTTTTATCGTGTTCGGCTTTGTGTCCATGCGGGATTCCAAACTGCTTTTGGTGAAAGCGAAATCTGAGAACTCCCTTCGCTCGGAGATGGCCAGATGGTGTAAGGATAATCTGGACTGCGCTGTCATAGACACGGCGATTCTGGAGGAAGGGGAGACCCTTGCAGATCTGACGGAGGAGGAGAGATATTACAGGCGCACGGAACAGATGCGGGCGGCCATTGACGATAAATTCATGAATCTGGACGAGGCGTTCGTGGACGACTTTGTAGACGGATATTATCAGGAAATGTATGAAGATAACGGTGATAACAGTCGGTAAACTGAAGGAGAAGTTTTTTCGCGAGGCGGTGTCCGAGTATGAGAAGAGACTGGGACGCTACTGTAAGCTGGATATTAGGGAGGCGGCGGATGAGAGAACCCCGGACGGCGCTTCCGAAACAGAGACAGAGCAGATTCTGCAAAAGGAAGGGGAGCGCATTGCAAAGTTTTTGCCGGACAGCGCTTATGTGGTGACGCTTGAGATCGAAGGGCGGAAATTCACCTCGGAGGGCTTTGCCGGGGAGATCGAGCGGCTTTTCGTAAATGGCGTCGGGCATATTGTTTTTGTGATTGGCGGTTCTCTTGGTTTACATAATTCTATAAAGCGCCGGGCTGATCTGGCGGTCAGCTTTTCGGATATGACATTCCCGCACCAGTTGATGCGGGTTGTTTTGTTGGAACAGATCTACCGGGCGTTCCGGATCATAAACGGGGAACCGTACCATAAATAAATCGAGCATAGAACGCTCGATTGGGAGAATACTTTGTATTCTCCGGGCATTAATTCAGTTGTAGATACATATAGTGTAACATGAGAAAAGAGAACAGACGCCAAACATTTTCGCCGTTTACCAGATCGAAGGAGCTTATCGTGGAATCCCTGAAGTTACCAAAGGATACTATGCTGGGGGCGGCTATTGTGACTATTACGGGGAACCGTGAGGCTTTTATCGAAAACTATAAGGGGATATTGGAATACACGACGGAGTCTATTGTGCTGCAGGGCAAGAATGCCCGGATCTGCTTTGAGGGGAGCAGTCTGTCCATCGACTATTATACCAATGAAGACATGAAAATCAGCGGAAAGATCGACGCGCTCCGCTATATCTGAGCGCGCGTGCAGGGGATGGTCTATGCTTCATTGGATACAGTATTTGAGAGGGTATGTTGCCGTTAAAGTGTGGGGCTATTCTGTGGAGCGTCTATTAAATCTCTGCGGCAACCACGATGTTCTGGTCTGGGATATCGAGGATCACGGCGACTACCATACCATGCGTATGAGCATAGCGGGATTTTTTGCCTTGAAGCCGCTCTTAAAAAAAACAGGGACGAGGGCGGCTGTGATCGGCAAATACGGCATGCCTTTTTTTGTGTCAAAAATGTTGGGAAGAAAGTTGTTTGTGGCGGGTCTTTTAGGCTGTATCCTGTTCTGGTGTCTTGCGTCCCGCTTTATCTGGGATATCCGGATTGAGGGGAATTTTGCCCTGACAGAAGACGTGCTGATGGATTATCTGGAAGAACAGGGCATCCACACGGCGATGAAAAAGAGCGCGCTGGAGATCGCGGAGCTGGAGCAGGCACTCCGGGAGGACTACGATCTGATTACGTGGACTTCTGTGCAGCTTCGGGGCACCACGCTGTTAATCCACATCAAGGAAAATGAGATGCCGGTCTATGATAACCGGAATAAGGCGGATTCCGATAAAGGCATGGATCTGGTGGCTGAAAAAGAAGGTGTGGTAACTTATATCATCACCAGAAGCGGTGTGCCTCAGGTGGCGTGCGGGGACAGCGTGCAGAAGGGAGATGTGCTGGTGAGCGGCGCGGTTCCCGTCTACAACGAGGATACGACGGTGCGCCGGTACCAGTATGTACAGGCAGACGCAGACATTACTTTAAGTTACGCGCGGAACCTCTCGCTGGAGGAGGAGGTCGCCTATGATGAGAAATGTTACACAGGGGAGAGCATTGAAATTCCGGTAGTGGGAACGGGGGAGAAGGAAGTCGCTTTCCGCATCCGCAAGGTTCCCTACGATTTTTATGATACGAGTGAGGAGAAAAAGCAGGTGCAACTTCTGGATCATTTGTATCTGCCGGTGTACTACGGAAAGAGAACGGTGCAGGAGTATGAAATCGTGCCGAAAATGCACACGGAGGAGGAGATGAAGACTCTCCTGCAGGGGCGATGGCGAAAAATTATCGCAACTTTAAATGAAAAAGGGGTACAAATTGCAGAAAAAAATGTTACAATAAAAAAGAATGAAAAAAAATGGGTGTTACATGCCCATATGCAGCTTGAGGAATCGGCGGTGAAACTGACACCGACTATCACGCCGCCTGTGAAGGAAGACGAAGAGGAGAACCCGCAGACGGATTGATCAAGCTGTGATTTTGAAAGGCGGGGAATGGACGCGTTTACAGTCAGTATGGATGTGCCGGTGGAGCACATGAGGAACTTGTTTGGGGAGTTTGATTCCCATATCAAAAGAATTGAGAACGATCTGCATGTGATGATTGTGGACCGCGACGGTGCGGTCCGGATATCCGGGGAGCGGGAAGCGGCAACCAGGGCGGCACGGATTGTCAAGGAGCTTCTCGCCCTGTCAAAGAGAGGTGCGATTTTGGAGGAACAGAGCGTGGATTATGCCATTGAGCTTGGCAGAGAGCACAAGGAGGACATGCTGCTTGCCATGGACAGCGACTGCATCTGCCATACCGTGAGCGGCAAACCGATCAAACCAAAGACGCTTGGGCAGAAACAGTATGTGGATGCCATGCGTGAAAATATGATTGTTTTCGGGGTGGGTCCCGCCGGTACGGGTAAGACCTATCTGGCGATGGCGATGGCGGTGACGGCTTTTAAAAATAACGAGGTCAGCCGCATCATTCTGACAAGGCCGGCTATTGAGGCGGGAGAGAAGCTGGGCTTTCTTCCCGGCGATCTGCAGAGCAAGGTAGACCCCTATCTGCGCCCGCTTTACGACGCGCTTTACCAGATTATGGGGGCGGAGAGTTTTGCGCGGAATATGGAAAAGGGACTGATTGAGGTGGCGCCGCTGGCATATATGCGCGGGCGGACGCTGGATAATGCCTATATTATACTGGACGAGGCACAGAATACCACGCCAGCACAGATGAAAATGTTTCTGACGAGAATCGGGTTCGGCTCCAAGGTTGTGGTTACCGGGGATGCCTCCCAGAAGGATCTGGCACCGGACATGAAATCCGGGCTGGACGTGGCGGTGCGGGTGCTCTCTAAGGTGGACGATATTTCGTTTTGCAATTTGAGCAGCAAGGATGTTGTCAGGCATCCGCTTGTGCAGAGGATCGTGAAGGCATACGACGATTACGAAGCGAAAGAGAAACGACGAATTGAACAAAAAACAGGAAACAGGAATTACAGGCGTGGAAAATAATATTAATCTTCAGAAAAACAGCAATATCATAAAGAGAATCGTTGTGTTTATGTTCATGTTCGCCCTGTCGGGCGTGATCGTGTGGCTCGGCAGCGAGCTTTACCACAACCAGACGGATATGATGATACGGAATATCGTCATGACTCTGACGGGAAGCGGAATCGTTATCTTCGCCTATGTGATGGGCGAGACGAGCGGCTTTTTTGTCTATCGGAATGAAGGACGCTATGGGAGATTCGCCCTTACCTATCTGGCATGTCTGACGGCGGCGGTGTTTCTGCCGTTTCTGCCAGTCACGGGCTGGCCCTATCTCGTGTTTTTCGTGTTGTTGAGCGTTTTCTCGAACGGCATAACAGGACTTGTGGCGGGGAGTATGTGCCTGCTTTTGTCCGTGAATTTTGCGGGCTGTGACTACGCGATTTTCTGGCTCTATTTTATCAGCGGCATGGCGGGGATACTTGTGTTTTCCACATTGGATGAGGAGTTCAAGGTGGGGATTCCGATGCTGATTTCCCTGTTGGTTCTGGCCTTAAGTCTCACGGCAAATGTGATTCTCTTTGCGAAGGAGCGGCTTTCCATCGCCCAGTTTATGATACCAGGCATCAATCTGATGGTATGCTGTATCCTGCTTCTGATCAGCTTGAAGATGGTCAGTTCCATGGTGATCCACAGGTACCGGGACAGATATATGGAGATCAACGATCCGGAATGCCCTCTGCTTGTACAGCTCAAGGAACTTTCAAAAGAAGAGTATTATCACGCGATCCACACGGCATATCTGGGGGATAAGGTCGCAAGGAGCCTTGGAATTGACGACGCGGCGGTGAAGGCATGCGGGTATTATCACAGAATCGGGAAACTGACAGGGGAAAACACATGGGAAAATGTGTCTGCCATCTGTGAAAAGTACCATTTTCCGCCGAAGACTAAGCAGATCTTAAAAGAGTATGTGGATCCGGACGCAAAGATTGTCTCCAAGGAGACAATTGTCGTTCTGCTTGCGGACTGTATCGTGTCCTCCATTTTGTATCTGTTCGCAAAAGATCCCAAGGCGGAGCTGGATTACGAGCAGTTAATCGACACGGTATTTAAAAAGAAGTTTGAGACGGACGAGCTCTGGGGGAATGAGATTTCCATAAGGCAGATTTGTGATATGAAAAAAATATTTATCAAGGAGAAGCTTTACTATGACTTCTTACGTTGAGAATGAGACAGAGCAGTCCTTTTCTTTTGACGAGAAGGCGCTGCTTGACCTTGTCGCACAGGCTGTTCTGGACAGCGAGAACTGCCCCTACGAGACCACGGTGAATCTTCTTATAACGGACGGCGCGGGCATCCGGGAATACAATAAAAATTACAGGAACATCGACGCGGAGACGGATGTTCTCTCCTTTCCCAATCTGGAGTTTGAGACGCCGGGGGATTTTTCTGGCGTGGAGGAGAGGGCGGCGGACTGTTTTGACCCGGACAGCGGGGAACTGGTTCTGGGAGATATCATTCTGAACACGGCGCGGGTGAAGGAACAGGCGGCTGAGTACGGGCACAGCGAACGCAGGGAGTTCGCCTTTCTTCTGGCACACAGTCTGTTTCATCTGTGTGGCTACGACCATATGGAGCCGGAAGAGGCGGCACTGATGGAGGACAAGCAGGAGAGAGTACTGCAGAGTCTTCAGATTACAAGGGCGTAAAGGGAAAAGAGCTTCTGCGACGCAGCTATGGTGCATTCTCCGCACAGAGAAAGTCAGTATGCAGACAGAGGATAACGATGAATATACAGTGGATGGCGAAAAATTTGAAAAACAGAATTGTCCTCTCGGCGGGGATTGTTTCTTATATGCTCCTTCTCCTTCTGCGGATTCCGCTCTCAAGATTTATTGGGGATGAAGGGGTAGGACTTTTTGCCCCGGCATTTGAGCTGTTTGTATTGACTACACTGGTCATATCTTATGGCATGTCTAATGCCATGGCGGGTATCATCCGCTACCGGGTCAAGCGGGAGCGGTATCGGAATGCGGATAAGGTATTTAAGACAGCATTTGTTATGAATCTGTTTCTGGGCACGGTGATGGCGTTATTTCTGTTGCTTTTTTCTTCATGGATCGCGGAAACGATTGTTCTGGAGCGTCTGAGCCGCATGGCGGTGATGGCGGCGGCGCCCTCTGTATTTTTTGCGGCGCTGACCGGTATTTTCAGAGGTTACTTTAACGGTTACGGCATGGGTGTGCTGACGGCGCATTCCCAATATATCGAAAAGATCGCCATGTTTGCGGGTGCGATTATCGGCGGCAGGGCATTTTATGGTTATGGGCAGAAAGTGGCGGCTCTCTACCAGGTGGAGGCGCACAGTTATGCTTACGGGGCGCTTGGCGCCATGCTCGGCATTTTTATTTCGCAGGTGATAGCCGTACTGCATCTGCTTGTGGTCTATGTGATCTATGCGGGAGCCTTTAAGGGGAGACCGGGACAGGACAACAGCAGGCGTGCCGAGACACGTTTTGAGATCCAGCGAATGCTTATCATCAATATGGTGCCGCTTGCAGCGGTGGCTGTGCTCTCGAATCTGTTTATGATTGCGGATCAGCGTTATTTGAACTACTGTATGAATGTGACGGAGCAGGGGAGTGTGCGCACGGCCCAGTGGGGATGTTATTATGGTAAGTTTGCTCCTCTTCTCGGCATATGTACGGCGTTTTGCTGTCTGTCTGTACACGGACTGACGGGAAAGGTCGCGAATGCCTACGAGAGGGAAGAGCACCGCAATATGCGGGAGCGGCTGGGCAAGGCGGTACGAAACGCGTCCATGGTGTCTTTTCCGGCTGCGATATATCTGGCTGTCCTCGGAAAGCCCTTCTCCATCTGCTGTTATGGGAGAACAACGGCACAGTCCGCGGTCCTGGCGGGCTGGCTTTCAAAAGGAGCGGTTCTGGCGGTTTTATTTACGTTCAGTTTTCTGTTCGGGCAGATTCTTTATAAAATGCGTATGACAAGAGAACTGTTTCTTGCAGCGTCAGCTTCCTTTGTGGTACATCTGGCTGCCGCCTATTTTATGACGCAGCGTGGGCATATGGGGGTGGACGGGCTGCTTTGCGCCTTGATTTTATTTTTTGGTTTTTACATGGTTCTGACCTTTGTATTCCTGAACCGGCGCGTGAAATACAGGCCAGACTGGTTTATAGGCGTTTTGTTTCCGTTTGCGTCCGCAGCGGTTTCCGGGCTGATTGTGTACCTGATCAACCGGCTGCTCTCGGGCTTTGCGGGTGCGGTGCCCTGCATTATTATTTCCCTGTTTCTGGGGGTTGTTTTTCATATTTTTGCCCTTATGCTTCTCCGGGTGATCAGCGAGACGGAGCTGCAGGAGATGCCGCTTGGGTTTTTGTTTATTATGCTTGGCAGAACAATGGGCATTTTGTAAGATTGTTGTATAAAAAAACAGAATTGGCTGATACTGATTACAGGAAATCCGACAAGAGAGGTTTAAAACGGAATGAAGCTTGTAAAACGTATCAGTCTTTTTATGACATTGTCTATGGTCATGCTCGGTCTTGGCGGCTGGGGGGCGTTAAAGGCGGAGGAGTTTTTTTATCCGCACCGGTACAGGAACAGTTATGAGCAGGCGGGGAATGGAGCGGAGGACAGTTTCCGGCAGTCGGTATCGCAGTTTGTGGATACGGCGGTCTCTCATACAACCCCGTCTGAAAAAGTTATAGAGACAGATAGGACGGCAGAGGAGCAGATCATCGATGTGGAGGAAGAACAGATCATCGAGGCGGCTGCATCGCAGGAGCCGGTTGTGACCGCGGATACGAGGTATCTGCTGGAACTGGTGGATCTGTCAGAGGGAACTGTGACGGAGAGCGAGGAGACGATTCCCGTCATGTACATTGGCTTAAACAGGGAGGAGCTTCTGGAGGCGTTGTCCGCTTATGAGGACAATCCGCCTTTGACGGAACTGGAACAGGGTTTTGAGACGATCGAGCTGACCGCCTTTTCCAAAGACAGGGTGGCGGTCTGCAAGTATTATAAGGAGCAGCAGACGCAAGGGTTTTATCTGATGGTGGCGGATCATTTTATCGTGGTGTACGAGGATGACAGAAGCACCCTTTATATGAATACGGATATTTTGCTGGAACGGCTGCCGGATGTTATTCAGCGAGAAATTATGGCTGGGAAATTTGTGGCAAGTGAGGAAGAGCTCTATTTATTTCTGGAGTCGTATTCCAGTTAGCATAGCATTGCTTAAATGGATTTACTGAGCCCTCCATTTTACTTAAGAGAGAGCCAGGAGAAAGGGACCTTGAATATGAGCAGACAGGTTGCGGTGATAGGCGGCGGCGCGGCGGGCATGATGGCGGCGATTCAGACCGCCGGGGCAGGCGCGGCGGTGACCATATATGAAAAAAACGACAGAGTGGGAAAAAAGATTTTGTCCACGGGAAACGGCAGATGCAATTTTTCCAATGAGGCGATGGGGAAAGAATTTTACCATGGAAGCGGTAAGGCTCTGGCGGATGAGATTCTTTCCGCCTTTGATGTGGCGCGGACGAAAGACTTTTTTTCATCTCTTGGTATGCGGATCAAGGCGCGGGACGGTTATCTGTATCCGGCAAGCGATCAGGCGTCCACGGTGCTCGATCTGCTGCGGTATGAACTTGACAGACGTCATGTGACAGTACATACGGAGGAGGCGGTCAGGTCGCTTTCCTTTGATGAGGGTAGAAAACAATTTCTGATTGGACGGCGGGGAAAGGAGGCATTTTATGATGCGGTCATTCTCTGCTGCGGCGGCAAGGCTGCGCCGAATACCGGCTCTGACGGGAGCGGCTTTCGACTGGCAGAACGGTTCGGACACCGGATTGTCAGACCCGTACCCGCCCTTGCCGCGCTTGTCTGTAAGGAGCCGTTTTATAAACAGGTGGCGGGGGTGCGATGCGATGCGGAACTCACCCTGCAGGTGGCAGGAAAAGAAGCGGCCAGGGAGCGGGGCGAGCTGCAGCTTACAGATTATGGGCTTTCCGGCATACCGGCGTTTCAGCTCTGCCGGACGGCGGCTTATGCACTCCTTGATAAAAAGCCTGTCATGGCGCAGGTATCTTTTCTTCCCGACTTTGATAAAGCGTCCTGCGACTCCTTCTTCAGGGAAAGGATTTCATCACACGGTGAAGACGGGATGGACATGTTCTTGACCGGTATAGTCAATAAAAAAATCAACCGACTGCTTCTGAAACTGGCAGGCATCAGGGAGACAGAGCGGGTAAAAGATGTCTCCCCGGCGGCATTTGCCAGACTGAAGGGCCTGTATCTCGGTCTGGAGACGACGGTTATGGGAACAAACGACTTTGACCGGGCGCAGGTATGCGCGGGCGGTGTGGACTGCAGCGAGGTGACGGAATATCTCATGTCGAAAAAGCGGCCGGGGCTCTATTTTGCGGGCGAAATTCTGGATATCGACGGGCTCTGTGGCGGCTATAACTTACAGTGGGCCTGGAGCAGCGGAGCGGTTGCCGGAAGGGCGGCGGCATCTGATATTATGTAAGACGGTAAAACCGTGACATGGAAAACACACGGCGCGATGAAGTGGATTTGATATTCCCGACGTGTATCATCGCGATAAACTGTTCTGACGTGGAGGTAACTATGATTCGGATACAACAGATCAAACTGGCGGCGGACTGTAAAGACGAGCGGGCGGCACTTCTCAAAAAGGCGGCAAAGCTACTGCGGATGGAACCTGCCTCCATACAGTCTCTCTCCATTGTAAAAAGATCGATAGACGCCAGAAAAAAGCCGGATATCTGCCGGGTTTACACGGTGGATGTGAAAGTGGCAGGCGAGCAGGCCGTCTTGCGGAAGCTTCGGGGAAAAAACGGACAGATGCAGCTTGTGGAAGAGACGGCGTATTGCTTCCCTGCATTTGAAGGGACGGCTGGTGACAGCGGACGGAAAACCGAAGCGATTGCTGGCAGAAAGACGATTATGGGAGAAACGTCACTGGGACAGGGGCGTCCTGTGATTGTCGGGACAGGACCGGCGGGTCTTTTCTGCGGATATATGCTTGCGAAGGCGGGGCTGCGTCCTTTGCTGTTGGAACGTGGAAAAGAGGTACATAAGAGGCGCGAGGACGTGGAGCGTTTCTGGCGGGAAGGCGTTCTGGATCCTGGCTCCAATGTGCAGTTTGGGGAGGGAGGCGCAGGTACCTTTTCCGACGGAAAGCTGACTACTACAGTCAAAGACCCGAAAGGACGTATGCGGAAAGTTTTACGCATTTTTGTGGAAGCCGGTGCGCCGGAAGAGATTTTGTACGAGGCAAAACCTCATATCGGTACGGATATTTTAATTCATGTCATAGAAAATCTGCGCAGGCAGATCCTGGAATGGGGCGGCGAGGTACGGTTCGAGTCGCAGATGACGGCACTTCTTTTGGAAGAGGATCGGACGGCGGGGACTTCCACGCAGAACCGCCGGATTGCGGGCGTTTCTGTAAACGGGGAAGAAATACGAAGCAGTGTGGTCGTTCTTGCCATTGGTCACAGCGCGCGGGACACTTTCCGGATGCTTCACGAACTGCAAGTACCTATGGAAGCAAAGTCTTTCGCGGTGGGTCTTCGCATGGAGCATCCCAGGGACATAATTGACAGGATGCAATATGGGGACTGCGGTCTTTTGCTTCCGGCGGCAGTGTACAAGGTGACGGCGCAGACCGCTTCCGGCAGAGGTGTCTATTCCTTCTGTATGTGCCCCGGCGGTTATGTTGTCAACGCATCCTCGGAACCGGGAAGAACGACGGTAAACGGTATGAGTTACAGCGGGCGGGACGGCACAAACAGCAACAGCGCCATGATCGTCACCGTGTCGCCAGAGGACTATGAAGCATACGGCGGGACGGGCCCCCTTGCGGGCATTGCGTTCCAGCGGCATCTGGAGGAACGGGCCTACGAAATCGGCCAGGGTGCGGTGCCTGTGGAGCGGTACGGGGATTTCAGGGCGGCGGTCTGCGGCGGCGCGGATGCGGAAAAGCTGAACCGACAAGAGGGGATGCGATTTCCCTTGATGCCGGGCTTTTCACCCGCCATCAAGGGAGCCTGGCAGTTTGCCCCGGTACATGATATTCTGCCTGATTTTTTGAATCAGGCGCTTGTGGAAGGGATTAACTTAATTGGTCAAAAGATGCCCGGCTTTGCCCACAGTGATGCGTATCTGTCCGGCGTGGAGAGCAGAACCTCCTCTCCAATAAGGATTCTGCGGGACGAGATGGGACAGTCCGCACTGAAAGGGCTTTTCCCCTGCGGCGAGGGCGCCGGCTACGCGGGCGGCATCACATCTGCGGCGATGGACGGCATTCTGATTGCGGAGAAGGTTGCGGCGGCTTATGCTCCTGTGGTAGAATAAATCGTTATGGATGAAAAATGAGAAAGGACATGATTACAAGTGGTAGACAGAAAAGCCTTACTAAAAGATAAAAAAAGAATCGTGGTAAAGATAGGTTCCTCTTCTTTGCAGCACAAAGAGACGGGAGATCTGGATTACACGAAGCTGGATGTGCTTGTGCGGGAGCTCTGTAACCTGAGAAACATGGGGAAAGACGTGGTACTTGTCACCTCCGGCGCGATTGCCGTGGGAGAGAAGGCAATCCTGCCAAACCGGGAGGAGGACAATCCCATCGCCGTAAAGCAGGCGTGCGCCGCGGTAGGACAGGCGAGACTGATGATGATATACCAGAAAATTTTCGCGGAGTACAATCAAGTGGCGGCACAGATTCTGATGACGAAAAACACGATCGTCGATAATCTGAACCGTTACAATGCCCGGAATACGTTCGCGGAACTTTTTAAGCTGGGCGTGATTCCGATTGTGAATGAGAACGATACGATAGCCACCTACGAGATTGAGATCGGCGACAACGATACGCTGTCGGCTATTGTTGCCGCTCTGGTGGATGCGGATGCGCTCCTTCTGCTGTCGGATATCGACGGACTTTACACAGACGATCCCCGCACCAATCCCGATGTCAAGTATATCGAGGTGGTGGAGGAACTGACAGACGAATTGATGAATATGGGCAAAGCGTCCACCGGGAGCAGCGTTGGCACTGGCGGTATGACAACCAAGCTGCAGGCGGCAAAGATTGCCAGCAGCACAGGAGTGGACATGGTGATTGCCAACAGTAAAGATATCAAAGTGATCCATCGAATTTTAAGCGGGCAGAATATCGGGACATTATTTTTGGCACACAGAAATGAAGAGTTCGATCTGCCCCTTTATGTGCAGCAGATGCACGCGCATTAACATTTATCATCCGGAGGAGACAATATGGCAAAGAGAATGTTGGACTGTGTAGCTTCTGACTTGAGGAATTTTACGAAAGATGACTATCTGGGCGCCATTGCGGGAAGCGAAGGACGCGTACTTGCATGTGAGTGTATTGGTATTACCATGCCCATACTTACAGACGTTACCAATGCGGAACTGGCGGCTTCTCTCGGCGCCGACCTGTTACTGCTCAACATGTTTGACGTGAACCAGCCGGTGATAAACGGTCTGCCGAAAGTGGAACCAGCCAAGACTGTGCAGGAATTAAAACGCCTTACCGGACGGATGATCGGCATCAATCTGGAGCCGGTGGAAGAACAGACGGCACGGGAAAATGACGATACGCCCTGGGCGATGTCGGCGGGGCGCATGGCCACGGTCGAAAATGCAGTCCGCGCCTCGGAAATGGGCGTGGATATGGTGCTTCTGACAGGAAATCCCGGAAATGGCGTGAGCAACCGGGCAATTACCGATTCGTTGAGAGCCATATCGGCACGGCTTAAGGATGATCTGATACTGGCGGCAGGGAAGATGCATGCCTCCGGCGTGCCGGGGGAAGGCGGCGAACACATCATTACAAAGGAAGATGTGGATGAATTTATGGATGCGGGAGCGGATATTATTCTTCTTCCGGCGCCGGGCACCGTACCGGGAATTACCATGGAGTATGTGCGGGAGCTGATTGCCCATGCCCACGAAAAAGGCGCGCTCACGATCACAGCCATCGGCACTTCGCAGGAAGGGGCGGATGTGGACACGATCAGGCAGATCGCGCTGATGTGTAAGATGGCGGGAACTGACATTCATCACATCGGGGACACCGGTTACCCGGGAATGGCGCTGCCGGAAAACATTATGGCTTATTCTGTGGCAATCAGAGGCGTGCGGCACACGTATCACAGGATGGCGGCGTCTGTCAACAGGTGATAGCCGGAAAAGACTTAACAGAAATTGTGCGGCAGGAGAAGATAACAATGAATGTAGAACAGATGACGGCGCGGATCAACGAATTATACCATAAATCCCAGAAGGAAGGTCTTACTCCTGAGGAGAAGGAGGAGCAGGCGGCGCTGCGGCAGGCATACGTTGCGAATGTGCGGGCGAACCTCCGGGGGCAGCTTGATAATATCTCCATTGTGGAGAAGGACGGCAGTATCACAAATCTGGGCGAGAAGAAGCGGCATGGGTGAGCGTGTGGGACAGGAAATTGCGGAGTCGGTTGGGGAGCAGAAAGACGTGAAGTCCGCTGCCGCAAAAGATCGGGCAGCGGAAAAGAAACGATGCCGCGCGGCGGCTCTTTCGCGGCGGGACAGCATGACGGCACAGCAGCGAAGAGACTGCAGTGACAGAATCATAGAGAACCTGACAAACCAGTCCTGCTATCAGAATGCGGACGCCGTTCTCACATATATCAGCTTTCGCAGTGAAGTAGATACCATTCCTCTGCTTAAACAGGCTTTTTCAGACGGTAAGGCAGTGTTTGCCCCGAAGGTTACAGGGAAAGAAATGGAGTTCTATCGGATTTTTTCTACAGATGACCTGGCGGCGGGATATCGGGGGATTCTGGAGCCGGCAGGCGGTCTGTCCTTTGATGTGTGGATGACTGACCAAGAGAGTCAACGCCATGGCAGTCAGCAGGAGAAACCGGCAGAAACCAAGAAGTGGACGAGGAAGGAAAAGCCGGCTGCCGCAGAAATGGACGAGGATGAGACGGCATTTACGCATATATTGATTTGCCTGCCCGGATCTGCTTTTGATAAGACGCGGCACCGGATCGGCTACGGCGGCGGGTTTTATGACAGATATTTAAGCAGATTATTACTGGGAAGTGAAAATATGGATGCGACAGCACAGCCGCAGGCGTTGGCAAAGGGAACAAAACATTTCCGGATGAAGGTTATGACTGCCGCATTGGCGTACGACTGCCAGATATTTGAGAAAATCCCGTGGGAAGCGCACGACATGTGCCCTGCGCGGATTATCACGGAGTCAAAAATTATCTGAAGTTTTCTGGCTGATACGGCTATAGAAATCCGGGGATTGGCAAAAGCCGGACAAAAAGGACAGAGAGGACAGCAAAAAATGGAAAAAACACTGACAGACTTAGAGATCAACAAATATTTGACAGACCTGGGCTTGAAAGCGCAGACTGCAAAAACTGTTTTGCAGGGACTGGACACGGCGCAGAAAAATCACGCTCTTGTACAGGCGGCGGATGCGCTTGTGCAGGAGAGCGAAAGAATCCTTTCGGCAAATGAAAAAGACTATGTGCGCGCAAAGGAAAACGGCATGGCGGAGGGGCTTCTTGACCGTCTGAAACTGACGCCCGCGAGAATAGAGGCGATCGCGGAAGGGCTCAGACAAATTGCCTCTCTGCCGGATCCTGTGGGAGAGGTGATGGAGACCTTTGACCGTCCAAACGGCCTTCACATCGAAAAGGTGCGGGTTCCCATGGGCGTGGTCGGTATCATCTGCGAGGCAAGACCGAATGTGACGGCGGACGCTTTCGGTCTTGGTTTTAAGACGGGAAACGCTGTGATTTTAAAAGGTGGCAGGGACGCCTTATGCTCCAACCAGGCGATCACTGCGGTAATCGGCGAAGCGTTTGAAAGAGAGGGCATCGACAAAAACGTGGTTCAGTTAATGGAAAATAACGACAGAACAGTAACCACGGCTTTTATGAAGCTGAAAGAGTATGTGGATGTGCTGATTCCCCGGGGCGGAGCCGGACTGATCCGATCGGTTGTGGAGAACAGCACGATACCCGTGATCGAGACGGGCACGGGAAACTGTCATATTTATATTGATGAGACGGCTGACCTTACAAAGGCACTTCCCATCGTCATCAATGCCAAAACCCAGCGTATCGGTGTGTGCAATGCCTGCGAATCCCTGCTTGTGCATGAAAAAATCGCAAAGAAAATTCTGCCCGCTCTGGGGGAAGCCCTTCTGGAAAAGCAGGTGGAGATCCGGGGAGACGAGACAGTGCGGGCGCAGATACCGGAGGCGCATGCCGTGACGGAAGCGGATTACGGCACAGAGTATCTGGATCTGATTCTCTCCGTAAAAACCGTAGCTTCTCTGGAGGAGGCGATTGCTCACATCAACAAATACAATACCGGGCATTCCGACGCCATTCTGACAGAGGATAGAGCCCATGCACAGAAGTTTTTGCGGGAAGTGGATTCGGCGTGCGTGTATGTCAACGCATCCACCCGTTTTACAGACGGTTTTGAATTTGGTTTCGGAGCGGAGATCGGCATCAGCACCCAGAAACTCCATGCCAGAGGGCCGATGGGGCTTAAGGAACTGACTTCCTATAAATATCAGATTACAGGAGACGGGCAGGTGCGTCCATAGGAAAATCATTACTTATATAAAGGAAATATCTGTAGAAAAAGGCTCGCGATATAGCCCTGCTAAAAGTTATGTAAACCAAGTTTTGCAAAGCATACCTCAAAAAGTGCAATCTGTGCCCTTTTGCTAGAAAAAGAATGTCTTTTTTGTATAATAAAATAGCACTTTATAAATGTAGAGAAAATAAAGACGGATCTGATACGATACAAATGGTATTTGTGAAAAATAATATATTATTTGTGCAAAATTTCCGTTTTTTCGGGATTGTATCTTTAAAAATACAAAAGAACATGATATAATCGTTATATTGATCTGGCATTTATATTGGGCAGATATCTAACCCACGAATAAGCGATAATTTTTTTCTTTTAAGATCACGTGGGAAGGGGTAAAAACATATAGCATAAGGAGACGTGAGGATGAAAAAACAGAAGAAACTGAGCGTAATGGCGCAGCTTGTGATGCTTTGTGTGATTCCTTTGATAATCATGGTTGCGTTTATCACCGTGTATTCGATCGGTACGATGAGAAATCAGATGCGCGATGCGACGATGGAAGGCCTTGAAAATCTTTGCCGGAGTGTGTATGCCGCATATGAGGCGCTGGATCCGGGCGATTACCGGATGGAGGGCGACACGCTCTATAAGGGAAATTACTGCGTATCCGAAAATGTGGACATTATCGATAGCTTCGTGGACGGGAGTGCCGCGGATGTGACACTTTTCTTCGGCGATACCAGACGTGCCACTTCCCTGCGCGATAAAGATACGGGGGAGCGCATCCTTGGGACGAAAGCCTCTGACGAGGTTATCCAGACTGTACTCAGGGAGGGAAAACATTACCAGACAGACAGCGTTGTCATCAACGGAGAAGCTTACTATGCGTTTTACATGCCGGCGATAGATGCCAGCGGAAAATGCGTAGGTATGGTTTTTGCGGGACAGCCTGCCACTGAGGCCAATGCAAGAATCAATAAAAGTTCCATGATGATTCTTGGAATTGCCGCATTGATTCTTTTCATTGCTCTGATTGTCTGTGTGAAGATTGCAAGTGCGATCGCAAGGGTAATCAGTCAGACAGAGGGGCTTTTGTCTTCTTTGGCCGAGGGTGAACTGAATCTGACTGTAAATGAGAGAATCCTGAAGAGAAGCGATGAGATCGGTATTATGGGCCAGGCCGTACAGAGACTGCTGGAGGAGCTGCAGAATATTATTGGCAGTATTAAGAGGAACACCGATACACTGATGACTCAGGGCGATAATCTGGAGAGCATGGCATCCCAGACATCGGCGACTGCGGATGAAATTGGCAATGCGGTCGGGGACATTTCCAAAGGCGCCGTCAACATGGCGGAGGATATTGAAGCCGCTACCATGCAGATTGCCAATATGGGAGAGATCATCGAGAAGATCACGGACAGTGTCAAGGAATTGGATGAGCTCTCCAACCAGATGCATGTGGCGGATGTGGAATCTTCAAGAATTATCAATGAGCTGAGCGTGTCCAACGACAGAACCACCGAAGCAATCAAAAAGATCGAAGTTTCCGTACATACAACCAACGAGTCTGTTACCAAGATCCAGGATGCGGTTGACTTGATTGCGTCTATCGCCAGTGAAACCAGCCTGCTCGCCTTGAATGCAAGTATTGAGGCGGCGAGAGCCGGAGAGGCAGGGCGCGGGTTTGCCGTGGTTGCGACCCAGATTTCCAAGCTGTCTGAAGATTCCGCGCAGTCTACCAAGACGATTGAAGACATCATACATCAACTGACCGCTGATTCCGAAGCCTCCGTTCAGATTATGAATGAAGTAAACGAAATTATTGTGGAACAGCAGCAGAAACTGGCGCAGACGAAGGAGAAGTTCGGCGATGTGAGCAACGGCATAGAGAACTCCAGAAAAGAGACAGGTGTGATCAGCGATCAGGCGGAGGAATGTAACCGGGAGAGAGAAAAGGTTGTGGATGTGATCCAGAATCTGTCCGCCGTATCGCAGGAGAATGCGGCGTCTACCGAGGAGACCAATGCTTCCATGGAAGAAATGAACGCTACCATCAATCTGTTAGCTGAAGCTGCAAGTGAATTGAAATCAATGGCACAGAATCTGGAAGACGATGTATCCTTCTTTAAACTGTAATATTTTTTATAAATGTAGCGCATATGTGGGAGTCCTTTCGAGGCTCCCATTTCTTTTTTTGTTTTTTCTTGACAGAACACTGGATTTCATATTATAATATGAACAATTAAACATATATAAGCCCGAATTGAGGAAGGAGAATATTTGTGGAGGAATCATATAAAGAGGAAGCGATTTATGGGCTGGCAGAACTTTTTAAAATATTCGGCGACCCTACCAGGATCAGAATTTTATATGCCATGCTTGATACGGAGCGGTGCGTGAATGATATTGCGGGGCATTTGCAAATGAGCCAGTCCTCTGTCAGTCATCAGCTTCGGATTTTGAAGACCTCCAAGCTTGTGAAGAGCCGGAGAGAGGGTAAGTCGATTTATTATTCTCTGGATGATGAGCATGTCCGCTCGATCCTCAGTATGGGAATGGAACATATTATGGAAGGGAACAGAGCCTGAGAGTAGAGCTGCAATTTCAGCAGGAAACTGTGAAAGGAGAAAACAAAAAATGACAAAAACTTACAAAATTGAGGTGGACTGCGCTAACTGTGCAGAGAAGATGCAGGAAGCTGCGAAGAAAACGGAAGGCGTGGCGGAAGCTACCGTGAGTTTTATGACCCAGAAAATGAAAGTGGAGTTTACGGAAGGTGCGGACGAAAAAAGCGTTATGAAGCAGGTTTTGAAAGCATGCCGGAAGGTAGAGCCTGACTGTGATATCGCCATTTGACAAACATAGTTTCGTGCACAGATTAATGGAGCGGCTGGTCGTGGGAGATCTGTCGCTCTTTTTATCTGCTTGAAACAGTTGAGCCTACGGCTTTACTGTTACGGAAACTTTAATCTTCTTACTTTTACCATGAAAGAAAAGGTTGACGAATTTGGCGGAAATCAGTAGTATGTTTAGATAGGGGATTTGTGAATTTTTATATTTTCGGAGGATAACAGTTTTGACAAAATACAAGATGACGCTGGTCTGCCTGCTTTTTGCTTTTCTGCTCACGGCCTGCGGAGAGAACGAGGAACTGACAGCTTACCAGGAGGATATGAATACCTTTTTTGAGCGGGCGGCTGAGTACAATGATAAGATGAATGCCATTGACCGAGAATCTGATACTGCGGTGATAGAACTGCTTGGGTATCTGGACGCCTTTGCCGAAGACATCCAGTGGATGGCGGAACTGGAAGTGCCGGAACAGTTTTCTGCGGTGGAAAGTCTTGCCGATGAGGCGGATGAAAATATGAAAGAGGCAGTGGCTCTTTTCCATGCGGCTTACGAAGGGGAATCTTATGATGAGGGTTCCGAGCAGGCGGCGCTGGAATATTATGACAGAACCAATATACGCATCCAGTATATTATCACGATTTTGCACGGGGAGATTCCCGAAGGGGAGGGCGTTACCTATACGGAAGAGAATCCTCTTCTGGGCGGTGGTTATCTGAATAAAAAGGATGAGGATGGTGAGACGGAAGAGTCCGGGGAGCCGGAGGATGCGCAGACCGAAGAGGATGGCGGAGACGTGCCGGAGGATGATTTTGACACGGACGATACGGTTTTCTACGAGGAATAGAGTGAAAAGAGCTTCTAGCCACTCACAGCAGAGGCTGTTTCGTGGAGAAGTTCTATATTTCACTCAGGAGAATTCCTAAAATACGGCATTCTCCGCATAGATTTGAGAGGCAGAGATATATGAACAGACAAGAATTTCAGACGTTACTAAAAAATACGCCCCTGTTTCTGGATGGCGCAACCGGCTCCAATCTGCAAAAACAGGGCATGCCGGCGGGTGTCTGCCCGGAACAGTGGATTTTGGAACACAGAGATATTATGATCAGGCTGCAGCGGGACTTTGTGTCGGCAGGCAGCGATATTGTCTACGCGCCTACTTTTACGTCCAATCGGATCAAGCTGAAAGAATACGGCATGGAAGGGCAGATCGAACAGATCAACCGGGATCTGGTCGGAATTTCCAGAGAGGCGGTCGGCGGGAAGGCATATATTGCGGGTGATCTGACCATGACAGGCGAACAGCTTGCCCCTATGGGAAAACTGGATTTCGAGGAACTGGTTGAGGTATATAAGGAACAGATCCGTTATCTTGTCGAGGCGGGTGTGGATCTGCTGGTGATAGAGACGATGATGAGCCTGCAGGAGACGAGGGCTGCTGTGATCGCGGCGAAGGAGGTCTGTGACCTGGCTGTGATGGCGACTCTTACCTTTGAGGCGGACGGCAGGACGCTGTTTGGCACCGATGCGGTTACCGCGGCGGTTGTGCTGGAGAGTCTTGGCGTTGCGGCGGTGGGGACAAACTGTTCCACAGGGCCGGACAAGATGGCGGATACGGTGCGCTGCATGGCGGAAGTTACCGGCATTCCCATTATCGCCAAACCAAACGCCGGACTGCCTTCCCTGGATGCGGAGGGCAATACGGTTTACGACATGGGGGCTGAGGAATTTGGCCGTCATATGCGGGATCTGGTTTCGGCTGGCGCTTCCGTGCTCGGCGGCTGCTGCGGCACAACGCCGGCACATATCCGGGCGGCAAAGGAGGCGGTACAGGATATGGCCGTCATGCACCGGGCAAAGCCGAAAAAACGATTTTTGACGAGTGAGCGGCAGACGGTGGCATTCGGGCTGGAAGATCCCTTTATCGTAGTTGGCGAGCGCATAAATCCCACCGGGAAAAAGAAGCTGCAGGCGGCGCTCAAGGAAGGCTCCCTGGAGATGGTGTCCGACTTTGCGGAGGCACAGGAAGCCTGCGGCGCAAGCATTCTGGATGTGAACATGGGGATGAGCGGCATCGACGAGAAAGCCATGATGTTAAAGGCCATCGAGACGGTGAGCGGGGTTACGAGCCTGCCCCTGTCCATTGATTCCAGTCATGTGGACGTGCTGGAGGCGGCGCTCCGCAGATATCCGGGCCGTGCGCTGATCAATTCTATCTCCGGCGAACAGGCGAAGCAGGACGCTCTGCTTGCCATTGCCAAAAAGTACGGCGCCATGTTTATTCTCCTGCCTTTGTCGGATGCGGGACTTCCCAAGGACCTGGAGGAAAAGACGAACATTATAGAAAGCATACAGGAAAAAGCCTATGCGCTCGGCCTGACAAAAGAAGATATTGTGGTGGACGGCCTGGTGGCTACCGTGGGAGCCAATAAGAACGCGGCCATAGAGACGCTTGAGACGATCCGCTACTGTAAGGAGAAAGGGCTTGCCACGATCTGCGGCCTCTCCAATATTTCTTTCGGTCTGCCGGAGAGAGGTTTTGTAAACACCGCCTTTCTCACTATGGCAATCCGTGAGGGCCTGACAATGGCCATTGCAAACCCTTCGCAGGAGCTTCTGATGAGCTGCGCTTTCGCATCGGATCTGCTTCTGAATAAGGAGGAAGCGGATACCCGGTATATCCGGCTGATGGATGCCCTGCGGGAGAAGAAAGAGGCGGCCGGGGAGACCGCGCCAAAGGAGACGGGAATCCGTCTGAATAAGGCGGCGCCAGAGGAGAGCGCTTCCTCGCCCCGTGACAGACTCTACACCGATGTTCTCAAGGGAAAGCGGGATATCATCGTGGAGGACACAAAGAAGGCGATGGAGCAGGGCTTTGAGGCAAAGGCGCTTCTCGATGAAGTTCTTCTGCCCGCCATCAACGAGGTTGGTGAGCTGTTTGACAAGGGAAAATATTTCCTGCCCCAGCTCATTGCCAGCGCGGAGGCGATGAAGGCTTCTATTGAATATATGGAACCTGTTCTTTTACAGGCCAAGTCGGGAACAGATATGCCGACTGTGGTGATTGCCACCGTGGAGGGCGATATCCACGACATCGGGAAAAATCTGGTGGCGCTGATGTTGAAAAATTACGGTTTTCATGTGATTGATCTGGGCAAGGATGTGCCCAAGGAAAGAATCATTGAGGCGGCCAGGGAACATCACGCGCAGGTCATTGCGCTCTCTGCGCTGATGACCACCACCATGCAGCAGATGCGCCATGTAATCGATTACGCGAAGGAGCGGGAGATTGAGGCGAAGATCATCATCGGCGGTGCGGTCATAACGGAGGAGTATGCGCAGGAGATCGGCGCGGATGGGTATTCCAAGGATGCGGCCGATGCGGTAAAGCTGACCCAGAAGTTGCTGGGTCTGGATGAGTAGATAGCAATAACGAAATCGGTTTTAGAAAACCTTGCATGGTAACTTTAAAAGTAAAAAACAGTTATGACCAGAAAATAGATAGAGGAGAGGATAACGTATATGATAGGTGCAGATGCAATCGTAAAATGCCTGGAGGCGGAAGGCGTTGAATATGTGTTTGGTTACCCGGGTGTAGCCATATGTCCCTTTTACAACAGTATCCTGGATTCTGACATCCAGACCATTCTGATCCGCACGGAACAGAATGCGGCCCATGCGGCCAGCGGACTTGCCAGAGTATCTGGGAAAGTCGGTGTATGTGCCGTGACATCCGGTCCCGGCGCAACCAATCTGATTACGGGTGTTGCCACAGCCTTTGCGGACAGCATACCGCTCGTATGTATCACGGGACAGGTGAACAGCGAACTGCTCGGCTCCGATGTGTTTCAGGAGGCGGACATCACCGGCGCGGTGGAATCCTTTGTCAAATACAGCTATCTTGTGAAAGATGCGGCGGATATTCCGCAGATCTTCAAGGAAGCATTTCATCTGGCGTCCACAGGCCGTAAAGGACCTGTGCTGATCGACATTCCCATAGATATCCAAAATGCGCCTGTTGGGAAATTCAAGTATCCCGATGAAGTCAACATGCGCACTTACAAGCCCACAGTAAAGGGCAACATGGCCCAGATCAAGAAAGTCATAAAAGAGCTGGCAAAGTCCAAGCGTCCTCTGATCTGTGCAGGCGGCGGCGTGCTCTTAAGCCAGGCGGAGGAAAGTCTCCGCGCTTTTTCCGAGAAGTACCGCATTCCCGTGGTTTCGACCATGATGGGAATCGGGGCCATGCCGACTGAGCATCCCATGTATTATGGCATGGTTGGCAATAATGGCAAGCCTTTTGCAAACCGGGCCATGAATGAATCGGACCTTCTCCTCATGGTGGGCGCGCGGGTGGCTGACAGGGCCGTGAACCAGCCCGATCTGATTACGGAAAATAAAGTGCTTGTCCATATCGACGTAGATCCGGCAGAGATTGGCAAAAATGTAGGACCCGCCATTCCGCTGGTTGGTGACGCGAAACATATTTTTGAAGATATTGCGACGCAGGAGTTTTCCTGCGAGCACGAGGAGTGGATACAGACGTTAAATACCTATCGCGATACGATGCAGCCGGTGCGCAGGCCGAATCCCGCCTATGTGGATCCGGCGGCCTTCATCACCATGCTTTCCCGTGAGATGGATGATAATGCGGTATATGTGGCAGATGTGGGACAGAACCAGATCTGGTCCTGCGGCTATCACATCGTAAAGAAAGGTCGTTTTTTGACCACAGGCGGCATGGGAACTATGGGCTATTCCATCCCGGCGGCTATGGGCGCGAAGCTGGCTGACAAAGGCCGTCAGGTGATAGCGGTCTGTGGGGACGGCTCCTTCCAGATGTCCATGATGGAGCTGGCTACCATGCGGCAGTTTGACGTTCCTGTAAAAATCATTGTACTGAAAAACAATTATCTTGGCATGGTGCGTGAATACCAGCACTATACCTACAAGGATAACTATTCCGTTGTGGATCTGTCGGGAAGCCCGGATCTGGAAAAACTGTCCGCTGCCTTCGGCCTTAAGTTTATGCGGCAGGAGACGATGGAAGGTGCGCAGGACACGATCAGAGCCTTTTTGGAGAAGGATGAATCAGTGCTTCTGGAATGTCTGATTGATCCGATGGATCTGGTTAAAGGGTGAGAATCATTATATTTATGGAGGACAGTGTGAAAAATCACACACGCTCCGGAATGGAGATAATATGAAAAAAATATATTCCGTACTGGTAGAAAACAGATCCGGTGTACTCTGCAAGGTGGCGGGACTGTTTTCCAGAAGATGTTTCAATATTGATTCCCTGGCTGTGGGGGAGACGGAGGATACATGCGTATCCCGTATGACCATTGTCAGCTCCGGGGATGAGCGCACCATTGAGCAGATCGAAAAACAGCTCAACAAAAAGATCGATGTCATCAAGGTGAAGACGTTCGATGAGCCTGCGAGCGTAAGCCGCGAGCTGATGCTGATGAAGGTGAAATATAATAAAAACAACAGGCGGGACATTATGGAGACCTGCGATATCATGCATGCGGACATTGTGGATATGTCCAAAAACATGCTGATCATCCAGATCTGTGATGTGCCGGAGCGGATCAGACTTTTTATCAGTATGATGCAGGGAATCAGTATCGTGGAGATGGCGCGCACAGGAACCCTTGCGCTTCAGAAGTGCCTGGAGGCGGACGAATAGGTTGACTTTTTCCCCTTAAGTTGCTACAATTATTGACAGTGTTTATACCGAAAGGTCAGATTGCAGAAAGATGTGCTGTCTGCAAACGGAAGGAAGGGTGCTTGTATGCAGAAAAAGGTTTTTCAGTTGTTGGTGGATAATACATCGGGCGTTTTAAGCCGCATTGCCGGCCTTTTTTCCAGACGCGGTTACAATATTGAAAGCATTACCGCGGGTGCAACGGCGGATCCCCGCTATACCCGCATTACCATCGTTACTTCCGGGGATGATGAGATCCTGGAGCAGATCGAAAAACAGGTGGCTAAGCTGGTAGACGTGCGTGACATCAAGGAGTTAAAGCCCGGGGAGAGCGTGTACAGAGAGCTTGCTCTGATTAAGGTGAGAGTGACTTCCGCCAGAGACCGTATTGATGTGTTTGCGGTGGCAAATGCGTACCGTGCAGACCCTGTGGATGTCTCCCCCGGCAGCATTACCATCGAGCTGATCGGTGATCAGGACAAGATTGACGCTTTTATCGCGGTTCTGGACGGTTATGAGATTCTGGAGGTTGCGCGTACTGGTATTGCAGGATTGACCAGAGGTATCGACCAGGTCACATATTTGTAGTTAGCTCAAGGGATTTTCCCTTTCAGTTATAGAACATACTATTAATCTATCGTTAACGGAGGAAAGAAAAATGGCAAAAATTTTCTATCAGGAAGACTGTAATCTGTCTCTTCTGGATGGCAAGACGATCGCTGTGATCGGCTATGGCAGCCAGGGTCATGCACACGCTCTGAACGCGAAGGAGTCCGGCTGTCATGTAATTATCGGCCTTTATGAGGGTTCCAAGTCCTGGGCGAAGGCTGAGGCACAGGGCTTCGAGGTATATACAGCGGCTGAGGCTGCTAAGAAGGCAGATATCATTATGATTCTCATCAATGATGAGCTGCAGGCAGATATGTACAAGAAGGACATCGAGCCGAATCTGGAAGCAGGCAATATGCTGATGTTCGCACATGGTTTCAACATCCACTTTGGCTGTATCGTACCGCCTAAGGATGTGGACGTGACCATGATCGCTCCCAAAGGCCCCGGCCATACGGTAAGAAGCGAGTATCAGGCCGGCAAAGGTGTTCCCTGTCTGGTAGCCGTTCATCAGGATGCTACGGGCAAGGCACAGGATAAGGCTCTGGCATACGCGCTGGCTATCGGCGGCGCAAGAGCGGGCGTTCTGGAGACGACCTTCCGCACCGAGACTGAGACAGATCTCTTCGGTGAGCAGGCAGTTCTCTGCGGCGGCGTATGCGCGCTGATGCAGGCAGGTTTTGAGACACTTGTTGAGGCGGGATATGATCCGAGAAACGCATACTTCGAGTGTATCCACGAGATGAAGCTGATTGTAGACCTGATCTATCAGTCCGGCTTTGCAGGCATGAGATATTCTATCTCCAACACCGCTGAGTACGGCGACTACATCACAGGACCGAAGATCATTACCGAAGAAACAAAGAAGACGATGAAGAAGATTCTTTCCGATATCCAGGACGGTACTTTTGCGAAGGACTTCCTGCTTGATATGTCTTCCGCAGGCAGCCAGGTACACTTCAAAGCGATGCGGAAGTTGGCTTCCGAGCATCCTGCCGAGGTTGTCGGTGAGGAGATCAGAAAGCTTTACAGTTGGAACGGCGAGGACAAGCTGATCAACAACTAACTGCACTGTCCTTAATTGGAAGGTATAAAAATAAGATAATATGGGGCATTCCGCCGTTTATCCGGGCGGGATGCCTTTCTTCTTTGGGGTATTTTGGTATTTTATTTAGAATTTCTTAAGAACTGACAGCGGTTTCTGTTTAGATTCGCCGTTTATACTATAAACCATCTAAAAGAAAGTTGAGTGAGGAACAGGCAATGGATTACCATATTTTGATTGTGGAGGATGACAGAGATATCCGGGAAGGCATAGAAATCTACTTGAAAAATCAAGGATATGTTGTTTTTCAGGCCGTGGACGGCGTGGATGGTCTTTCCGTGATCGGGAAGGAAACGATCCATCTGGCGATTGTGGACGTGATGATGCCAAGGATGGACGGGATCAATATGATGATGCGGGTGCGGGAGCTTGGATACGAGTTTCCGGTGATTATGCTCTCTGCCAAGTCAGAAGAGGTGGACAAGATCATGGGCTTAAATATGGGAGCGGACGACTATGTGACGAAACCGTTTACCACCATGGAACTTCTGGCCAGAGTCAATTCCCATTTACGGCGTTACAGTCGCTTTCTGGAAATGAAAGACGGTAAAAGAGCGGAAGATGAGACGCGTGTCTATACGATCGGCGGGCTGGAAGTGCACGAGGACACCGTCGAGGTATTTCTGGACGGCAATCCCGTGAAGCTGACGCCCACAGAGTTCAAAATCCTTCTGCTTCTGATCAAAAGTCCCGGCAGGGTTTATTCCGCGGAGGAGATTTACGAGCGGGTCTGGAACGAGCAGGCGATTAACACGGACACAATCATGGTACATGTCAGAAAAATCCGGGAGAAGATCGAGATGAATCCCCGGGAACCAAAATATCTGAAGGTGGTGTGGGGCGTTGGGTACAAAATCGAAAAACAGTGAGATTAAAAAGTTAAGCAGGCGGGAGAGGATACCGGGGATTGTTGCCGTGGCGGTTCTGATCCTTTCCGCTTCTCTGACTTTTCTGTCACAATATCCGGGGTTTAAGGCGCGGGCCGCAGTAGACGAGCCAAATATTCTTTCAGGGAGCGAGTTTTTGCACGAAATTTATCAGGCCAATATTGTACTCTACAAGCAGTTATGCGACTGGAGATCCTTTTCCAAAACCGGAGAGGCGGCGTCCGGAGAGGACATATACCTCAGTGCAGAGGTCAGAAAAGCGGAGGATGTTGACGAGTACTATAATTTCGACGGAGAATACGAAACGCCCCTTTCTTATGCGGGAGAACATCTGGATGAGCTGCTTTACCAGTGGAATCTTTCTCTGCAGAACGGCCTGGCAAAGCAACTCGACTATGAGATTATGGACTGGGAGAGCGGACAGACCTTTTCCAATACCGAGCGCGCGCTGCATTATCTTGGGACAGAGGAGGAAACCGTTTACCTGGACGACTATTATTCCTATTACATTAAGCTGGACTTCGATGAAAGCGGGCTTTTAGAGCATGTATGGGTGCGGGGCGAGGATGCGGATACCCTTGTGGAGAGTGTGAAGCGTGTGATGCGGAGTCGTTATCTGGAGAGAAGCCTCTATGAGTCACTGTCATACTCCGCATACGGCGGCATCAACTGGGAGGATTCCGTCTACTATACGTCGGTTGACGGCGGTGCAGTGATGCAGATGGAGCTGGCGGTTTTGAATACGCCGAAAAATTGTACTGTCTGCTATGCGTTGACGGAGGCGCAGTTGGAAGACGTGAAGGCGTCCTCCCGCCTGTTTCTCTCCATGAGTACGGCGGGTAACTATTTGAACAGCGGTATTCAGAATATTTTCCGGCTTCTGCTTATCGTTCTGGGAATGACAGCCATGCTTCTGCCGTTCTGGAAAAAATATCGCCTGCATGCATCCAATCTTTTGCCGCTCCATATAGAGGTGCTGACGGTGCTGGTATTCGCCACGTTTCTCATTCTGGGAGAACTGTCCGCCACACTTGTCATGTATTCTATGTCGGACAGTTGGGAGTACAGCCTGCCTTATATGCTTCGTAGCACATTTCCGGGGCTGACGGCGGTGGTGGGAGCAAAAACCATTGTGTGGGTGATCAACCTGCTGTTTCTGACGATGGCATTTACCCTGTGGTTTACTCTGATCACCGCATACGCGCAGATCTATGTGTTCGGTATCCGGGGGTATATGAGGAAACGGTGTCTCTGTTACAGAACGTTCCGTTATATGAGGGTTACAATCAGAAAAAAGCGGGCACATATCAAGCGGGAATTTCTGCATTTGGATCTGGAACAGAATCTGAATGTGCCGCTGTTTCAGATGCTTTTAGCCAATTTTGTGATCCTTGTGGCAATCAGTTTCTTCTGGCTGTTCGGTATGGTTTTGCTGATTCCCTATACCGTATTTCTCTATGGTCTTTTGAGAAAGTATATCCGTATCGTACAGGGCCAGTATGGGGAAATGCTCAAAGCAGCCCATTCGGTGGCTGAGGGAAATTTACAGACAGAGATCGTGGGAGACTGGGGAATGTTTTCTGCTTTTCAGGAAGAACTCTCGGCGATTCAGAGCGGCTTTTCCAATGCGGTGGAGGAGGAGGTAAAAAGCCAGCGCATGCGCACGGAGCTGATTACCAATGTGTCCCATGATTTAAAGACGCCCCTCACCGCCATCATCACTTACACGGAACTCTTACGGGAGGAGGGTGTCACGGAAGCGCAGCGGAAAGAATACCTGGCGGTACTTCACAGAAAATCACTGCGGTTAAAGACGCTGATCGAAGATCTGTTTGAGGTGAGCAAAGCAAACAGCGGCAATGTGGCTTTCCATACGGAAAAGGTGGATATCTGCCATCTGGTGAGGCAGATGTATCTGGAATATGAGGATAGGGCGATAGAGGCCGGTCTGGTTTTTCGTTTCCAGTTCCCGGAGCAGAAAATATTTCTGATGCTGGACGGGGAAAAAACAAGCCGCATTTTTGACAATTTATACACCAACATTATCAAGTACGCCATGCACGATACCAGAGTATATGTGAAGGTGGAATGCGTGGCGGAAGATGTCCGCATCGAGCTGAAAAATATTTCCGGCTATGAGCTGAATATTCCGGCCGAGAGCCTGACGGAGCGGTTTGTCAGGGGCGACAGTGCAAGAAGCAGTGAGGGCAGCGGCCTTGGCCTTGCCATCGCCAGAAGTTTTGTGGAACTGCAGGGCGGAAAGATGGAGATCGAGATCGACGGCGATCTGTTTAAAGTGCACTTACTCTGGAAGGGACTGTGAGTCCGGCCTGGCGTCCTTTTCTATAAATTTTAATATGTTTTCATTCACTGGCTGAATGCAGTGATACAAAAAACCGATTTCGCGTGGGGATATGGGTCTGGACAGTTTTATTTCTATTAGGGAGCCTTCCCGTAGTTCCTGTTCTACAAACTGTTTTACGACACAGGATACCCCGATCCCCATTTTCGCGAACTCAATCAGCAGATCCATCTCGTTCACTTCAAGGATATGCAGCGGGGTAATTTTATTTTGGGCATAATAGCTGTTTAGATGTCTGCGGGAGACGTTGTCCTGATCGAGCAGCATGATATTGCCCTGTTCAAAAATCTGGTCATTGTCACAGCTTAGCTTATCCCGATAAGCCGGCGTACAGACAAAGATATATTCGATGACGCCAAGAGAATGATAGACCGCCGCGCCCGGATTTTCCAGCTTCGCCACAAGCGCCAGATCAATGTTTCCCTGCTCCACCATGGAACAGGCGGCAGAGGAGGACGTACAGGTGATGGAAATGTCGGTATTGGGATACCGTCCCGTAAATTCTTTGAGATAGGGCATGAGAAAATGCTTGCACAGCACATTGCTGGCGGCAATCCGCAGATATCCAGTGTGCTGGCTGCGTTTCAGCCGCTCTTCCGTGTCTGCGAGTATCTGAAACGCTTTCTTTGTGTTTTCATATAGTTTTCTTCCGTTTTCTGTCAGCTCCACCCCTTTCGACTTTCTGAAAAAAAGAGTGGTATTTAGGTTTTCCTCCAATTTTTTGATGGTTATGCTTACCGCAGGCTGTGAAATATATAACTGTGCGGCGGCTTTGGAAATGCTTTTGCATTCGGCAGCGGCGAGAAAAATTTTATATCTGGAAAGATTATCCAGGGCATCCATATCATGGCCTCCATTTATAATTTAAATTTATATATTTCATAAATTACATATATTTGAATTATATCATCGGCTGCACTATAATGCAAGAAAGCACAGAACTTTCAGATACAGACGGGGAAGTATTTCCAGAGGGATTGTGTCTGTACGGACAGACGGAATTGTGATAAACTAATCAGTAAGCGCAGAGAGAAGAGGAGGAAACTGCTATGGGAATGACGATGACACAGAAAATACTGGCGGCGCACGCCGGTCTGGATACGGTGGAGGCAGGACAGCTCATCGAAGCCGACCTGGATCTGGTGCTGGGCAACGATATTACCAGCCCGGTGGCGATTCACGAAATGGAAAAAATGAAGGTGGACGGTGTGTTTGACAAGGACAAGATCGCGCTGGTGCCGGATCATTTCGTCCCCAATAAAGATATCAAGTCCGCAGAACACTGTAAATGTGTGCGGGAATTTGCGAAGAAAAACGAGATTACCAATTATTTTGAGGTGGGACAGATGGGCATTGAGCACGCCCTTCTCCCGGAGCAGGGTCTGACCGTGGCGGGTGACGTGATCATCGGTGCGGATTCCCACACCTGTACATACGGTGCGCTTGGTGCGTTCTCCACAGGTGTCGGCAGTACGGACATGGCGGCGGGAATGGCTACCGGCAAGGCGTGGTTCAAGGTGCCTTCCGCCATCAGATTCAATCTGACGGGCAAGCCTTCCGAGTGGGTCAGCGGCAAGGACGTGATCCTGCACATCATCGGCATGATCGGCGTGGACGGCGCGCTCTATAAATCCATGGAGTTTACCGGGGACGGCATTGCGAACCTTTCCATGGACGACCGGTTCACCATCGCCAATATGGCTATCGAGGCAGGCGGAAAGAACGGTATTTTCCCTGTGGATGAGCTTGCCGCTGCCTATATGAAGGAACACAGCACGAGAACATATAAAGTTTATGAGGCGGATGCAGATGCCGTTTATGACGAGGAGTACACCATTGACTTAAGTACCCTTCGTCCCACGGTGGCATTCCCCCATCTGCCGGAAAATACAAAAACCATTGACGAGATTGCGGAGGAGATCAAAATTGACCAGGTGGTGATCGGCTCCTGCACCAACGGCAGACTGGACGATCTGCGGATTGCGGCAAAAGTCCTGAAGGACAGACATGTGGCACAGGGTATGCGCTGTATCGTGATCCCGGCCACACAGAAAATCTACTTACAGGCCATGGAAGAGGGACTTTTAAAAACCTTTATCGAGGCGGGCGCCATTGTCAGCACGCCTACCTGCGGGCCGTGTCTCGGCGGTTACATGGGCATACTTGCGGAGGGTGAGCGCTGCGTGTCCACCACCAACCGCAATTTCGTGGGCCGTATGGGACATGTCAATTCGGAAATATATCTGGCAAGCCCTGCAGTTGCGGCGGCCAGTGCGGTGACAGGAAAAATTTCCTGCCCCTGTCAGCTGCCTTGAGTTCTGCTGACGGGAAGCGGATGGATGAGGGAACAGACTGCAGACGGCAGTGAAGCTGTCCGCCGAAACAGGAGCTCGAATAAAAGGAACCGAGAGAAAAGAAAAAAGAGAAAGGAAAACGGGTCATGAAAGCAGCAAAAGGAACAGTGTTTAAATATGGAGATAATGTGGATACGGATGTGATCATCCCGGCGCGTTACTTAAATTCTTCCGATCCGGCGGAGCTGGCCACACATTGTATGGAGGATATCGACAAGGAGTTTATAAATAAAGTAAAGAAGGGCGACATCATTGTGGCCACAAAGAATTTCGGCTGCGGTTCTTCGAGAGAACATGCGCCCATCGCCATCAAGGCGGCAGGCGTAAGCTGTGTGATTGCGGAAACCTTTGCCCGGATCTTTTACAGAAACGCCATCAACATCGGACTGCCTATCGTGGAATGCCCTGCGGCTGCAGCAGCGATCGAGGCCGGAGACGAGGTGGAAGTGGATTTTGATTCCGGCGTGATCACCGACGTGACCAAGGGAACGACCTATCAGGGACAGGCGTTTCCCGCGTTCATGCAGCGGATTATCGCGGCGGAAGGTCTGGTTAACTATATCAATCAAAAGTGAAATATCTCGCGGCAGTCGCCAGGGTCATGCAAGCACGGCTCTGGCTCGCTGCTCGCGGGAATAACAGGGTGGTATGATGATTTACAGGGTCGGTGACGGCGATAATCCCGCTTATGACTATAGCAGTCAATTAAAGCCCGCCAAAAATGCCGAAGGCCAGGAGAAATTCAGTCTGGACCGGCAGAAGGAACAGGATGTTCCGAAAAAGAAAGAGGAGAAGGGCGAAGATAAAAAACTGCATCAGAAACCAGGTGTCGATATCAGGACGCAGGGCGGTGTGAAACTGGAGCTGTCCGGCGGCCGGATAGACGAACCGGAGCAGAAGGCGGATCGTACTGCGAAAGCTCAAAACGCAGGGGACGGTTTGTTCGACGCCGTACTGTCTCTTTTTAAGAGTCTGTTTGAGGCGGTGGGGCACTTTTTTTATAAGGTCTGGAATGATCCGCCGCCAGAAACGTTTTCCGAGGACGTGACACCGGAGGAGGCAGAGCGTTATACCGAGGAATACTATGCCATGAAAGGTATTCCAAGACCAGAGGCTGCTGTAACGGGAAAAGATGAAGCATCTGCAGGCGCAGATGTCCCGGAAGCGGCGGGAAAAGTTACGGAAAACGTAAGCGCGCAGGAAGAGAAAGCCGCCTTCGAGGCAGAGCAGGCAGAACGTGACGAAAAGATCCGAAAGCACCTCCGCTCCGGGAATCTGGATCAGGTGATCAGCCTGCTTACAGATGACGGAAAACGTTCTGTCGCTAAAAATTCTACACTGTTAACGTATTATGACAAAAACGGAAAACTGACGCAGATTAATGCGTCGGACAGAGAGCGGATCCTGCACGGGGACCGCCATGTAAAAACGCTGTGATATTTGCGGCAGTGACCGCTTATAATACCACAGCGTTTTTTCCATTCCGTTTCCCACGGTAGAGGTTGTAATCAGCCCTTGTGATCGTTTCTTCTACAGATTCTTTTCCATTATACAGGGCGATGCCAAGCGTGAGAGAGCAGTGAATCCATTTATCGTTCAGTTCAAACACACGGTTTGCCACATTTCTGCGGATATTTTCCGCAATGCGCAGGGAGCTTTCCTCCGAAGCGTTGTTGATCAGAATCAGAATTTCCTCGCCGCCCCAGCGGCAGACATAACCGTGCCCTTTCACCTGTTCGGCAGTAATGCGGGCGACTCCCTTCAAAACCACGTCCCCGAAATCATGTCCATAGGTGTCGTTTACCTTCTTGAAATTATCAATATCACACATAATCAAGGCAAAACTGGAAGCTGATTCCACAGCCTGATTGAGGAAGATATCCATGCTCCGGCGGTTGTAAAGCCCGGTCAGAGGATCTGTGCTGGCAAGCTTATCGAGAATTGCGTTCTGGTGTTTAAGCTGGCTACTGGAAAGCTTCATTTCAAACACGAAAACCAGCGAAAAGAGAATCAGGAACACAAAGGCACAGAGCGAATTAAACACATAGAGCGACAGTTCCAGGGCGATATTGTCTATCATGACAAGAGGTTCTCCAAAGAAAGAGAGAAATTTACATGCCAGAAAGGCAACCGCCGAAAAAACAGCGGACACGGTAGCAATGGTAAATTTCCTGCGCTGGATAGCCAGCGTGTAGCAAATATAAAAACCGACAGGTACAATGGCAATGATATACTGTGCAAATCCGAATTGCCATCCGAGACAGATCGTTGCGGCAAAGGAGTGCAGAATAACTTCAATGTATGTAATCACGTAGATCGTCAGATAATGCTCCCGTTCGCCCCACATCAGCCAGAAGCAGACGGCATAAGTCAGCACGCTGAAAATATTGAAATAGAATAAGGGCATAATATGAAAAACAAAAAAAATGACAAGCAAAAGAACATGCACCGATGCGATAGAACCGATCAGCGCATGGAATTTTAAACGATTTGTGATCTGTGTTTTACCTGTCAGAACATCTTTTAATTTGTTAAAGCCTTTTTTCAAGCGGGTTTTCCATTGTTTCTTATTCATATGCGGATTCCTGTTTGTAAGGTTTCATACATAATTAATTTATTTTTATTATACTCTTGCTTATTTTATTTGTAAATATTTCTGCTGTCAAGCGGTGTGACCGTTTATGCCGTAAATTGCACGAATTATACCAATTATTTCTTTCAGCTTTATATAACGCGCGAAAAGAAAACACTTGTTCGATCTTCTGATTTCTGGTATACTTTCTATATGGATAAGAATGCATTTGAAAGCGCGAAACTGAAAGTGCTCCTGAAACAGAATGATCCCCACGGCTTCGGTACCTTGCGGGAGAAGACGGTTCACGCGGTGATGAAGCTTTATTATGAGCCGGACGAGGACTGCCATGAGGTGCCAGTGGAGGGATATATTGCGGATATTTACAGGGACGGGCATATCATTGAGATACAGAACGGGAACTTTGGCAAACTGCGTCCGAAATTATCTGCCTTTCTGCCTCTTTACACAGTTACAGTGGTTCTGCCGATCCCGCATTTTAAATGGCTGATCTGGATGAACGAGGAGAGCGGAGAACTTTCCGACAAACATAAGTCCCCGGTGACAGGAAACGCCTACCACGCTTTTGCGGAATTATATCGGATCAAACCGTTTTTAAAAGACCCGAACCTGTCCTTTGCCTTTCCTCTGATCGACATGGACGAGTACCGGCTCTTAAACGGCTGGAGCCACAACAAAAAACGAGGGTCCACGCGCTATGACAGGATGCCCCTTTCCCTCTATGACGAGATCCGGGTGGATAGAACAGAGGATTTCATGCAGTTTGTTCCGATTGACTTAGAGGAACCTTTCACAATTACAGATTTTGCGAAAGCGGCGGGGATCAGGCGTGATCTTGCCGCGGACGCCGTGCCGATCCTGATGTATCTGGATATCCTGCAAAGGGACGGAAAGCGGGGGCGCGAATACCTGTATCGGGTGGAAGAGTGAGTGGACGTTTAAACGAACGAAAAGTTTTGACGAAACGCGCAAATGGTAGCTGTTAAGTGCCTGCTTTCTCCTGCATCACTTGCAAATCTCAATACAACGCCATTTTTATAATGGCATGCATCTGCCAAAAGCGGATGAAAAGCCACATGGCAAGTTACACAATATAGTACTTTTTCTTTACAAAAATACCAGATGTATGGTATGCTACGCATAGCAACGGCAGTGTACAGACAGCGGTAAATATGAAGGAAATCCTGCAACGCAGGATTTTCGGGGCAAATACCTTTGCATTGGTCTGATACTGCAAAGTGAGGTTAAATTTAAAATGGCAAAGACAGATAACAGTACATATGACGCCTCCAGCATCACAGTCCTGGAGGGATTGGAAGCGGTCCGGGTCCGTCCGGGCATGTACATCGGCAGCGTCTCCACCAAAGGGTTGAACCATCTGATCTACGAGATCATGGACAATGCGGTGGATGAGCATCTGGCGGGGTTTTGCAGCACCATAAAAGTGACACTGGAGGCGGACGGCTCCGCCACCGTCTCGGATAACGGACGCGGTATTCCCGTCGGCATGCACGAGAAGGGCATCAGTGCGGAGCGGCTCGTTTTCACCACGCTTCACGCGGGCGGCAAATTTGACAACGACGCCTATAAGACCAGCGGCGGACTTCACGGTGTAGGTTCCTCGGTGGTTAACGCGCTGTCCACTTACCTTCATGTGACCGTTAAAACCGGCGGGCAGATCTATGAGGATCATTATGAGCGCGGCATTCCCACACTGGAATTAAAGGACGGGCTTCTTCCTGTCGTCGGAAAGACAAGGGAGTCAGGCACCACCATCAATTTCCTGCCGGACGACACCATCTTTGATAAGACCCGTTTCAAGGAGGATGACGTAAAGAGCCGGCTTCACGAGACCGCATACTTAAATCCGGAACTTACGATTATTTATGAGGATAAGAGAGGCGCGGAGGTTGAACATATCGAGTACCATGAGCCGGAAGGCATTGTCGGCTTTATCAAAGATATGAACAAGAGCCGCGAGGCGATTCACGATGTGATTTACTTCAAGGGGGAAGCGGAAGGGATCACCGTAGAGTGCGCGTTCCAGTATGTGAACGAGTTCCATGAGAATGTGCTTGGATTCTGTAATAATATTTATAACGCCGAGGGCGGCACGCACCTGACAGGTTTTAAGACCATGTTCACAAACGTGATTAACACCTACGCCAGAGGACTTAACATCTTAAAGGAAAAGGATGTGAACTTTACCGGGGCAGATGTTCGAAACGGCATGACTGCCGTGGTTTCCATCAAACATCCCGATCCCCGTTTCGAGGGACAGACCAAGACCAAGCTGGACAATCAGGATGCCACGAAGGTGGTCAGCAAGGTGACGGGCGACGAGATTGTCCGCTTCTTCGACCGCAACCTGGAAACATTAAAGAGCATTATCGGCTGCGCGGAGAAGGCGGCAAAGATTCGGAAAACCGAGGAGAAAGCCAAGACCAACCTGCTGACTAAACAAAAGTTCTCCTTCGACTCCAACGGAAAGCTTGCCAACTGCGAATCGAAGGACGCCTCCAAGTGCGAAATCTTTATCGTGGAGGGAGATTCTGCGGGCGGCAGCGCAAAGACTGCCAGAAACCGCATGTATCAGGCGATCCTGCCGATCCGCGGTAAGATTCTGAATGTGGAGAAGGCAAGTATCGATAAGGTGTTAGCCAACGCCGAGATCAAGACGATGATTAACGCGTTCGGCTGCGGCTTTTCGGAAGGCTACGGCAATGACTTTGACATTACAAAGCTGCGCTATGACAAGATTATCATTATGGCCGATGCGGACGTGGACGGCGCCCATATTTCCACCTTGCTGCTCACCTTATTTTATCGTTTCATGCCGGAACTGATCTACGAGGGGCATGTCTATATCGCCATGCCGCCCCTCTATAAAGCTATGCCTTCTAAGGGGGCGGAAGAGTATCTCTACGACGACAAGGCACTGGAAAAGTATCGGAAACGGCACAAAGGCCCCTTTACGCTGCAGCGATATAAGGGTCTTGGAGAGATGGATGCGGAACAGCTCTGGGAGACCACCCTTGATCCCGAAAAGAGAATGTTAAAGCAGGTGGAAATTGAGGACGCCCGCATGGCCAGCGAGGTGACGGAGATGCTGATGGGTACGGAGGTGCCGCCCAGAAAAGCATTTATTTACAAAAACGCACAGGAAGCGGAACTGGACGTCTGACTGCTTTTGGGTAATAAATGTTCCTGCGGATTTAGGCAGACAATGGTTACCGGAATCTGACAGAAGAATCTGCAGGGTGATAAAATAAAATTGGGAAATAGAGACGAGGGAATGGTTTTCCAGGAAGACAGAGTATAAGAGAGAGAAGAAACATGAACGACAGAATTATCAAAACAGAGTATTCCGATGTCATGCAGAAATCCTATATCGACTACGCCATGAGTGTGATCATCGCGAGAGCCCTGCCGGACGCAAGGGACGGCTTAAAGCCGGTGCAGAGACGGACGCTCTACGACATGCACGAGCTTGGCATCCGTTATGACAGACCCTATAGGAAATCGGCCCGTATCGTGGGCGACACCATGGGTAAATACCATCCCCACGGCGACAGTTCCATCTATGAGGCGCTGGTGGTTATGTCACAGGACTTCAAGAAAGGCCTGCCCTTGATCGACGGCCACGGCAATTTCGGCAATATCGAGGGGGACGGCGCGGCGGCCATGCGTTACACGGAAGCCCGTCTGGAACGGATCACCCAGGAGGCTTTTCTGGCGGATCTGGACAAGGATGTGGTGGACTTTATTCCCAATTTTGACGAGACAGAAAAAGAGCCGAGCGTGCTTCCCGTGAAGATACCGAATCTGCTTGTGAACGGTTCCGAAGGTATTGCGGTCGGCATGGCGACCAACATCCCGCCCCACAATCTGGCGGAGGTGATCGACGCTACAAAGGCATATATGCTGGACGAAAATATTACGACCAGGGAGTTGATGCGTTACGTGAAGGGACCCGATTTCCCCACGGGCGGCATTGTGATCAATCAGGACGAGCTTATGGAAATCTATGAGACGGGAATGGGCAAGATCAGGCTGCGTGGCAAGGTGGAAGTGGAAAAAGCCAAAGGCGGCAAGACAAACCTCGTTATCACCGAGATCCCCTACACCATGATCGGCGCAAATATCGGCAAGTTCCTGATGGATGTGGCTGCTCTTGCGGAGACGAAAAAAACGCAGGACATCGTGGATATCACGAACCAGTCCTCCAAAGAGGGCATCCGCATTGTGATTGAACTGCGCAAGGATGCCGACGTGGAAAACTTTAAAAATATGCTCTACAAAAAGACCCGTCTGGAGGACACCTTCGGCGTCAATATGCTTGCTATCTCAGACGGACGCCCGGAAACCATGGGACTGAAAGCGATCATCCGGGAGAGCGTCAATTTCCAGTACGAAGTGGCGGGGAGAAAGTACCGGAACCTGTTGGAAAAGGAGCTGGAGCGCAAGGAAATACAGGAAGGTCTCATCAAGGCATGCAACGTAATCGATCTGATTATCGAGATCCTACGCGGTTCCAAGGATCGCGCCATGGCGAAAGCATGTCTGGTGGAAGGGAAAACCGACGGCATCAAGTTCAAATCCAAGGAATCCAAGGTGATGGCGTCACAGCTTATGTTTACGGAGAAACAGGCCACCGCTATTCTGGAGATGCGTCTCTATAAGCTGATCGGTCTGGAGATTGAAGCCCTCATAGGTGAGCATGAGGACACCATGGCGAATATTTACCGCTATGAGGATATTCTGGCAAGAAGAGACTCCATGGCACAGGTCATCATGAATGAGTTGGATGAAATAAAAGAAAAATATAAGCGTAAAAGAAGAACGCAGATCACCAACGCCCAGGAGGCTGTCTATATAGAGAAAAAAGTGGAGGAGATGGATATCGTCTTCCTGATGGACCGTTTTGGTTATGCAAAGACGATAGACACCGCCACCTACGAGCGCAACAAGGAGGCGGCGGATACGGAAAACCGCTATGCCTTTGTCTGCAAAAATACAGGAAAGGTCTGTCTGTTTACCAATACAGGGCAGCTCCACACCGTAAAGGCAATGGATCTGCCTTTCGGAAAATTCCGCGATAAGGGCGTGCCCATCGACAATGTGAGCAATTTTGATTCCGCCAGGGAATCTATCGTCTATGCCGCAAGCCAGAGCGACTTAAATCTCTACCGCGTGATTTTCGCCACAAAGCAGGCGATGCTCAAGGTGGTGGACGGCGGCGAGTTCGACGTGGCCAAACGCACGGTGGCAGCGACGAAACTGGCGGATGGAGACGAGGTGGTGAGCGTAACCGCATTCAAGGAGCAGCGAAATATGATCCTGCAGTCCAAAGCGGGCTACTTCCTGCGGTTCCCTGTAGAGGAAATCCCCGAGAAAAAGAAGGGCGCCATCGGTGTGCGGGGTATGAAACTTTCCGCAAAAGATGAAATTGAAGCTGTCTATTATTCGCAAAATGCTGTGGAGCAGACAATCGAGTACGGTGACAGGACACTTGAATTAAACAAAATCAAGCTGGGACACCGTGACGGTAAAGGAGTAAAACTCAGACTGCAATAGGCACGAATATCATGCGTACTCTTAATTCCTGCGCAATATTTATAATAAATTGTTCAGATATCTGCTTCGGAATATAAGTGCGCGCATAATGCCGTGTTAATCGAACTGAGAGTCAGGAGAAGACATGAGAGTGATAGCGGGAACGGCGAGAAGCCTTCGTTTAAAAACCCCTGAAGGGATGGATACCAGACCTACCACGGACCGGATCAAGGAGACCCTTTTTAATATGCTGCAGCCATACCTTGGCGGGGCGCTGTTTGTGGATCTGTTCAGCGGCAGCGGCGGAATCGGCATCGAAGCGTTGAGCCGCGGCGCAAGGCACGCTTATTTTGTGGAAAATGAAAAACGGGCGCTTTCGTGCATTCAGGAAAACCTGCAGTTCACCCACCTTGCAAAGCAGGCGACTGTCTTGAAAACAGACGTACTTTCCGCACTTTACGGCATCCATGAGAAGGAAGCGGACATTGTCTTTATGGATCCGCCCTACGACTGCGGGCATGAGGAGCGGGCGCTTGCGGCGCTGCGGAATATGCCCTGGGTGACGGAGAATACCCTGATTGTGATCGAGACGTCCCTTCATGCGGATCTTTCCTTTCTGGAGAGCTTAGGTTTTTCTTTGGAAAAGGAGAAGCGGTATAAGACAAACCAGCATGTTTTTTGTCGGAAAATGTAGTACTGCGCAATATTTTCTCAAAAAAATGCAGAAAATTTGAAAATAAGTAAAGACATTTCGGTAAAATTGTTTTAATATGATATCATGAGTTTGGTTGTGTTTCGGAGTTTCGTGACTAAAAATGTGAGGGCTTTCTATGAAGGCAGCGATTTATCCGGGAAGTTTCGACCCGGTGACCTACGGACATCTGGATATTATCAGGCGGGCTGCCGAGATTTTTGACGAATTGACAGTGAGCGTCCTGAACAATAAAACAAAGACTCCATTGTTTTCTGTGGAAGAACGTGTTAAAATGTTAGAGGAAGCGACCCGCGATCTGCCCAATGTAACGATAGATTCTTTCAGCGGCCTGTTGATTGACTATGCCGCCAGGAAGGACATCCATGTGGCGATCAGAGGGTTGCGTGCTATTACCGATTTTGAATACGAATTGCAGATCGCACAGACGAACCGTAAATTTTCTGATGGGAAATTGGATACGGTGTTTTTGACGACCAGTCTCGAATACGCATACTTAAGTTCTTCCACCGTCAAGGAAATTGCAAGCTTTAACGGGGATATCTCCGAGTGTGTGCCTGATTTTGTGGGGCGGATGCTATATGAGAAATATAGAAAACTGTGAAGACACTGATCAGTTACAAATACGGATATAAGAGATAGGAGCAGGCAATGAGCAGTAGAATTGAACAACTGATCGATGAGATTGAGGACTATATTGACGGCTGTAAATTCCAGCCGCTTTCCAAGACCAATATTATCGTAAATAAAGAAGAGATCGATGAACTTTTGCGGGAACTTCGCATGAAGACCCCGGATGAGATCAAGCGCTATCAGAAGATTATCTCCAATAAAGAAGCTATCCTGAACGACGCCCGCACGAAAGCTGAGGCGCTTATTAAAGATGCGACGGTGCAGACTACAGAGCTGATTAATGAGCACGAAATTATGCAGCAGGCCTATGCGCAGGCAAACGAAGTGGTGCGTATGGCAACCATGCAGGCACAGGAAATCCTGAACAATGCGACCATGGAGGCAAACGGTGTCAAGACTTCGGCCATGCAGTACCTCGACGAAATGCTTTCCAATCTGGAAAACGCCATGACAACCACGCTCACGGCGGCTACCGAGCATTATGAAAGCTTTTTCAACACGATCAGCGGCTACAATGAGATTGTGAAAGCGAACCGCGCGGAGCTGCGTCCTGTGGAAGTGGAAAAAATGCTTAAGGAGGCCGAGGGGGAAGCGGAACCCGGGCCGGAGCTGAATCTGATGTAACGATGAAAAACCGCAAAAATGAATCGCGGATGAAAAAAGACAGGTGGGCCGGTTTCCTTTCGAAGCCGGCTTGTTCTTTTTATCAAATTTGGAAGATTATGGAGCGTATGAAGAATATTTTTAGAAAACGTTTGCAAAAAAACAACATAAACGCGTTGGCGTATCAGACGACAGTTTATATGCTCTGCCTCTTTTTTTCCATCTGTCTTCTTTTTGGTATTTCTGCCCGCATATATGCGGACAATCTGCCTTGTGTAAAAGCGGCGGAAGCGGCGGCTGACGGAGAACCGGTACCAGCGCCGGAAGATCCTGCGGGGGACGGGATCGAGGAACTGCCGGAAGAGAAGCTGGTGGTCGTCATAGATCCCGGACACGGCGGCGAAGAGGAAGGCGGCATGTACGACTCTTTCGTGGAGAAGGACATGACGCTGATTACCGCCAGAGCCATGAAGGAAGAGTTGGAAAAATATGAGGATATTACGGTATATCTGACAAGGGAAGATGACCGGAAACTGTCCCTTGAGGAGCGCGTAGCATATGCCAAAGAAGTGCAGGCGGATTTTCTCTTCTGCCTTCATTATAATCTCTCACAGGATCACAACACGCTTTTCGGGGCGGAATGCTGGGTGTCCGCTTTCGGGAAGCATTACAGCGAAGGGTATGCCTTTGCCGACATTGAAATCGGGGCGCTTGAAGAGCTTGGGCTTTACTCGAGAGGCATCAAGACCAGACTCGGAAAAAAGGGGACGGATTACTACGGCATCATACGGCATGCTGTGGAGCAGGAGCTGACCTGCGTGCTGATTGAACACTGCCACATGGACCACGAAAACGACCGTCCCTTCTGCGAAGGGAGAGAACAGTGGGAGGCGTTCGGCAGGCTGGATGCCCAGTCTGCGGCTAAATATTTCCGACTGAAATCAGATACGCTTGGCGTGGATTACAGCGATTACCCGGTTTTGGACGTTCCTGTGCCGGTAAGTGTCATGAAGCCCGACACAACCGAGCCGGATATCTGTATGATCGAAGTTACAGATCAGGAAATGGAGACCGGAAATGTCACGGTAGAGCTGTCTGCCGCAGACTATGACAGCGGCATGCTGTACTATGATTACAGCTATGACGGGGGAAACACCTATTTCCCGCGGCTTGCCTGGGGAGATAAAACGCAGGACACGATCACGTTTACTATGAAGGTACCGCCCCACATCATACCGCAGATCGTGGTGAGAGGTTATAACGGTTATGATTTGTATACAGAGAGCAACCTCGTCTCCCTCCCTTCCATGGATTACAAAACGGAGGAGGAGATGGCCGCAGAACTAGCCGAGCAGGAGCGGATTGCGGCAGCGGCTAAGGCTGCGGAAGAGGAACAGGCGAAGCAAAATGCCGTCGCTTTGGAAAATCAGCCAAAACGACATGACAAATCGCCCGAGCGGGAAGAAAAGCAGCCGACGATCCGCTATTTTCTGACGGTTTGTCTGGTATGCGCCCTGCTGGTGATCAGCCTTGCGCTGTCCATGGCGCTGATTTTGAGGAGCGGAAAGCACAGAAAACGACGTCGAAGAAGAAAGAGAAGACGACGCAGGCGATAACGGAGATGCAAGCCGGAAGAGACATTCATGGCGGCAGACCTGCCAGGTATCTCAGAACGGCCGCCACAGCATATAAATCAGAACGGTAATGGCTGTCTGCGCCAGCTTATGCCATAAGTAGGCGCGGATGGACAGATCGGTGCCCTGTATCATGCTGTAAGTCTGTGCCATACAGGAAAAACCGCCAAAAGGCAGCATAACAAGCACAAGAAAAGGGTGGAGCGGGCCGCTTCGCGCAATACCGCCGGTAATTTCCAACACACAGTAATAGGCGTTTAAAAGGGTGGCCGGCAGGCGGGTAAAGGGAAGGAAGAGAATATTCAGAAGGTTGAAAAAAACCATATAACCGCCAAGCTTTGCAATACCTAAAAGCCCGGAGAGGACAGCGGTGTCCATGGCTTCCAAAAGACCTTTCGCCTGGGGGACGTTTGATGTATTGACTTGGTTCTGATCAGTCAATTCGACTGACTTGGTCGGTCGATAAATATGGAAAGGGTTCAACCTTTTAAACATGCGGTACGGAAGTTGAAAGAGCAGAGAAATCCGCATCACAAACAGGCCGTAGACGAGCGGCACGCCGTACATAACAAGAAAGGGTGCGAGCGGCTTTTCCAGCGAGAGTGTGCTTACCACAAAACTCAAAAAATAGATCGGGCCGATATTATTACAAAAAGCCAGCAGACGGTTTCCCTCTTTGACGGAGAGCCGTCCCGTCCGGCAGAGTTCACCTGCAATCCGCGCGCCCATGGGAAATCCGCATAAGAATCCCATGAGCAGGGTATAGGAGCCGTTTGGCGTCGTGCCGTAAAAAAAGTGCAGGATGGGATGCAGCAGACGGACAAAACCTTCCGTCAGGTTCATGTGGATCAGAATGCCTGACAGGATCATAAAGGGTAACAGTGTAGGAATCATTTTCACAAACCACAGATTGAGCCCTGCCAGCGCATACCGCAGGGACAGCGCCGGAAAGCGCAGAAGAAGGAAGATCAGATAAACGCCGACGGCCATATAGAGAAAACGGACAAAGCTTTGCCACATCCTGTTAAACGATTTTTGGATATCAGTCATATTTGCCTCCAAACCAACGCGCCTCTGTCCGGTTCGCTGACAGACATACGCCGGTGACTGACGACAGCATTTACTGTATGTATATTCGGAAAAAGTGTAGAGACATGACAAAAACAAAAGAAATGGAAAGGAAAAAACAGCATGATAGAAGCGGTTATATTTGATCTGGACGGTTCCATGGTGGATTCCATGTGGATCTGGCGTTCGATAGACATAGAATATCTCGGAAAATTTGGAATTACCCTGCCGGAAAATCTGCAGTCCTGTATCGAAGGTATGAGTTTTTCCGAGACGGCAGCCTATTTCAAGGAGCGTTTTTCCCTGCCCGACGATCTGGACACCATCAAGGCGGACTGGAACCGGATGGCAAGAGATAAGTACGCCCATGAAGTTCCTGTTAAGGAAGGGGTCAGGGAGCTTCTGTCATACTGTAAGGAACACGGCATCAAAGCCGGTATCGCCACAAGCAACTCCCGAGAACTGGTGGAAAGCGTCGTGCAGGCGCATCAGATGGAATCCTTTTTCGGATGTATCATGACAGCATGCGAGGTGGAAAAGGGGAAACCGGCACCAGACATCTATCTGGCTGTAGCAAAAGAACTCGCCGTCGATCCGAAGAACTGTCTCGTATTCGAGGATATCATACCGGGCATCCAGGCGGGCAAGACAGCCGGCATGAAAGTCTGCGCTGTCTATGATGAGTATTCTAAGCATCAGGACGATGAAAAACGAAAGCTTGCAGATTATTATACCTACCACTTTACTGAATTGATTGAAAATGGCGTCCTATCTGAAACGGAACGGATGACGGTCCCCGCCTTCGCGGCGTGCGAAGCATCAATATCATACGGCATTTCATAAATATCAGGGCAGGAGAGCAGAGCGATGGGATTTTTACCAGTTTCACAAGAAGATATGAAAGCACAGGGTATCGAACAGCTTGACTTTGTCTATGTAATCGGTGACGCCTATGTGGATCACCCTTCCTTTGGACATGCCATTATCAGCAGGGTATTGGAGTCCCACGGCTATCACGTTGGCATCATTTCCCAGCCGGACTGGAAAGAGGAGAACAGCATAACAGTTCTTGGGCGGCCGAGGCTTGCCTTTATCGTCACCGGCGGCAACATGGATTCCATGGTGAACCACTATTTTGTCTCCGGGAAACACAGGCCTACGGACGCCTACACTCCGGGCGGAGAGGCATATAAGAGGCCGGATCACGCCACGGTGGTTTACGGCAATCTGATCCGCCGCGTCTATAATGATGTGCCTGTGATTATCGGGGGCATCGAGGCCAGCCTGCGGCGGATGGCCCATTATGACTACTGGTCGGACAGCTTCAAACGGTCGATATTGTTAGACAGCCAGGCTGACCTGATTTCCTACGGCATGGGTGAAAAGTCCATTGTGGAAATTGCGGAGGCACTGGACAGCGGGATCGCAGTAAAAGATATTTCCTTTATTCCGGGAACTGTCTATAAGACGAAAGATGTAAACGGTATTTATGAACCGGTGGAACTGCCGGCCTACGAAGAGATGAAAGCGCACCCTGAAAAGTATGCCGAAAGTTTTCACATCCAATATTGCAACACCGATCCCTTTACAGGAAACACACTGGTTGAGCCTTATCCAAACGGCGTTTATGTGGTACAGAACCCACCCCAGCCGCCGCTCACCACAGAAGAGATGGACGCCGTTTATGACCTTCCCTATATGCGCACCTACCATCCCTCCTATGAGGAGGCGGGAGGCGTGCCGGCAATCTCTGAGATCAAATTTTCCCTTGTCAGCAACAGGGGGTGTTTTGGCGGCTGCAATTTCTGCGCGCTGACCTTTCACCAGGGAAGAACCATTCAGGTCAGAAGCCACGAATCCATCCTGCGGGAAGCAGAGCGGATGATACAGGAGCCGGATTTCAAGGGATACATCCACGACGTGGGTGGTCCTACTGCCAATTTCCGGCAGCCCTCCTGTCAGAAGCAGATGACCCAGGGCGTCTGCAAGAACAGGCAGTGCCTGTTTCCGAAACCCTGTCCCAATCTGGAAGTGGATCACTCTGATTATCTGTCGCTGCTCCGTAAGCTGCGGGCGCTGCCCGGCGTGAAAAAGGTCTTTATCCGCTCAGGCATCCGCTTTGACTATCTGATGGCAGACACGGACGACTCTTTTTTCAGAGAACTGGTGGAACATCATGTCAGCGGTCAGCTTAAAGTAGCGCCGGAACATATCTCGGACAGGGTATTGCAATATCTCGGGAAACCACGGAAAGAAGTTTATGAAAATTTTGTCAGAAAGTATAATAAGCTCAACGAGCAGCTTGGGAAGAAACAGTTCCTTGTGCCTTATCTGATGTCGTCCCATCCCGGCTCCACGCTGAAAGAGGCGATTGAACTGGCGGAGTATCTGCGGGATCTCGGGTATATGCCAGAGCAGGTGCAGGATTTTTACCCCACCCCGTCCACGGTGTCCACGGTCATGTATTATACGGGCATTGATCCGCGGGACGGCAATAAAGTGTACGTCTGCCGCAATCCCCATGAAAAGGCGATGCAGCGTGCACTGATCCAGTATCGGAATCCCAACAATTATGAGCTTGTCCTGGAAGCGCTTGTGAAGGGTGGCAGGGAGGATCTGATCGGCTTTGATAAGAAATGTCTGATCCGGCCGCGGAAGACCGGGAACGAGAGTGCAGACAGATACAGAAGGCAGGAGAGCGGAAAGCGGGAGTGTGGAAACTTCAAAAGCGGCCCAAAAGAAAATAGCAGGAGTGCAGAAAACGGTCGCAGGCGCTCAGACAACCAAAAGAGTCACGCAGACATCGGTGTTCGCAAGAAAAGAACGATTCGCAATGTGCATAAGAAGAAAAAGTAACTCAAAAATCCCGCAGAAACCAGACATCTGCGGGATTTTTGTTTCATTTCGTATAATAGCATACATTCTTTCTGCCTGTGTACGTTGGTACTCGCAGGTAGTGTAAAATAGTTTGTGTCTTTGGAAAAAAATACCTCTTTTTTGGTAAGA
>CASWVG010000012.1 GCA_949472775.1 uncultured Lachnospiraceae bacterium
GGTGAAACCATGCCAGGGGAAGAGCAGCCGGGCGGTGGAACGGAAGAGCCGGGTGATATAAAACCGGGCGGTGGTGAAACCATGCCGGGAGATACAAAGCCGGATGAAGGGAACGACGGTTCAGAAGATCAGAATCCTCCCGGGGACGGACAGGAAACAGAAGCACCGGATGGGGAAACTAAACCCGGTGAGGAAGAACCGGTGGAGGGCGAAGACAGTCTGGATACGATTTTTAATATCCAGGTATCTGGCAATGACATTTCCGGCAATGATCTGATGGCCTATGAGGAAGAAATGGAAGAGGGAAACCGCGTGGTCGGCGGTTATATCGAGTTGCCGGAGGACCGGGATGTATCGGTGGTGGATGAGTCTGCGCCGGTTTATGGGTACGATGATGAGATTGCGCCTCTGTTGGAGAATCCCCTGCCGTCAGAGTACATACCGGAAAAAGGCACGCTTCCCTTGACCAGGAGCCAGAGTCCCTACGGAACCTGCTGGGCGCATTCGTCCATGGCGCTGGCAGAAATTGATATGATGAGAAACGGGGGCGCAGCTTCCTCTGTGGACTATTCGGAATTGCATCTGGCATATTTTTCCTATGGCGGTGAGGTCAATGACCCGCTAGGCGGTCTGGAGGGGGATTCGAATACATGCGCAGAGGCTAATTTTCTGAATCAGGGCGGAAACCTTGCCCTGTCACAGTATGTGCTGGTGAACTGGGTTGGTGCGGCGGATGAATCTATAGCGCCCTATTCCCAGGCGGAAACTGCACTGAAAAGCGGGCTGAACAAAGAACTTGCCTTCACCGATGTGGCGCATCTGCAGAACTCCTTTATGGTAAGTCTGCAGGATAACCGGGATATCGCCAAACGGATGATCCAGAAATATGGCGCTCTGGGTACCTCCTACTGTGATTCGAATCAGTTTTATAATGCTACATACAAAAGTTATTATTGTAATATCCCAAATTCAACCAATCATGCCGTCACCATTGTGGGGTGGGATGATTCTTTCAGTGCGGATCAATTCAGCACAAAGCCGGAAGGTGATGGCGCGTGGCTGATCCGGAACAGCTGGCAGGCAGGCGGGGACGCGGACAGCAGAGGCCGGAACAGCTATTTCTGGATGTCGTACTATGATAAGTCCCTGGCGGCAGGCTACGCTTTTGATTTTGAGGATGCGGAGAACTATCATCACAATTATCAGTATGACGGCAGTATGAAAACGACGGCGTGGTATTACAAAACAGACAGTGTATATGGCGCCAATGTGTTTACGGCCAATGGCTACGAAAAGGGAGAGCGGTTAGAGGCGGTTGGCGTTGCATTTTATAAGGCACAGACTTCCTGCACGATCTCTATCTATAAAAATCTGACGGATCTGACGAACCCGGAAAGTGGTGAGCTGATTGAGGAGGCGACTACTGAGTCGAAATGCATCTGTGAAGGATTTTATACAATACCCCTGGAGGCTCCGGTGAGCCTTGCAAAGGGCGACACTTTTTCTGTGGTGGTGCGGTATAGCGCGCCGGAAACAGAGCCTGATATAGCGTATCTGCCATGTGAGGGATCGTCGAATACATGGTTTCGATGTGTGGTGGCGGCGAAGGCGGGACAGAGTTTTTATAAAAGTTCCCCAGATGGAGCATGGGTGGACTTTGGAAAAGCAAAAAATGCCAACCTGCGCATCAAGGCGTATTCCCTGGATGACGACGGCGGCACAGGGCTTCCCACCAGAATAGAGCTCGGGGACGAGGTGAAGGAGAAGGTCGAAGTCGGTGTGGGGGACAGCTGTCAGGCGTCCTGCACGGTTCTGCCGCGCAGCGCATCTGACAGAACAGTGCGCTGGGAAAGTGGTGATACGTCGATAGCCACGGTCGATGAAAAGGGGCTGATTACAGGCGTGTCTGCCGGTACGACGACGATTACCGTTACCTGTAATGCGGATACATCGGTTTATGCGTCATTCCTGGTGGAGGTATATTCTGATCTGAGGAGCATTCAGATTATCGGTGACTTTCGTGTGGCTGCCGGTGAAACATTGGCGCTTGAGACGATCCGCAGCCCTTCGAGTGTGGCGGCATCAGACGTGCAGTGGAGCAGCTCCGATGAGAGGGTGCTGACCGTGGATGACAATGGTGTGGTGACGGGAGTTGCGCCCGGCTATGCTGTTATCACGGCCGGCATTGGGTCAGTTACGGCTACGAAGCGGATCACATGCGAGTTCCCGGCCTTTTCCTATAGATATGGCACTTCTATAGAGGGAATCACACTTACATGGACGACAGGTTCCGGCGCAAAGAGTTATCAGATATACAGGGCTGAGGGCGACAGTTGGCAGAATCCGCGGTTAGTGTCGACAGTCACGCCGGATGGCGGATCTACCTGCTCTTATCTGGATCAGAATGTTACAGGAGATAATGAATATATATACGAAGTAAAAGCGATTGTGAATTATATAAATGGAAATAGTGTGGAAGAGAAGGCATATAGCTGCATGTACCGCCATATTATAACTATGCCCGCGTATTACTCCATTACCTATCATCTGAACGGCGGTGAGAATAACGGCAGCAACCCGACATTTTACAGGGCGGGGTATGCCTACAATTATATATACAACCCGAAGCAGCGGCCCGGATACTCCTTTACCGGCTGGTATTATGACGAGGGTATGACGGAGAAGTTTGGCTCAGGGTATCTTCCGACGGACCGGACTGGCAATCTGAACCTCTATGCAGGGTGGAGCCTGGTTGTCTATCAGATTACCTATCGGCTGGACGACGGCACAAACCCGGCGGATCAGATTACCTCCTATACGATTGAGACAGATACCTTTACGCTGCGGGAGCCGACAAAGGTGGGTAGTCTCTTTGACGGCTGGTATAAGGATTCCGCATTTACACAACCGGTTACTGAGATAGAGAAAGGAAGTACGGGAAACCGGACGCTGTATGCGAAGTGGGTGGTAAATGGGAAGAGGATTACCTATAATCTGAATGGCGGTACAAATTCGGCAAAAAATCCTTCGAGCTATACGGATGCGGACGGTACAGTCAATCTTCAGAATCCGATCAGGAAGGGCTATGTTTTCCAGGGGTGGTATACGGAGAGCACTTATGAAAACCGTATATACAGTCTTTCTCCAGACAGGGTTAAGGGGGATCTGACGCTCTATGCGAAATGGAGTCTTAAAACGTATAATATAACTTATACGGACGGCGGTACTCATGACAATCCGACCACCTATACGATAGAGATGCCGGATATCACGTTAAAGGGTGCGGTCAAATCGGGGTATCAGTTTGCGGGCTGGTACACAGACATCAACCGCACGACGCCCATCGTTGAGATAAAAACAGATACCTGCGCGAATATGACCATTTATGCGAAATGGGAACTGATATACTCCATTACATATTTTCTGGAGGGAGGTGTGAATGATCCGGATAACCCGTTATCCTATGTGGAATCAGATGAGATTACACTGGCACACCCGGTAAGAGAGGGGTATGTCTTTGGGGGCTGGTATACGGACAGGGCCTTTACCAAGCCAATCAGCGTAATTAAAGGCAGACGTGGCAAGCTGACTTTATACGCCAAGTGGGAGAACACTTCCCAGAAGATTACCTATGAACTGGATGGCGGTAAAAATTCTCCCAATAATCCATCCGGATATACAAGCGCGACAGACTTTGTCCTGGAAGCCCCTAAGAAGGATGGGTATGATTTCCAGGGGTGGTATACGGACAGTCTGTTTAAAAACAGGATTACCCGGATTGCGGACAGCACGACAACCGGCGTGGATATGACGCTTTATGCGAAGTGGTCGATTCACACTTACCGGATTACCTATATGGTGTATGGCGGAACAAACAGTAATCCGGAAACTTACACCATAAATGACGCGGTCATCATTTTGGAGGATGCGGTCAAAGAGGGAGCTGTTTTTGAGGGCTGGTACAGCGATTTCCGTTATCAGCAGAAAGTGACGCAGATCAGACCGGAAGATATGAGTGATATCACACTGTTTGCGAAGTGGCAGGGGGAGGAGGCTCCGGCCATAACGGCCATTCAGATCAAGGCGCCGACGCGCACGACTTACAGGACAGGAGAGAAGCTGGATATTTCGGGCGGAGAAGTGACCTGCGTATCGGATATATTCGTGGCGACAATACCGATGCGCGCGGATATGATAAGTGGTTTCGACTCCTCCGGACAGGGTATCTGTCATGTGACGGTCAGATTTGAAGAGCAGACGGCAGACTTTGATACGCTCATTGTCGAGGAGCCGCAGTTACAGGCTCTTTACGGGCAGAAACTCAGCGAGCTGACGTTGCCGGAAAACGGTCATGGTATTTATTCCTGGGCGGATGCGGATTTGAATCTTAACAGAGAGGGCGTATGGAACGTACCTGTCTCCTTCACCCCGAATGACCAGGAAGCCTTTCAGCGTCTGGATGATCTTTACGCGCATATTACAGTAGAGGGCAGCCCGGCAGATGATGCTCTGGAGACTGGTGTGCTTACTTTGGAGTCGGAGTCGTTTGTCTATACAGGTATGGAGCAGAAGCCAGAGGTAACACTCAGAGTCAAGGGCGTGTTACTTGCGGAAGGGCAGGATTATACACTAACTTATTACAACAACATAGATGCAGGGATGGCTACGGTTGTTGCCAGCGGTATGGGCGATTATCACGGCAGCATCAGTTATCCCTTTGAAATTTTGCCGGCCAGGATATGGATCTGGGCAGAGGATAAGACCATTCTGGTCGGAGACAGGGTGCCTGGACAGAGAGATTACGAGTATGAAGTAAGCGGTCTGCTGATGAATGACCGGTTGATCAGTAAACCTGTATTTAGGTGTGGCGTTACGGAGGCTGGCACACAGAAAGCGGGGCGGTTTACGATTACACCGTCTGATGCGGATGCCGGTCCGAACTATACGATCACCTACGGGGAAGGAGTGCTGACTGTTTCGAGCGAGTATCTTGTGCACAAAGTTGTCTTTGATGTGCAGGGCCATGGAACCGCTCCCCGGGCGCTCTATGATGTCAAGGCGGGAAGCACGATAGATCCGCCCAAAGAGCCTTCGGCGAGCGGGTATGTCTTCAAGGGGTGGTGCAAAGATGCATCCTGCACACAGGACTGGGATTTCGAGGCCGATATCGTGCAGTCAGACATCACACTGTACGCGAAGTGGGCGAAAAAGAGCGCACAGGCAGGCAGCCAGTTCCAGATGCAGGAAATTGAGGATATTTATTATTATACTGGCAAGGCATGGAAACCGTCCGTGAATGTATACGATGGCGAAACCATACTGAAGGCGGGACGGGATTACACGGTTAAATATTTCAACAATATCAATGCCAACGCGGACGGTGTATGGAAGAAAGGAAGCGGACAGGGGGCCGATTTTAACCCGGATATTCCGTATGTGCAGATTACCGGTAAGGGCAACTATACCGAAGAAGTGAAGGTGAATTTCGATATCCGTCCGGCTGTGATTGCCGATAAAGCCGGCAATCCCGCGGAGAAGGTCGTGCTGAAATACACGGACCAGTTTGTGGCGGCAAATAAGGTGTTAAAGCCGTTTGGCTCCGTCAAATACAGTAAGGCCATGAAACTGAACCGGGATTATATATTGATGCTGACGGCAGTGGATGTACGCGACGGCGACGGCGAAACTGTGAAGAGTGGGACATCGTTTGAAAACGCGGCAATTCCCAGAGAGCATGAAGGCAGATTTATGCTCACGGTGAAGGGGACCGGTAATTATGAAGGCAGCATCAGCAGGAGCGTGTACGTTACGGATAAGAATCATTTGATGAAGAATGCGAAGATCACGCTCGGAAAAAACCAGAAAAATATCGAGCTTGTCGGGGAAAGTGTGGAGTTAACCCCGTCAGTGGAAAATTCAGCGGATACTTTTACCGTGAAATTGGGCACAACAGTTCTCACGCCGGGGGACGATTATAAAGTAAGTTATCTGGATGAAAGCAATAGGAGAGTCGGAAAGGCGACGCTTGTGATCACAGGCATAGGTGAGTATTCCGGCACAAAGACGGCGACTTTTACCGTCAAGGGAAAGACGTTTACAGCCAGGAAAGTCACGGTGACGGGTGTGGAAGACAAGGTCTATACGGGACGTGCGATCACCCAGAACGATGCCGTTCTTGTATATGACGCTGGCGGGCCGGATGAAAGGGAACTGAAGTATGGTACGGACTATACGGTAAGCTACGCGAAAAACATCAACAAAGGCACTGCCATAATGACGTTCACTGGTCTGGGAAAGGCAGGATTTAACGGAAGCTTTAAAGAGAGATTTCAGATTGCGGCGGATGATATCGAATCGGTGAAGCGCGGCTGGAATAAAATTGTCGTTGCATACAGCAAAGCGGGAGCAGAACCTGTCTCAGAGATTGTCCTTACCAATGATAGTGGAATACGGCTGAAAAACGGAAAGGATTACACGCTCAGATATAAGAACAATAAACTGGTAGCAGACGCGGGGGATGCGAAAGCGCCGACGATCACGGTGAAGGGAAAAGGAAATTACCAGGGTACCTTCAGTATTCCGTTTACGATCACGGGGGCGGATCTGGGAAGTAAGATCAAGAGCGGAGAAATTACTGTAAAGTCAACCGCTGTGCCATACCAGCCGAATAAACCCGGAGATTATGAGTATAAGCCGGCGATAAAACTCATGGAAGGGAAAACGGCCCTGCGCCCCGGTGCGGATTACACAGTAACTTATATCAACAACACACAGGCGCATTATAAGGCGTATATAGACAGTCTTGGAAAGCGAGGCACTCGGGCGCCTGCGCCGCAGGCTATAATTGAGGCGGGGTCAGACAACACCTATTTGACAAACAGCGGGCTGGATCCCGTTCCGCTGACAATTTATCGCAATAAGCTGACAAAGGCTAATCTAGGAGTGGAGATTAAAGAGTCAGAATGTGTGTATACGGGTGCACAGGTGAAACCGGAAGTGGTTGTCTGTTATAAGGGAGAAACCGGCGAGATAGATCTGAAAGAGGGTATAGATTTTACTGTCTCTTACGGCGCCAATGTGAAATCCGGGAAAAAAGCAGGCAGTCTGACGATCAGCGGTATGGGTGCGACTTATGGCGGAGACGTCACAGTGAAGTTTGAGATAACCCGGAAGAAAATTAATTATTGATGCTTTATGTGAGGAATGTCCCTTGCTGTGACAGGCGGGGACATTCTGATTTGTGGTATAAACTGTACAACGGAATTGCTGATTAAGAATGGATACGGGATTTTAGTTTTTACAGGATGAATTAGTGAAATCATGTAAAAAATATGATATAAAGAAAAGAGAACAGTATAAATATTCGGGCCGGCGCCCGGAACGGAGGTAAGAATGCGTAAAACGAAGATAGTTTGTACCCTTGGACCATCTACAGACAACGAAGAAGTACTGCGGCAGATGATGCTAGAGGGCATGAATGTTGCCAGATGTAACTTCTCCCATGGTGTTCACGAGGATCATAAGAAAAGGATGGATGTGGTAAAAAAGCTTCGGAAGGAAGTGGGCAGACCGGTGGCGATTCTGCTTGATACCAAAGGCCCGGAAGTCCGTGTGAAAAACTTTAAGGAAGGCAAGGTTGTTCTGGAGGAGGGACAGCTCTTTACGCTGACGGCGGATGAAGTGGAAGGCACGAAAGACATTGTGAGCGTGACTTATAACCGTCTCTATGAAGATCTGGAAGTGGGAATGCGCGTGCTGATCGACGACGGTCTGATCGAGATGAAAGTGGAGAAGGTGGACAAAAGCAACATTGTCTGCCGCGTCATAAACGGCGGCACTGTTTCCAACCACAAGGGAGTGAATGTGCCGGATGTGGACTTGTCCATGCAGTATATCAGCGAAAAGGACAGGGAGGATATTCTGTTTGGGATCGAGCAGGACGTGGATTTTATCGCGGCTTCCTTTGTACAGAAAAAGGAAGATATATTGCAGCTAAGGAGGCTCCTTGAGAAAAACGGCGGCGAGGATATCAAAATTATTGCCAAGATTGAAAATGCGCAGGGTGTAGCAAACATCGACGATATTCTGGCAGTGTCTGACGGCGTTATGGTGGCCAGAGGAGATATGGGTGTGGAGATTCCTTACGAGGATGTGCCCGTGATCCAGAAGGAGATTATCAAGAAAGTATATCGTGCCGGAAAGCAGGTGATTACTGCCACGCAGATGCTGGAGTCCATGATTAAGAATCCGAGGCCTACCCGTGCGGAGACGACTGACGTTGCCAATGCGGTTTATGATGGCACAAGTGCGATTATGCTCTCCGGGGAGACAGCGGCAGGCTCCTATCCCGTGGAGGCAGTGAAGACGATGGTTAAGATTGCGGAACGCACGGAACAGGATGTGGACTACCGCAAGCGGTTTTTCCTGTTGGAGCGGGAGGCGAATCCCGATGTGACGGACGCGATCTGCCACGCGACCTGTACGACGGCGCTTGATTTAAATGCGACAGCCATCGTGACGGTTACCAAATCAGGCAGATCTGCAAGGATGATTTCCCGTTACCGTCCCAAGAGCGATATCATAAGCTGTGCTACCACCGAGAAGGTATGCAGGCAGCTTTCCCTGACCTGGGGTGTGACGCCGCTTCTAATAAAGGAAGAGAAGGACGCTTATGTGCTTTTTGATAAAGCTATTGCGGCGGCGGAAAAGAAAGGGCTCCTAAAAACGGGGGACCTGACGGTTATCACTTCCGGTGTGCCGATTGGCATCTCCGGCACCACGAATATGATTAAGGTGCAGATATTATAATTGCTTGAAACGGCTCCTGGGGTATGTGCCAGGAGCCATTCTATTAAGGGGTTTTTTGCATGGGGTAGTCTGTTCGGGAAGATAATGGTATATCAGACAGAAGTACCGGTCCTGCGATGACCTCCCTCGCCACATAGAGGGTGCTGTCCGCCCGGGTTGTCATGCTCCATTTGACCAGTGTCATTGTCATCCGTTCGATTTCAATACAGGTGATGCAGCGGGGATGGACGCAGCTTCCGGTGTTAAAGTAGCGGGCGGATGCGTCCGGCAGCGTCGGGCGGTGCGTGTGCCCGGTGATCAGAATGCGGCGGTTTTCCTGTGCCCATCTGTTCAGCCGGGTTTCGCATTTGGTTTTGACGCGGTAATTTTTCGCCGCGCTTGTGGGGTCGAGCACACCCAGATTTTCCAACGGGCTCCAGACATACCGCACAAGGAAACGGGAGAGGGGCCATAGCGTGGAGTTGAGCAGACTCGCCTGATGCCCGTGCGTCAGGTAAAGCGATACGCGGGGCGCGTGAGCGGGCTGCGCCCCGGTGGTGAGAATTATGCCCTCATAAAAAGTGAGGGATGGAAAGAGGGGCTGCATCTGCTGAGACTGCGTACAGAAATAAGTGCCGCAGCTTTTTGCCGTGTAACCTTTCTTCCGTTTTACAATATCATGGTTGCCGTAGATCAGATACAGTCTGTTTTCTTCATAGAACTGTTTGAACAGCCAGAACACGTTGCTGTGGACATCAATAATATTTTTCATGCTTCTGTTTTCCCAAAGTTCATCCCCGTCACCCAGTTCGATATAGGTAAACCCGTTCCGGTAGTAATGCTGCAGCGCGGCAAAATACAGATGCTGGTTTTTTAGAAAATTATCGGAGGAGGAGCCGATGCCCCGGTGACAGTCGCTCATAAGGACATAGCGGGAGTGGCGAGAAAGGGGGAGCATCGGTGCGTCCAGAAAGGCATGGTTGAGACGGGCTGATGTGCTCATGGCTAGTGTCTCCTGCTGTGACGTCTGTGACAGCGCTTATGAAATCTGCGCAGACGCAGAAGCTTTCGGAATGCAGCCGGGAGATAGTAGTACAGATATAAGATTCTGTCCTCTGTGCAGCAAAAGGGTCTGGTAACCCAAAGGTACAGTTTGCAGAAAAATTTGTTTTTCCACTGGGAGAAGCTTCTCCAGAAGCGCGTGAGCAGGTTGTATCTTTCGTTCGTCTGACAGAAGGCAAAGCAGACTCTTAAACCGTTTACCGTGACGGCGCTTTCTGTGACGCCGGCGTGTTTTAATCCGTCCAAAAAGGCGACGAGCATTTCTCTGTTGGGGAAACAGATGCAGGATTCCATGGACAGACAGGCAGGTCTGGAGAAACAGCCTGTCAGGAAAGCGGTGAGCCACCAGTGACGATCCGAATTGCGGATGCACTCGTTGGCAGCGTTGCACAGAAGGAAGGAACAGTCAAGCATTTCATTATCTTCCGCGCAGGAAAACCATGCGGTTTTATATTCCGATTCGGGGATAATGCCGTCCGCGTGGTATATGCCGATTTCCGCTCCGGTATTGATGCCGTACTGCCCTTTCCAGAATTCGATCAGCCAAGTGCGTCCCCGATAGTTAAAATAGACGGGCAGGGAGTCAAATACCATCTGGAAACGAGGCGCCATATAGTCATACAGCCAGGTGTATCCGGCGTGCCGCTGCGGAGCGTCCACCGTGGAGGAAAAGAAACCGTGGTCGCAGTGAAACTGATAGCCGAAGGGATAAACCAGCTCGTCTAAGAGTGTACATTTGGTACAGCAGTCCATTTCCTTTATTCTGCATATAATTTTTTTCCTCCGGCATTGAAAAAAGATACAGCCGAGAACAGCTATGAGAAGTAAAGCAAAGAGTAAAAAGTACATAATAAATATCCTGTGTCGTTTTACTCTATTTTATGTCGAAAGAAGAGAAATGGTGAAGTGTGAAATTTGTTATTGCATGAGAAACAGGCATGCCGCCGGTACGGTCGCCAGGCTCAACACCGTCGTCAGAATAATGCCCTGTGAGATGGATTCGGTTTCCATGTCCATCTGTTTGGCGAGCATCAGGGGCATATTGGCGGCGGGCACGGCAGCCATCAGCAGCATGGTATTTAAAATCAGCCGGTTGTCAAAAAACTGGCGCATCAGAAGCATACAGCCGATGGGAACAAGAACTTGACGAAGCAGGGTAAAAGCGTAGAGCTTCGGGTTGGAAAAGATATCCTTCGGCGCCATCTGCGCTACGGAGACGCCGAGCACCAGCATGGATAAAAGGGTGGTGGCCCGTCCGGTGTAGGAGAGGGCGGAAGATATGATCACAGGCACGCGGAAGTTCCCCAGATAAAAGATAATGGTAACCGCGGCGGAGATGGTGCCCGCGTTGATCAGTTTCTGCAGGCGGTTTGTACCGGTCTGACAGGCGGAAGCCGTGGTGCCTTCCTGCGCCTGTCCCGTAGCGGCTCTCTGCAAGAGTGAGATGCCGAATGTATAGATCAGCAGATTGAAGAGCAGATTAAAAATAGACACATATATCAGGGATTCACTTCCGAGCACTGCGGAGGCGAGAGGGATGCCGATAAAGCCCACATTGCCAAAGATGGTCAGCATCTGGTAGGCGTAATGCAGATTCCGGGGTATCCGCAAAAGGCGGGGAATCAGGAAACTTGTGCCGATTAAAATCGCAAAAACAGCGGCGTAAGTGACGAGAGCGATGCCGAGTTCCCGCAAGGACGCTTTGGGACCATCGTCGAGGGCAGAGCAGATTAAGAGAGCCGGGTTGGTGATGTTGATAATCAGACCGGAAATCTGCCTGGAGCCTTCCTCCGTAATTATTTTGCGGCGATATAGGATCATGCCGATACCAATTAAAATAAAAATAATGACCATCTGCTGCAGTACGACTGTGATACTCATATAGTGTCCTCGTTTTCAAATATTTTGTAAGTCTTCTGTCTAAGATTATTATTGCCGGGCCGACTCAGAAATTTGCTAAAAAATGTCTTCACACAAGACCCGTCTCGAACTATTATAGTATATTTTATAAAAAATGGAAGATTGTTTTTCTCTTTGACTCGTTATATACTTAGAGAAGTTTATAGACGGATACAGATATGGGGGTAAATATGCGGAAATATATTATGGCGCTGGATCAGGGGACAACCAGTTCCCGCTGTATTTTGTTTGATAAGAAGGGGAACATCTGCAGCATGGCGCAGAAGGAGTTTACCCAGATTTATCCGCAGGCGGGATGGGTGGAGCACAATCCGCGCGAGATATGGGCGTCACAGCTTGCGGTGGCGATTGAGGCAATGGCGAATATCGGCGCGGATGCAGGGCAGCTTGCGGGTATAGGTATCACGAATCAGCGTGAGACGACGATTGTGTGGGACAGGGAAACAGGGGAACCGGTATATAACGCGATCGTCTGGCAATGCCGGAGAACGGCGGAGTTTATCGACGGGCTCAAGGCGCAGGGTTATACGGAGATGATACGGGCTAAAACGGGTCTGGTGCCGGATGCTTACTTTTCGGGGAGCAAGATTGCCTGGATACTGGATCATGTGGAAGGTGCGCGGAGCAGGGCAGAGCGGGGAGAACTGTTGTTTGGCACGGTGGATACCTGGCTGATCTGGAAACTGACGAAGGGTGCGGTGCACGCCACGGACTATACAAATGCATCCCGCACAATGCTCTATAACATCCACACGCTGGAGTGGGACGAGCAACTGCTTTCCATGCTGCGGATTCCGAGACAGATGCTGCCGGAGGTGAAGCCTTCCGGGACGGTGTTTGGCGAGAGCGACAAGGGTATTTTCGGCGCGCCGGTTCCTATCGCGGGCGCGGCGGGCGACCAGCAGGCGGCACTTTTCGGACAGTGCTGTTTTGAGCCGGGGCAGGTGAAAAATACATACGGAACGGGATGCTTTCTGCTGATGCACACGGGCAGGGATGCGATCGCCTCGGGGAGCGGCCTGCTCACCACAATTGCGGCGGGGGATACGGCCGAACCGTCCTATGCGCTGGAGGGCAGCGTGTTCGTGGCGGGCGCGGCGGTACAGTGGATGCGGGATGAGATGCGGATGATGAAAATAGCGCAGCATTCCGAGAAATACGCCATGCGCGTGCCCGATACAAACGGGGTCTATGTGGTGCCCGCCTTTGTGGGGATGGGAACGCCTTACTGGAATCCTTATGCGCGGGGGACTGTGACAGGCATTACGAGGGGCTGCCAGAAGGAGCATTTTGTGCGGGCGGTGCTGGAATCCATTGCCTATCAGTCCATGGACGTACTGAAAGCTATGGAGAAGGATGCCGGGATCGGGCTCAGTGAACTGAAGGTGGACGGCGGCGCCAGCGCCAATGATTTTCTGATGCAGTTTCAGGCGGATATCACGGGACAGGCGGTACAGCGGCCGAACTGTATCGAGACGACGGCTCTGGGCGCGGCGTATCTGGCAGGGCTTTCGGTAGGCTACTGGAAAGACAAAGGTGAAATCTGTGAGAACTGGCAGCTGGGGAAGCGGTTTGACGTGACGATGGAGGAACAGACGAGGGAGCAGCTCGTGAAAGGATGGAAACGGGCCGTCAGATGTGCGCTTGTATGGGCGGAGGGGGACATGTAAGGATCCACTTATCAAGTATACAACATGCACAGTTAAATATTGACTAAGAGGCGTTACAAACGCTTTTCAGAGTATATGAAGAAAGGGAATTATATAATGAACATTACTTACAACGAAAAGAACAGAATCTTTAAACTGGACACACCCCACACGAGCTACTGTATTGGCGTGGTGGATGAGGAGAACTTTCTGGGGCATGTGTACTACGGCAGAAGCCTTGGGTCGGACGATCTGGTGTATCTGATGCGCACCGGGGAACGTCCCTTTGTCCCTTCGGAAAACAACAGGGAGAGAACCTCTTTCTTAGATACGTTTCCGATGGAATACACAGGCAACAATCTGGGCGATTACAGGGAGGGAACGCTTTCGGTGCGCACGCTTTCGGGGCATACGGGGGTTTCGCTTTCCTGCGTGTCGCACCGTATTTATGACGGCAAAGAAGCACTGGAGGGGCTTCCTGCGACCTTTGGGGGAAAGGACGAGTGTAAGACCCTGGAGATTACATGCGAAGATCCGGTATTGAAATTACAGATAGTTCTATCCTACAGCATTTTTGCGGACACGGATGCGATTGCAAGAAGCGTAAAGGTGGTAAATAACGGCGGCGAAGCAATTTATCTGACGAAGGTGTTATCCGCATGTATTGATATGGATAATGACGATTACGAGATGATTACCCTGCACGGTTCCTGGGCGAGGGAGCGCGCGGTCCAGACCTGCCCGATCAGAAAAGGTAAGCAGAGCGTCGGCTCGGTGCGCGGTGAGTCCAGCCATCAGGAGCATCCTTTTATGGCGTGGAAGAGCAGGACGGCGACGGAGGAGACAGGCGATGTTTATGCCATGAATTTTGTATATTCCGGTAATTTTATCGCACAGATTGAGGAGAGCCAGTTTGGCAGCATCCGCGCTATGATGGGTATTCACCCGGAAGACTTCTGCTGGAAGCTGGAGCCCGGCGAGAGTTTTCAGGCGCCGGAGGTGATCTGCATGTACTCGGCGGATGGTCTGGGCTGCATGACAAGAAACTTCCATGATTTGTACCGGGGGCACTTGATCCGCGGTATTTATAAAGACAAAAAGAGACCGATTCTCATCAATAACTGGGAGGCGACCTACTTTGACTTTGACACGGATAAGCTTCTGGATATTGCCAGAGAGGCTTCTTCGCTGGGTATAGAGATGCTTGTGATGGATGACGGATGGTTTGGCCGCAGGGACGACGACAACTGCAGTCTGGGAGACTGGTTTGTGAATGAGTCCAAGCTTAAGGGCGGGCTCAAATTCTTGGTGGACGAGGTGAACAGGCTGGGGATGAAGTTCGGCATCTGGGTGGAGCCGGAGATGATTTCCCCCGATTCCGACCTGTACAGGGAGCATCCTGACTGGGCGATCCAGATTCCAGGCAGGGTGGGGAGCCTTGCCAGGAACCAGTATGTGCTCGATCTGACAAGAAAAGAGGTGCGCGACTGTGTCTACGACAGGATTGCGGCAGTGCTTCGCAGCGCGAATATTGAGTATGTGAAGTGGGATATGAACAGGCAGCTTTCCGATCTGGGCAGTTACGGGCTTCCGGCGGACAGGCAGGGCGAACTGGTACACAGGCAGACCCTTGCGCTCTATGAGATGCAGGAGCGGCTGGTTACGGATTTCCCGAACCTTCTTCTGGAGAACTGCTCCGGCGGCGGGGCGAGATTTGATCCGGGCATGCTCTATTACAGCCCACAGATCTGGTGTTCCGACGACGCGGACGCGATCGAGCGGTTGTCGATTCAGGCGGGTACGGCATTAATCTATCCGCTCTCCACCATGGGCGCTCATGTGGCAGACTGCCCGAACCACACGGTGGGCAGGGCGACGCCCTTTGAGACGAGGGGATATGTGGCGCTGGCGGGCACCTTCGGCTATGAGCTGGATGTGACGAAGATTCCCGAGGCGGATCGGAACATGATTCCAGACCAGGTGGCAATGTACCATAAATATAATGATCTGGTGCGGCAGGGTGATTATTACCGGATTGCACACTATGCGGACAATCATTTTTATGACTGCTACGCGGTGGTGGAGAAGGATAAGAGTGAGGCGCTTGTCACCTATGTACAGGTGCTGGGCCGCCCTAATGTCCATAGCAGGAGGATCTGTATTCCGGGGCTTGATGCGGAGAAGACCTACGTGATCGAGAACGCGGCTGACTGGCCGGAGATTCAGCAGACCGAGTACAGGGGTGATGTGCTGCACTATGCGGGGATCAATGTGCCGCCGATCAGTGGTGACTTTCGTGCCAGAATTATGCATCTGAAGGTTAAGACTGCGTAAATATCATATATCAATATACACAGAAACGGAGAAAAGCTATGATCGTACAGAAATATAAGGACATGTTACAGGGGAAATCTGTAATCCGGCAGCTCTCGGAGTTCGCGGTGGCGAGAGGGCAGGAGATCGGGTATGAGAATGTGTTTGATTTCAGTCTGGGCAATCCTTCGGTGCCGGTACCGCAGGAATTTACCGACGTGATGATAAAGATGCTGCAGGATAAAAATCCGATGGAACTACACGGCTATAGCCAGAGTCTGGGTATTCCATCCGTCAGGGATAAGGTGGCGGCTTCTCTCAACAAAAGATTTGGGATGAACTATACGGGGAACCATATTTTTATGACTACTGGCGCGGCGGGGGCGATCGCCCACGCGGTGCGGTGCGTGACGGAGCCGGGAGACGAGGTGCTTACCATCGCGCCCTATTTTCCGGAGTATGCGCCTTATATCAATCTGACAGGGGCAGTTCTCAAAGTGGTGCCCGCGGATACCGAAAATTTCCAGATCAATTTCGAGGCGTTTGAGGAGATGCTGACGGAGAAGGTGATGGCAGTTTTAATTAATACGCCGAATAATCCTTCGGGTATGGTTTATTCCACGGAGACGGTGAAAGAGCTGGCGCGTATTATGGAGGAGAAACAGAAACAGTACGGGCACGATATTTTCCTGATTTCCGACGAGCCTTACCGGGAGATTGTGTTTGCGGGTGTGGACGCGCCTTATCCATCCGCGTTTTATGACAATTCCCTTTCCTGCTACTCTTTTTCCAAATCCCTTTCCCTGCCGGGAGAGCGGATCGGCTATGTGGCGGTGAATCCGAAGTGCACGGACGCAGATATCATCAGTGTGATGTGCAGCCAGATTTCCAGAGGAACCGGGCATAACTGCCCGCCGTCCATCATTCAGCTTGCGGTGGCAGAGGTGCTTGAGCTGACTTCGGATCTCTCGGTCTATGAGACGAATATGAACTTATTATATAAGGAATTGACGGACTTAGGCTTTGCCTGTGTGCGTCCGGGCGGCACTTTTTACATGTTCCCGAAATCGCCGGAGCCGGATGCGGTGGCATTTTCGGAGAAGGCAAAGAAGTATGACCTGATTCTCGTGCCGGGTGACAGCTTCGGGGTGAAGGGATATTTCCGGATTGCTTACTGTATCGACACGGAGAAGGTGGAGCGTTCGCTGGAGGCGTTTCGGAAGTTTATGAGAGAAACGTATTAAGGGCAGCACGGGCAATGGGCAGTGTGTATCCGGAGAAAAATGACTAATATGGTCAATAACATGGCTCGCGGATACGCAGGGCAAAGAAAGGAAGATTTAAGATGATGTATCAGGCAGGACTGATTCTGGAGGGCGGCGGTATGAAGGGCATTTATACGGCTGGCGTTCTGGATTTCTTTATGGAGAAGGAGATACTGTTTTCCGATAATTACGGTGTGTCGGCGGGAGCGTGTCACCTCTGCAACTATATGTCGGGGCAGCGTGGGCGGTCATTGCGCATCAGCGTGAATTATCTGGACATGAAGCAGTATTGCGGGAAATGGAGTCTCTTTACAACGGGCGATCTTTTCGGCGTGGATATGAATTATAATCTGATTCCGAATTACCTTGATCCGTTTGACTTTGATGCGGCGGCTAAGTTTGAAGGCAGGGCTTTTGCGGTGGCTACGGATATCGAAACGGGGGAGCCTGTTTATCTTCCACTTAAAGATCTGCGAAAAGATCTCATCGCAGTGCGGGCGTCCAGTTCTCTGCCGTTGGTTTCCCGAAGCGTCAGGATAGACGATAAATATTATCTGGACGGCGGTATCAGCGATTCGATTCCGGTCAGAAAGTCGATACAGGACGGCAACAGGAAAAATGTGGTGATTATGACCAAGGAAGAAGGTTTTGTCAGACAGCCTGCCGGGGCGGAACTTGCCCTGGTGAAGGCCCGGTATCTGCGTTATCCGAAGGTGTATGAGCTGATGCGTGAGAGGCATCTTTCCTATAATACCACCGTACAATATATGGAGGAAAAGAGACGGAAGGGTGAACTGTTTGTGATCCGCCCGAAGTGCAAAAGTGAAGTGGGCAGGATCGAGAAGGATAAGGAAAAGATGAAGGCGCTCTACGAGGAAGGCTACCGCGACGCGCAGGAGTGTTACTTAGAACTTTTGGAATATTTGGATTAGACATGAGCAGTACGCAGACAGCCAGCGAGCGGGGAAAGCCGGAGACTTTTCGGGTTTTGGCACTGCGGACAGAAAGAAAGGAAAAAATATGGACATCATAGAAATTTTAAAGGCGGTGCTTTTTGGTATCGTGGAGGGCATTACGGAATGGCTCCCTATCAGCAGCACCGGGCACATGATTCTTTTGAATGAATTTGTGACTCTGAACGTGAGCGAGGATTTCTGGGAGATGTTTCTGGTGGTGATCCAGCTCGGGGCAATTCTGGCGGTGGTGCTCCTTTTCTGGAATAAGATATTCCCCTTCCGCTTTAAAGAAAAGCCGGTGGTGCAGACGGATATTTTCGTTCTGTGGTTTAAAATACTCGTGGCATGTGTCCCGGCGGCAATCGTGGGACTTGCCTTTGACGATGTACTGGACGCGCTCTTTTACAATCCGTGGTGCGTTTCCGTTGCGCTGATCGTGTTCGGTATCGCTTTCATTCTGATTGAGAACAGAAATCGGAAAATGACACCGAAGATTACGGAGCTGAATGACATCACTTACCGCACGGCGCTGATGATTGGGATTTTTCAGCTTCTGGCAGCGGTGTTCCCGGGAACTTCACGCTCCGGTGCAACCATTGTGGGCGCGCTTCTGATCGGTGTATCGAGAACCGTGGCGGCGGAGTTTACTTTTTTTCTGGCGATTCCCGTTATGCTCGGGGCAAGTCTGCTTAAGCTTCTGAAGTTTGGCTTTTCTTTTACGGGGGAGGAACTTGTCATTCTTGTAGTTGGAATGGCGGTGGCTTTTGTGGTATCCGTGGCGGTGATCCGCTTCCTGATGGGCTATATCAAAAAACACGATTTTAAAGTTTTCGGCTGGTACAGAATCGTGCTTGGCGCGGCGGTGCTTTTATACTTTACGTTAGTATAAGGCCGTAAAACAGGGCAGTTTGAACGCTTTTTTATGTCAATTCGTATAGGATTTTAGTATGAAAGTTAACTATTTGTTACAGATTGTTGGTTGACAGCCCTGTTTTATTGAGATAAGATACATCTAGCAGGGTCATGTAGCAGGTATTTTCGCGGGGATGCATGGCAGTACAGTAATTTTTCGGAATTATGAAAAAGTAGTTTAGTGAAAGTGGGGAAGGAGATTACTCATGGCAGAAACCAAGAAGCCGGTTGACAAACCGGAAGATAGCAAGGCAGCAGATACAAAGACGACAACGGCGACGACATCAGAGGCGGCACCTGCAGCAGAAGAGGCTAAAACGGAAGTAAAAGAGAGAAAGAAACCCGGTAGAAAACCAGGAGCGAAGAAACCTGGCAGAAAGCCGGCAGCAGCGAAGAAAGAGACAGCTGCTAAGACCACTACGACGAGAAAAACGGCGGTGAAGGAAAGCGTGCACTTAGAGTTCGCAGGCAAGAGCTACACCACCGAGGATCTGGTAAAGATTGCCAAGGATGTCTGGAAATATGATCTGAAGAAGAAGGTTGGCGATTTCAAGTCGGTTGAGCTTTATGTGAAGCCTGAGGAGAGCGTAGTATACTATGTAATCAATGGTGAGGAAAAAGGCCAGTTCAATATCTAATCTTAACAGAGAGTAAGAATGCAGGCGGTCAGTTTAGGGTATGCTAAACTGACCGCATTTTGTGTGCGCGACCGCAATTTCATACATTTTTTATAATTTTTTTTCCAATCAGATGTTGACAATGGAAAAAAGAAGTGATACCTTACTACCAGAAGGTGTTAGCACTCTAACAGGTCGAGTGCTAACAATCTGGTGAGAGGGAAGCAACGATTCAGCATCGTAACTGTGAAGATACTGGACGGCTACAGAGGGAAATGGTATGCAGCTTGACGAAAGAAAATATATCATATTGCAAGCCATCATCCGAAACTATCTGGAGACGGGGGAGCCGGTGGGCAGCCGCACGATCTCCAAGTACACCGATTTAAACTTAAGCTCCGCGACCATTCGGAACGAGATGGCGGATCTGGAGGAACTGGGTTATATCTTACAGCCGCACACTTCCGCAGGCAGGATTCCTTCCGATAAGGGCTACCGTCTCTATGTGGATAAGATGATGGAGGAGAAGGAGCGGGAAGTTGAGGAGATGAAGGAGATCCTTCTGGAGAAGGAGGATAAGATGGATCACCTCCTCAAGCAGGCAGCCAGGATGCTCGCCAACAACACCGAGTATGCGGCAATGATCTCCGCGCCGCAGTACCACCGGAATAAGCTGAAGTTTATCCAGCTTTCCCGGGTGGACGCCAGACAGATTCTGGCGGTGATCGTGGTGGAGGGAAATGTGATTAAGAACTCCATGCTGACGGTTTCCGAGGAACTGAGCGACGAGACACTTTTGAAGCTGAACATTCTTCTTAACACCCACTTGAACGGCCTTTCCCTGGATGAGATCAACCTTGGCATGATTGCCGCAATGAAGCAGCAGGCGGGTATCCACAGCGAGATTGTGGCGGATGTCATAGACGCGGTGGCGGAGGCGATCAAGGCAGACGAGGACCTGGAGATCTATACAAGCGGGACGAAAAACTTTTTCAAGTACCCGGAGCTTGCGGATCATGAGCGCGCCAGCGAACTGATCACCACCTTTGAGGAAAAGCAGCTTTTGAGCGAACTGGTGCAGGATAATCTTTCGGGAGACAACAACACGGGCATACAGGTTTATATCGGAGACGAGACACCGGTGGCGGGAATGAAGGACTGCAGCATTGTGACGGCGACCTACGAGCTCGACGCGGGCATGAAGGGAACCATCGGCATCATCGGTCCCAAGAGAATGGATTACGAGAAAGTTGTGAGCAATCTCAGGCTGTTAAAACATCAGCTTGATGATTTATATAAGAAGTAAAAAGATGAGAGCAACGGTTTTATGCTGGTATATAGAAATGACAAAATTGACCCAAAGGGTCAAAAAAGAAAGGGATGAGCACAGTGGCAGCAGAAGAAAAGGATAAACAGGAAAAAGAGATGGAAGAACAGGATATGCCGCAGCAGGAAGAGCAGGCGGAGGCGACGAGGGAAGAAGCAACCGGAGAGCCTTCGGCAGGGGAGGAAGAGAAAATCACTAAAGGGGATAAGAAAGAAAAGAAGAAAAGAGAGAAAAAGCAGGACGCCCTGAAGGAAAAAATAGAAGAACTGGAAGACCGGGTAAAACGCCAGATGGCGGAGTTTGACAATTTCCGCAAGCGCACCGAAAAAGAAAAAACGGCGATGTTTGAGACCGGCGCAAAGAGCGTGATCGAAAAGATTCTGCCTGTGGTGGATAATTTCGAGAGAGGGCTTGCCAGTGTGCCCGAGGAAGAGAAGGACGGCGCGATTGCACAGGGTATGCAGATGATTTATAAGCAGCTCATGACAGAGCTGGAAAATCTGGATGTGAAGCCGATCCCGGCAGTCGGGGAGGAATTTAACCCCGAGTTCCACAATGCGGTGATGCAGACGGAGAGTGAGGAGTTTGAGTCCGGCACGATCTCGCAGGAACTGCAGAAGGGATATACTTACAGGGACAGCGTAGTCAGACACAGTATGGTGGCGGTCGTTGAGTGAGATTTAGATAATAATTGTAATTATGAAACAGGGGCGTAAGCGCTTCAGAAAGGGAGTAAACATTATGAGTAAAATTATCGGCATCGACTTAGGAACTACAAACAGCTGCGTGGCAGTTATGGAGGGCGGCAAGCCCACTGTCATCGCGAACACGGAAGGCGCGAGAACCACACCGTCCGTTGTGGCTTTCACAAAGAACGGAGAGAGACTTGTAGGTGAGCCGGCTAAGCGTCAGGCGGTTACCAACGCGGATAACACCATCGCTTCCATCAAGAGAGACATGGGTACAGACAGAGGCCGCACGATTGCGGACAAAAAGTATTCCCCGCAGCAGATTTCCGCTATGATTCTGCAGAAGCTGAAAGCGGACGCGGAGAATTACCTTGGCGAGAAGGTGACGGAGGCTGTCATCACCGTTCCCGCATACTTTAACGATTCCCAGAGACAGGCAACCAAGGACGCGGGCAAGATTGCGGGTCTGGATGTAAAGCGTATCATCAACGAGCCTACGGCTGCGGCGCTGGCTTACGGCCTTGACAACGAAAAAGAGCAGAAAATTATGGTATACGATCTGGGCGGTGGTACCTTCGATGTGTCCATTATCGAGATCGGCGACGGCGTCATCGAAGTGCTTGCCACGAACGGCGATACCCGTCTGGGCGGCGACGACTTTGACCAGAAGATCATCGACTGGATGCTTTCCGAGTTCAAGGCGCAGGAAGGCGTAGACCTTTCAAACGACAAGATGGCGCTTCAGAGACTGAAAGAGGCGGCTGAGAAGGCGAAGAAGGAACTTTCTTCCGCAACAACGACGAACATCAACCTTCCTTTCATCACGGCTACTGCGGAAGGTCCCAAGCACTTTGACATGAATCTGACAAGAGCGAAATTTGACGAGCTGACAAGCGACCTCGTAGAGCGCACCGCAATCCCGGTACAGAACGCGATGAAAGACGCGGGTCTGACCAACGCGGATATCGGCCAGGTGCTTCTGGTGGGCGGTTCCACCCGTGTGCCTGCCGTGCAGGAGAAGGTAAAACAGCTCACCGGCAAGGAGCCGAGCAAGTCCCTGAATCCGGACGAGTGCGTAGCTCTGGGCGCTTCCGTTCAGGGTGGTAAACTCGCGGGCGACGCGGGTGCCGGCGAAATCCTTCTGCTGGATGTGACACCGTTGTCACTTTCTATTGAGACGGCGGGCGGTATCGCGACCAGACTGATTGAGAGAAATACAACCATTCCCACCAAGCACAGCCAGGTGTTCTCCACCTACTCCGACAACCAGACAGCGGTGGATATCAATGTGCTACAGGGTGAGAGACAGTTTGCGAAGGATAACAAATCCCTCGGACAGTTCCGTCTGGACGGTATTCCGCCTGCAATGCGTGGCGTACCGCAGATCGAGGTGACCTTTGATATTGACGCCAACGGTATCGTTAACGTGTCCGCAAAGGATCTGGGCACAGGCAAGGAGCAGCATATCACCATCACCGCAGGCTCCAATATGTCGGACGACGAGATCGAGAAGGCTGTGAAAGAGGCGGCAGAGTTTGAGGCACAGGACAAGAAGCGCAAAGAGGCGGTTGATACAAGAAACGACGCCGATTCCTTCGTGTTCCAGACAGAGAAAGCGCTGAACGAGGTGGGCGACAAGATCGACGCTTCCGAGAAGGCAGGCGTTGAGGCTGACCTGCAGGCGGTTAAGGATATTCTGGAGAAGACCAAGGATCAGGAGCTTACCGACAGCCAGCTTGATGAGCTGAAAGCGGCGAAGGAGAAGCTGACGAACTCCGCGCAGGCGCTGTTCACGAAGATGTATGAGAGCATGCAGCAGGCACAGGGCGGTCCCGACATGAGCAACATGGGCGGCGCACAGGAGGCAGCACCGCAGGATAACGGCGGCGCGGATGATGTAGTGGATGGAGATTATAGAGAGGTATAATCAGTGCAGCCAGGCCACATCCGAAAGGCAGATTGAGCCTGCATGAATTTGACGGGTGGGTGATGGTCTGCGGGGGCGCCCTCGATATGAGCAGACAGAGAACAGTACAGTGTGTTTTGCGAATGGAGAGGGTGTGGCTGAACAGTAGTAAATAAAGGGAAGGACATAAGTCATGGCAGAACAAAAACGGGATTATTATGAGGTGCTCGGCGTAGAGAAGAGTGCGGACGACGCCGCCATCAAAAAAGCATACAGAGTTCTTGCTAAGAAATATCACCCCGATATGAATCCCGGGGATGCGGAGGCCGAGAAAAAGTTTAAGGAGGCCTCGGAGGCGTATGCGGTTCTCAGTGACCCCGAGAAGAGAAGACAGTATGACCAGTATGGTCATGCTGCCTTCGACGGTGCGGGCGGCGCAGGCGGTTTCGGCGGCTTTGATTTCAACGGCGCGGATTTCGGTGATATTTTTGGCGATATTTTCGGTGATCTTTTCGGCGGAAGCAGACGCGGCAGCGGAAGAGGCAACGGCCCGATGAAAGGCGCGAATATCAGAACAAGCGTCCGGATCGGTTTTGAGGAGGCGGTCTTCGGCGTGGAGAAGGAGATCGAACTGACGCTCAAGGACGAGTGTACTTCCTGCCACGGCACGGGCGCGAAGCCGGGAACCAGTCCCGAGACGTGCAGCAAGTGCGGCGGTAAGGGACAGGTGGTGTTTACCTCGCAGTCCTTCTTCGGTACGGTGCGCAATGTGCAGACCTGTCCCGACTGTCACGGTACGGGTAAGGTGATTAAGGATAAATGTCCCGACTGCCGTGGCACGGGCTATATTGCCAACAAAAAGAAGATAAAGGTTTCTATCCCCGCGGGTATCGACAACGGGCAGTGCGTCCGCATACGCGATAAGGGCGAACCGGGTTCAAACGGCGGGCCGAGGGGAGATCTGCTTGTGGAAGTGGTGGTGGGAAGACATCCCATCTTCCAGCGACAGGATGAGAATATCTATTCCACCGTGCCTATGTCTTTCGCTATTGCGGCACTGGGTGGTGAGATCGTGATCGACACTGTGGATGGCAGGGTGATTTATGAGGTGAAGGCGGGGACACAGACTGACACCAAGGTCCGCTTAAAGGGCAAGGGCGTGCCTTCTCTCAGAAACAAAGATGTGCGCGGCGACCATTATGTGACGCTTGTGGTACAGGTGCCCGACAAGCTTTCCCATGAGGCGAAGGATCTCTTGAAGCAGTTTGACGAGTGCACGGGCGACAGCCTGAACGCAGCTAAGAACATAACTGCCGGTGCGGCCGAGGAATCGACGGGAGGCAGTGGGAAAAAGAAGAAGAAGTTTAAGTTTTAGGTAAATTCTGGAATGGAAATGCTGGTAAGAGCCACGGGAAATCCTGTGGCTTTTTTCTTTTTGTTGTGAAATAGAATAATTTTACTGGTGTGGGTTTTAAGGGTTTTTTGGAGGGGAGGGGTGTGATATAATAAAAGCGATGTTTAAAATGTTTGTGGCGTGCAGGGGGAAGGAAACGGGCAATGGGACCGGAAAGCTCGGGATATGAGCATTGGCATAATAAAGAAGCACGATCCAGACATCGAGGAGGAGGTGAAAAATTGAAAATGAAAATAGTCGTCCCTGTGTTGGGGACTATTCTGCTTTCGGCGGCGGGGTTATGGGGCTGCGGCGGAAATAGGGAAATAACAGGAGTGATAACCGATGACAGTATACCGCGGTTTCAAAAACTGGATCCTGAAGTTGAAGGCGACGCGCCCGTCAGTTCCATAGAAAATGAGGCTTCTGCAGCTTCGGAATTGATTGCGCTGGCAGACACCCGCGAGGAAGCGGAAAAAATTGCTGAATTATATGGAATTGAGCTAAGTTCTTATTCCAGTGGCGTAGCTACTTATACGACCGACAAAAATCCACAGGAGCTCATAGAACTGGGAGCTGAAAAGGATTACCCTGAATTGACACCTAATTACGAAAACCATCTTTATAAGGAACAATAAACAAAATTTTAAAAACAAAGAAAGAGAAGGAGAGAAATGAAAAGAGCGAAATTACTATCCTTGTTTTTAGCAGGTTCCCTGCTGTTCCAGACGGCAGGAATCGACGCGATGGCGACAGCCCCATCTGAACCGGTTCCTATCAGCGAAACTGTCGAAGAAATTAACAGTGATCTTTCTGGACAGCCTTCTGAAGAAAACAATGGATCAAACGAGTCCGCAGACGAAAGCGATTCAGAACAGACTCCCGAGGGTGAGGAAGGTAAAGAGCCTGCCGGGGAAGAAGAAAATTCAGGGCAGCCTTCTGAAGAGGAAGAAAATAAGGAATCCGCAGGTGGAGAGGAAAGCACCGAACAGCCCTCCGAGGATGAAGAAAAAGACATGGCAGGTGGAGAGGAAAATCCCGAACAGCCCGCTGAGGATGAAGAAAAAGACATGGTGGGTGGAGAGGAAAACTCCAAGCAGCCCTCCGAAGGCGAAGAGGATCAAGAACCTGCTGAAGAAGGTGAAAGAGAAGACTCTGTATCTGAAAACACGGTTTCTGAAAATAGCATTTCCGAGAACTCGATCCCCGAGGATGAAATAAGTGTTTTCTCCATATTCCCCGGGCTGGGTGAAAACTATAAGTTTTCCTCACAGCAGATGGCGGACAAGCAGGTGTTGTCTTCCCATGTAGGGGATGTTGTACAAATTCAATCAATGGAGAATGCCACAATTGAAGACTTTCAGGATGCTGAAGGTGAATATGAACCTGGTGAGGTCGTGTATCTGGCAGAAACCAGAGGGGAAGCCGAGCAGGTTGCTGCGGCGTTCGGGGGCACGCTGAACAGTTATGTCTCTGAGGTGGCGGTAATCAGTCTGCCTAAAAAGGCAACCGTAGCGCTTGCTATCGCTGCGGCAGCGGAACCCGAGATTAAGCTGCCTGCTGTCTGGCCCAACTATTATAACTATTTGTATACTGATACAAACGCGTCGGTTAATCCAGATCTGCCTTATGGCTATGAAAGCCAGTGGCATCATGAATACATTGGAACCCGCTATGCCTGGGCTGCTGGATATAAAGGACAGGGAATCAAAGTTGCTATCATTGATACGGGCCTTACCAGAAATCACGAAGATCTGGAGAAGAACGCCGTCAATGGAAAAACCTATGTCAACGATGCACCCGGAACAGAACATAATACAGACAATAATAGTCATGGTACGCATGTGGCGGGTATCATTGCGGCAGATGATAATGACAAGGGCGTTGTTGGCATTGCGCCGGATGCCCAGGTACGCGGATACAGCGTATTTTCGGCAGAGGGTATATGTAAAACCTCGTGGATATTGAGTGCCATCAAGGATGCTGTTAAAGACGGAAATGATATCATTAATATGAGCCTTGGCAGTCCGAATTACAGTCAGCCCTATGAAAATGTTGTTAATGAGGCATACGATGCAGGTGTAGCCATTATTGCTGCTTCCGGTAATGATGATACTAACGGCAATAATTTCCCTGCCGCCTTTGCCAATACCATCTCTATAGGTGCAGTAGATGAGAACGGTGCAAGAGCCTCCTTTTCCTGCTATGGAAGTACTGTGACGTTGGCCTTCCCCGGTGTGGATATTTATTCTACACTCCCTACCGGCTATGGCAATGCGAGCGGTACCAGTATGGCATGTCCGGCAGCGGTTGGCACGGCGGCGGTTATCCTTTCTGCCAGAGAAGACATCCGCGCGAAGACAGGTAAGGCCAGAGTAAGTGCACTCCTGTCTGCCATGAAGTCTTCCACCAACAAATGTGTTGATGCTGGTATGGGCGTAGGCACTACCTATCTACCGGGTGTCTTGAAAATTTCTACGGAGATGACTGCGCCGGATGCGCCCGTCATTGACGTGGTTAATGAAGCAAGTTATCAGAGAGGCGCAAATAAGAAGGACTACATAGCTGAGAGTGTAAATATGACAATCTCCTCCGCAACAGCCGTAAGTGTTGATATTTATTACTCAACAAACGGTAAAGCGCCAGTTTATAAAGACGGTGTTATCACAAATGCCGACAATGAAGAGCCATATCAGATCGGCACACCAATAGTTCTGAGCGGCGCTAAGAGCAAAACCATTAGTGCCATTGCCGTCAATCCGGTTTCCGGTATGGTAAGTAAGGCAGCTTCCAAAACCGTTACATTGACGCCGGTTCCCAGCGGGGTTACTGTGACTCCGGTTGATAATGTGAAGAAAGTAGTCGCGGGCAAGAGTCTGAAATTTACTGCCGCCGTCACTCCCTCCTATGCGATCTCCAATAAGGTGGCATGGTCTGTGGATGACAAGGCAAAAGCGGCAGGTATTACGGTGTCAAACGGCACGGTTAAAACGAAAAATACAACCGAAAAAGGAAACTATACGGTTATCGCTACGGCTGTTGGAAGTGATGGGAAAAGCTTCAATGGCAAATCTGACACATTTGAGTTTTCTGTCATTGCGTCATCTCCAGTGACAAAGGTTGCCTTTATCGATCCTGCGACCAAAAAGGCACCAAAGGGAAAGAGCATCAAGACGACTGACAGCAAAACAGCAGATACCGATAATAAGGTCATTAATTTAGCGGACTATCTCGTTGTAACTACGACAGACGCAAACAAAACAAAGACAGATATCACTGGCAAGCCTGCTCTCGATGAAGTGGTCTGGTCCAGCAGTAACACTAAGGTTGCCCGGGTCTCAAACGATGAGGAAGACAGAGGTACTATTACTGCGGTTGCGCCCGGTAAGGCGACCATCAAGGCAGTTTCCAACGATGGCGGCAAAAAGAGTGCGTCCTACAGCGTAACAGTCGTACAGCCCGTTGAAAAGATCACCATAACTGGTTCCTCAAAAGTGGCTGCCGGAAAGGGAATTGCGCTTACTGCCAAAGTGTTCCCCGCAAATGCCAGCAATAAAAAAGTGGAGTGGAGCGTAGAAGGCAATGATAAAGTTAAGATAGGTAAAACCAATGGTAAATTATCTGTGGCAAAAGATGCCAGTGGGACATGTACGGTAAAAGCTATTGCGGCGGATAAACTTGGTGTTGCTGATGTTGGGACCTACTCTGTCTCGATTGTAAATGAGGAGATCACGAAAATTACCCTCAACGAGAAAAAGCTGACCCTGTTCCCGCCCAGAACAAGCGCTACGCAAAATACAACGACAACTCTGACTGCTACGGTGACGGGCAAAAAAGGCGGCTCAGCGCAGACCCTGTCAGATCCCTTGATCACCTGGACCAGCAGTGCACCTTCAGTTGCCACCGTAGATTCAGATGGTAAGATTACGGCCAGAGCGTCCGGCAAGGCGACCATCACCTGTGCCGCTACTGATGGCAGCAACAAGAAGGCAACCTGTGCGGTGACTGTGACAGTGCCGATGTCCAGGTTGGTTGTTGGTCCTGCAGATGGGAATTCAGGGTTGATCGCTGTTGGCAAAAAGATTAGAATGACTGCCAAATATTACAGCAATTATGGGAAGCCGGCGAGCAACAAGATCGATTGGGAAATAGTTGCATGGGATAAAGTTGATAAGGAAAAAGTGTCTATCGACAAAAATGGTACAGTTTCCGTGGCGCAGGATGTAACTCCCGGTGGTACAGTTACTGTGCGGGCGACTGCAAAAGACGGCAGCGGCGTAACCTCAAATGAGTACCAACTGCTTATCTCCCCTAGCTTTGCTGGTGTGAGGCTCGAAGAAATTGTTACTGTCGACGCGAATAATCGAATAAATGGATATCATTTTATTGTGGAGGCAACTGCTGCAAAAGATAGTAGTGGAAAACCTGATTGGAATGATAAGAATAAAATTAAAATGCTTCCCGGCTACTATTGTACCGCTACATTGTCCGGTCCCAAGAACGTAGGACTTTATAAGGATTACCTTGATAAAGAAATTACGGGCCTGCCCTATGACGTACCATTATATGACCCGCAGCCTCTCAAAGGAACCAGTAAAAATTTAGATTATCTTGAACCATTTGGGAATGTGAAGCTCTACACAAACGAATGTGATAAAATCTCTTTGACGGTAACACTGAAAGACGGATCCAACCTTAAAACGACGGTAAACAAATATGCTATTCATTATATAAATAGCGCAGGATACGCGGTAATTGGTTACTATGATTAACTCTTATCTATTCGCCAGCCGGATCAATGTGATCCGGTTGGCTTCTTTTCACCGAAACGCATCAGGTTTTCAAAGGTTGACTTTATGTTCGTAACATAATATGCTGAGTACAGCACATATGAAAGTGATTAGCAATTATATAATTAAAAGTATGATTTATCATTTTGGAGGGAGACAGAAGAATGAAGTTAGGAAAACAGGTATTAGCAGGCATTTTGGCGGCCATGATGGTACTTTCCCCGGTGCAGTTTCCAGGAGGTGTTTCTTATGCGGAAGAACTGCCGCCCGAGCAGGAGAGCGTATCGTGGGAGGAACCCGCCGTGCAGGAGGATGCGCCCGGGCAGGAACCGGAGCAGAGTCAGGAAGACAGCGAACCTAGTACGGATTTGGAGACAGAGACATCTGGAGATGAATCAGAGGAACAGCCTGAGGATAATCCGCTGCAGACAGAGACACCTGTAGAGGATGAGGAAAAGCAGGAAGAGTCTGAGGACGTGAACGAGGATGACCCCGGGGTGTCTGATACAGAACTTCCCGTGGATAATGTGACTGTTTCCGAAAACGACGTACAGGTTTCTGAAAATAACTTGCAGGTTTCCGGAAATGACTTGCTGGCAGCCGGGGAGCAGGAGATCTGGGTGGAGGCCGAGCTGGAGGGCGCATACCAGTTTGGCGACGCTCCTTCGGGACAGGATTCTGATTCACCGTACGCCATATCCGCATATAGCGAATCGGAGGTGGAGGAATATCTGTATGAGCAGATGCGGGCGAGAAGGACACAGATCAGCGTCGCAGAATTTGGTATTCCCGTGACGGATATAGGAAATGTGGTCGTCGGGGTGCTGAACGAGAATCCGGACCTCTATTTCGTCAAGAAGGGATTTAGATTTTCGTCCATGCAGTCTGTGGTGGCGATGGTAATGATTGAATATGAAGAAGGGCTTGACGATGCCAAATGGCAGAGTGGTGCGAATGCGGCGTTGGCATCTGTGCGCCCGGGTATGAGTGATCTGGAAAAGATCATAACACTGCACGACTATCTGGCGGTCAACTGTGAGTACGACAAGGAGAATCTGGATCTGGGTGCCGATAAGGTTCCGAATAAATCCCATTCGACTTACGGCGTTTTTGCTGATGGCACTGCGGTGTGCGACGGCTATGCCCTGGCCTATAAATACCTTCTGAATAAGCAGGGAATTGAATGCTATATGGTTACCAGTGCTGCGATGGCGCATGCATGGAACCTGGTTGTGCTGGACGGGGAGTATTACCAGGTGGATGTCACCTGGGATGACCCTACATGGGATCATGTCGGCAGTGCAGGACATACCTATATGCTCCGCAGCGACGCTGCTTTTGAGGGACATTATAACTGGCAGGTGACGAAGGGCAGCCAGGTGGTGGATTTCAAGGCTGTAAGCACCCGCTTTGACAATGCCTTCTGGGCGGGCTGCAGATCGCCGCTGGTGATTGCAGGAGGAAGTTGTTATTTTACTGCCTATAACGGGCGGCCCTGCATTAAAAAAACAAGTCTGAGCGATATCACGGCGGACGGCACAGTGGTAACGTATATAGATCCCTGGACCGTGTGGGGAGGCGGGGGAACCTGGCCAGAAGTCTTTTCGGGGCTGTTTCGGATAGGCGACCGCCTCTACTATAATGATAAATCGAAGATTTACAGTATTGCCATGGACGGGACGGATCAGAAGACCGAATTTACAGCCGACACGACGGACGGTTACATATACGGCAGCGGACTCTGCAGAGGGAAGGTGCTCTATGCGCTGTACAAGGATCCGAACGATCTGGGAATGAAGAAGGAAGATCTGCGGGAGGCGGACATTGACGCAGGAAGTGTAGAGCCGGTTCCGCCAGTTGAAGAGGATAGGGCGCTGAATCTTGACAACCCGTTACTGCACTTTACCGCGCTGGATGATACGACGATCAGCTCATCCGCGGAGGGCAGGCCGAAGCTTTTGATTTTCTATAACAATACATGCGGCAACAGCCGGGGAACCATCAGAGAAATCAGCAGCAAAATCGACAGCTTTAGCGGGATAGATATTTATGCCATGGAAGTGACGAAGCAGTCAAAGGAGGATGTCGCGGCGTTTCAGAAAACGTATGGCTGTGAGGAGATTGTGTTTTCCTATGACACAGGAGATAACAATGCAGACGGCATGTGGAAATATGCCTGGGCGGTCGGGAATAATCAGATCAGCTGGCCGATCATCTGCTATATAGATGCGAATAACCGTCTGCAGTATTACACCTTGTCGTATTGCTCTGCGGATGCGGTGCTGTCCAATCTGAAAAAATACTGCAACGCTGTTTTGGGAGAGGGCGATAACAGCTTTGATGTGGTACTGAAAGTGGATACCTTTCTTTACAGCGGGGTGGAACAGAGACCGGAAGTTGTGGTATCGGCGCCAGATCCGGCATCTCCGGAGACAAGAATTGAACTTGTGGAAGGGCAGGACTATAAACTTTCCTATGAAAACAACCGGAATGCCGGTACGGCTGCGGTAGTTGTGACGGGAATAAATTCTTATGCCGGCAGTGTCCGCAAGACCTTTGTGATCCAGCCTGCCCCTCTCCGGATCCGGGCAAAGGATAAGACAATTTTGGTGGGGGCACCCGTTCCGGCAGCCGGCGATTATGAGTACGAGATAAGCGGGCTGATGGAAACGGATAAGCTGCTTGTGAAACCGTCGTTTACCTGTGCCATTACGGATACGAAAAGGGAGGGGCAGTATGATATCATTCCCTACGGGGCTGACGCGGGAGCAAATTATACGATCACAACATATACGAATGGCAAACTGACCGTGGCGCAGGAACTGGTTTCCTGTACGATAACTTTTGACACGCAGGGACGCGGAACGGCACCCGCGGCACAGGTCGGCGTGAGAGCAGGGGGGACGGTCAGGAGACCGGAGGATCCCAAGGCTGCCGGGTATCGTTTTGAAGGCTGGTATCGTGATGTCGCGTGTACCAGGGCATGGAATTTTGAGACGGATATCGTGCAGGCGGATATGACGCTGTACGCAAAGTGGCTGGAAGAGAGCAAGGGAGACGGCGATTTTGCGTTCCAGGAAATAGTCGACGTATACTATACCGGAAAAGCATGTAAGCCGGCAGTAAGTGTATATGACGGGGATGTGCTTTTGAAATCCGGCAGGGATTACCAGATTAAGTATTACAATAATACGAACGCCAATAAAGATGGCGAGCTGAAGAAGGGAAATGGGGAAGGCACAAACTTTAATCCGGCACTTCCTTATGTGGAAATTATCGGAAAAGGCGATTATTCGGACAGGATCAGGAATGGGGTTGTGGATACTGTCAAGGTGAATTTCAATATTCTGCGCGCGCCGATCGGGGATGGCAACGGGGAGGCGGCTGCCGGAGTTACACTGAAAGTATCGGAGCAGCTTGCGACAGCGAATAAGGTACAGAGGCCTTTTTCCTCCATTAAGTACAGAAAGGCCATGAAACGTGATGTGGATTTCCGTCTGCATCTGACACCGGAAAATGCCTGTGACGGGTCAGGGAAGAGCCTGCCAAAAGTTGAGCTGCCCGATGCGGAAATTCCCGGAGGATATGAAGGCGAGTTTTTGCTGACGGTCGAGGGAATCAATAATTATACGGGGAGTATATGCAGGACGATCCATGTGGCGGATAAGGCTCACCTGATGAAAAATGTCACGATCACTCTAGGCAAAAACCTGAAGAATGTGACATACTCGGGCGAAGAATTGAAGCTGACTGCTGCAAAGGAGAACGGGCCGGATGTCTTTACTGTAAAATATGGAAATACATTCCTTGAACCGGGACGTGATTATACGGTGGGATACCGCAATCATGACCGTGTTGGAAAAGCGGAACTTATCGTAACCGGAAACGGTGCGTATGTCGGGACGAAGACAGCTGCCTTCCAAGTTAAAGGAAAGACGTTTTCCGCGAGTACGGTCCGTGTGGACGGCGTGACGGAGCAGATGGCATATACGGGCAGGGCACAGACACAGAACGGGGCTGTTTTAAAGTTTCTTGCGCAGGATGGAGCAGAGACGCGGCTGTGGTATGGAACGGATTACACCATAACCTATACTCCGAATATCAACAGGGGCAAGGTCACGATGACCTTCAAGGGCAAGGAAACAGCGGGGTACAGTGGCAGCTTTAAGAAGACCTTCAGAATAGAGGCGGTTGATATTGCGGACCAGAATCTGGTGAAACGCGCGGACACGATGGACAAAATGGCGTTCCCTTACCGCAAAGCTGGCGTGAAGCCTGTGGATGAGATCGTTCTTACGAATGGGGAAGGACTCGTACTGCGCAACGGCAAAGACTATACGCTCACTTATAAGAACAATAAGAAAGTGGCGGAGGCTTCCGCGGAAAAACCGCCTACGGTTACGGTGAAGGGAAAAGGCAATTACACCGGAACGTTTGATATACCTTTCCGGATTACGAAAAGCGTTCTGAAAGATGCCGTTGACAATGGCAGCATCCAGGTTAAAATAACATCTGCAATTTATAATCCGAATAAGTCGGACGACTATGAGTATAAGCCCGCAGTGAAGCTGATGGACGGAAAGAGCGCGCTGCGCGCGGGTACGGATTATGAAATACAGTATCGGAATAACACGCAGGCGGATTATAAAACGTATCTGGAGGCATATGAAGCGGCTGACAGAAACGGGAAAGAGAATCCAGGTGAAGGCCTGCAGAAGCTGCGGCCGCAAGTTGTCATTACGGCAAAAGAAGGGAGCGCTTACGAGGGGAGCGGGGAGATTGTGGAATGGCTGCCGATCTACAGGACAAAGTTTGCAAAGAATAATTTGCAGATTGATGTTGTGGAAGAGGCGGTCTACACGGGAAAGAGAATTGAGCCCGCGGTGACAGTCCGCACCGTTGACGGAAAGACACTTGCGGAAAAGAAAGATTTTGAGGTGTCTTACGGCGCGAACAATAAAGCAGGAAAGAACAAGGGAAGCGTGACGATTACCGGGGTTGCGCCGGAATATGGCGGAAGCGTGACGGTGAAATTTGATATTGCGAGAAAGCCGGTTACTTATTAATTAAAAATCAATTGTTATTTATTCCTGCCTTCACCGAAAATTCCGGTGAGGGCAGGTTTCATAATTTTCCTTCGCTTTTATTGCGTTTTTATGGTAGTATAAAATAGCAGCAGGAACAGATACTGACCATGAGAAAAGGATAAGTGAGGTATACAGAAAGCATATGAAAAGTACAAAAAAGAAGACAAGTAAAGGAATCCTTTTAATTTGTATATTGGCGCTTTTTCTGGCGGGCTGTGCCAAAGCACAGGAGGAGCCGGAAGAGAGGCCGAAACTGGAGATCGAGCCGATTGAACCGGAGGATCTTGAGGAACCTGTTGCGGAGGAAGAGGAACCGGAAGAAGAGGAGGAGCCTGCTTCTTTTGTAATCGAAGAGCGGGTGGAAAAGGATGGAAAGATTCAGAGCTATCTGACCGGAGAATGGACGGATGTGAAACAGGCGCAGAGAAGGCCGATTGCCGTAATGATACCGAACAATGCGCCGGCACTGCCGCAATACGGGCTTTCCCGCGCGGGAATTATCTATGAAGCGCCTGTGGAGGGTCGTATCACCCGTCTGATGGGTGTGTTTGAGAATTTTGATGATCTGGACAGAATCGGACCGGTCCGGTCGAGCAGAGATTATTATGTCTATCAGGCTATGGGCTATGAGGCGATTTACTGTAACTGGGGTCTGGCAGTACCCTATGTGGAGGAGCTGATCAACCGCCCGAACTATTATAACGTCAGCGCGGCGGTGGTGGGCATCCATAATCCGGCGGACGAGGCCTACGGCAGACACAAGCGCCCCGGCTATGCAACGGAATTTACAGGATATCTTTTTATTGACGGCCTGTTCAAAGCGGTGGACAGACTGGGTTATGACTGGAATTATGATGACGCTTATGTGCCGCCTTTCCTTTTTGTGGCGGATGACATGCGGGCAGAGTATGAGGATAACGAGGAGGCTTCCTATGTCTATCCCGGCGGAAAGTCCGGGAAAAATTCGGGAGGCTACGGCGCGTACCATCCTTATTTTGAGTATAATCCGCAAGACCATCTCTACTACCGATATCAGGATGGCAAGAAGCAGATCGACGAGCTTACGGGAGAGCAGCTCACTGTCAGAAACGTGGTGTTCCAGTACTGTCGCGGAGAAGTCCGGGATTCGCACGACTATCTTGCCTTTGGCGTACACGGAGAGGGCGAAGCCATTGTCTTTACAAACGGCAAGGTAATCAAGGGCACTTGGAAGCGTTTTGACGGGGACTTTACGCCCGCGAAGTTCTATGATGAGGCGGGAGAGGAGATCGTCTTTAATCAGGGAAGCACTTGGATTTGCAATATCTGGGATGAGTATGGAGAATTCGTGGAATATGGACAAGAATGAGTGGTACCGGGCCGGTGAGGATATCCGGGATCAGGTACAGCAGGCGGTGGACACGGGCAATTTTACGAATCTGGGGAAGAATATTGGCGACACAGTGAATGACACCATAAACCGCACCATGCGGGAAGTGGGTCGCACGGTCGGAACGGTTGGCGAGAGTGTGAACCGGGCGGTGAACGATGTGGGAAACGGCATCGGACGCGCGGTGGAGACAGTAGGTGAGAGCATCGGTCATGCGGCGGGGGGCTTCGGTGGAAATCCGGGCCGTAATGCGCAGGGCGGCTTTGGCGGGAACGCGGGCTATGGTGCGCCGGGCGGATGGGGCCAGAACGCGGGAAGCGCGCCGGTAAGTCCCTATGCGGCAAGCCCGCTGTATAAACGGCCCAACAGGCGTCTGGATACCAGATTGTTCCAGAGCACGCCGAAGGGCACGGTGTCCGGTGTGATGTGTATGGGGGCAGGTTATGGTCTGATGGGGATCTCGGCGCTTGCCCTGCTGGGCTCGGTAGGTGAACTGATCGCTTACAAGGTGGCTGGAAATATAGTTCCTGTGGGTATCTCGGGGATTTTTACCGCGGCAGGCCTTTGGCTTGGCATTCACGGATCGAGGCTGACAGGACGGGCGAAACGCTATAAGAGATATGTCGGTATGGTGAAGGACAAGCTGTACTGTTCCATCCAGGATATGGCGCAGCGGACGGGTAAGAGCGAACGGTTCATTGTGAAGGACTTACGGCAGATGATTCAGCTTGGTATGTTCAAGCAGGCGCATCTGGATCAGAAGCAGACCTGCCTGATTGCCAGCGACGAGATGTACGACCAGTATATGCTCACCCAGAAGAACTATGAGGAGGAGCAGAAAAAACTGGAGATTGAAAAGCTGGCCGACGAGCGCAGGCGGCAGGAAAAGGAACGTCTCGGTGAGGCGGCCGAAGTGATTGAGGAAGGAAAAAGCTATGTACGCCTGATCAGACAGTGCAATGACGAGATTCCCGGTGAGGAAATGTCAGATAAGCTGGATCGCCTGGAGCTTCTGGTCACGCGGATTTTCGACCAGGTAGAGAAGGAGCCGGAGCTTGCATCGGAGCTTAGAAAGATGCTGAGTTTTTACCTTCCCACCACGAAAAAACTTCTGGAAGCATACCGTGATCTGGACAGACAGCAGTTAGACTTGTCTAATATAGAACAGACGAAGCGGGAGATTGAGACGGCCGTGGACAATATAAACGAGGCATTTGAAAAGTTCCTGGATGAATTGTTCCGGGAAAAGGCGTGGGATATCCAGTCGGATATTTCAGCCTTACATACGATATTGAAGCAGGATGGGTACTTATAAAACAGTTCAGTCAGAGCAAATTTCATCTTTGCAGGAACTTGGCAGGAAAAGGAAGCGATGAGGGAACGCCCGCTTTAGGAGGCGAATGCGCGCTGTACAGGCTGTAGCTGTGCGGCAGCGGGGAAGCACGGAGCGTGCGTTTTGCGAATGGGTGTGCTGAACGGAAAGGAATAAGGAGGAAGGTATGAACGAAATTGACGTGATGGAACAGCAGGCGCCGACTCTGGTGTTTGGGGAAGTGGAGGATACGGTGAAGGAAAAGGAGCCTCTGGTGGAGATTCCGAAGGCGAAGGAGCTTAAGGACGATCTGAACGATTCGGTTCTGAGCGACGAGGAGAGACGGCAGGTGGACGAGTTTGCGAAGCAGATCGATCTGCACAATTCCACGGCGATTTTACAGTATGGCGTAGGCACGCAGAAAAAAATGGCGGATTTTTCCGGCAGTGCGCTTGAGAATGTGAAGACGAAAGATCTGGGAGAGGTCGGGGACATGCTCTCCAATGTGGTGACGCAGCTTAGGGACTTCGATGAGGAGGAAAAAGGATTTCTTGGGATTTTTAAGAAACCGGCCAACAAGATTGAATCCATGAAGTCAAAGTACTCCAAGGCGGAGACGAATATCAATAAAATCTGTGAGGCGCTGGAGGACAATCAGGTACAGCTTTTAAAGGATATTTCTATTCTTGACAAGATGTACGAGCTGAACCTGACTTACTTTAAAGAGCTTTCCATGTACATACTGGCGGGCAAGAAAAAACTTGCCGAGACGAGGGAGACGGAGCTGCCGCAGCTTCTGGAGAAGGCGAAGACGAGCGGTCTGCCGGAGGACGCGCAGGCGGCGAGAGACCTGGAGGCGCTCTGCGACCGTTTTGAGAAAAAACTGCACGATCTGGAACTGACCAGAATGGTGTCCATCCAGACGGCACCGCAGATCAGACTGGTACAGAACAGCGACACCATGATGGTGGAAAAGATTCAGTCCACCATTGTGAATACCATCCCGCTCTGGAAGAGTCAGATGGTGCTTGCGCTGGGAGTCAACCATGTGGAGCAGGCTGCCCGGGCCCAGAGAGAAGTGTCTGATATGACAAACGAGCTCTTGAGGAAAAACGCGGAAGTGCTTAAAGTTTCCGCCATTGAGAGCGCGAAGGAGTCAGAGCGTGGTATCATTGACATGGAGACATTGAAAACCACCAATGCGAATCTGATTGCCACCCTGGATGAGGTGATGAAGATACAGGCTGACGGCAGGGAGAAGAGAAGGGTTGCCGAGGAAGAGATGCGCACGATGGAGAATGAATTAAAGACAAAGCTGTTGGAGCTTAGCGATAGGAAGTAAGAAAGATAAGAGCGATCTGCCGGAAGAGGCGGGACAGCCTTGGATAGAAAGGGCAAAATCTGGATATGAAGTGGATGAAATTCAGAATAAAAACGGTCGTGGAGGCGGAGGATATCATCATCAGCGAGCTCTACGACAGAGGGCTTGAGGGGGCACAGATTGAGGACAAAGTGCCCCTTTCGCCGTTGGAGAAAGAGCAGATGTTTGTGGATATCCTGCCGGAGAGTGAGGCGGATGACGGGGTGGCGTACCTCAGCTTTTTCGTGGAGGAAAAGGAGGGCGGAACGCTCGACCTTGACGGAGAGGAGACGGACAAAGAGAGCGTGCTTGCCAAAATTGAGGAGGCGTTGTCGGAAGTCCGTCTGTTCATGGAGATCGGAGAAGGGAGCGTTTCGGTATCAGAAACCGAGGATATCGACTGGATCAATAACTGGAAGCAGTATTTTCATCAGTTTTACATAGACGACCTTCTCGTGATTCCTTCCTGGGAGGAAGTGAAGGAGGAGGACAGGGATAAGAAGATCCTTCACATTGACCCGGGCACAGCCTTTGGCACGGGTATGCATGAGACGACAAGACTGTGCATCGGACAGATCAAAAAATATGTGACATCCGGGACAAAACTTCTTGACGTAGGCACCGGCAGCGGTATTCTTTCGATTATCGCACTGATGTATGGTGCGGAGCATGCCGTGGGCACGGATCTGGATCCCTGTGCGGTGGAGGCTGTGGCGCAGAATAAGGAGGCCAACGGCATCCGGAAGCAGGATTTTTCGCTGCTGACTGGCAATATCATTACGGAGAAAGCGGTGCAGGACGAAGTTGGTTACGGGTGTTATGATATTGTGGTGGCAAATATTCTGGCGGATGTACTTGTACCGCTGACGCCGGTGATCGTGCCATGTCTGAAACCAGGCGGTGTCTATATTACCTCAGGTATTATCGAGGGCAAGGAAAATCTGGTGGAGGACGCCATGGAAGCGGCAGGGCTTACGGTTGTGGAAGTGAAAGCTCTGGGTGAGTGGCGGTCTGTAACGGCGCGGAAAGGTTGAAGCAAAATTGTGCAACCGTGTTTTGGGGACATAAATGAATGACGCGACTATGGGATGATGACTGAAAGAGAATAGTTTAGTGGTCTGCCATATAAATAACGCGCGTTATGAATGGGGCGGAATATGAGGAAAACGGAAGAAAAATTCGGAATGGTGATGCTCAGAAATCTGGCGGGTGTGCTGGCAATTGTGTGGATGTGCATAATATTTGCCTTTTCCGCACAGACCAAAGAGCAGTCCGGCGCGGTGAGCGAGAGCTTCACCTACCACATGGTGAGTTCAACCAGATCTTTTTTTCATCTGGATCTGAGCGACGCGCGGGTGAAGGAGATTGCGGACACCATAGAAGGTTTGGTGAGGAAGGCGGCACATATGACGGAGTTCGGCATTTTGTCCGTTCTTCTCTACATATGGATCGGTCAGTGGGAGATGAGCTTTCTGCGAAGGGGTGTGACAGCCGCCGGCGCGACTGCCGTCTATGCCGCCACGGATGAGTTTCACCAGCTCTTTGTGGCTGGCCGTTCCGGACGGTTTTCGGATGTGTGTATTGACAGCGCGGGTGCTGTTGCCGGGGTGCTTGTGTTTGCATTGTTTGTGAAGCTTGTACAGCATATACACGCGCGGAAATTGAAACAGGAAATTCGCGGGCTGAAGAAAGGCAGCAGGTAAATGTATCAGTTTTTTGTGGAACCATCTCAGATTCAGGATAAAAAAGTGACGATAACGGGCAGCGACGTCAATCATATAAAAAACGTTCTGCGGTTGAAGGCTGGCGAGGAGATCGCGGTCAAAAATGGTGTGGATGGAAAGGAATACCGCTGCGGTATCGAAGAATTTACACAGGACCAGGTGATCTGTTCCCTGCGGTTTGTCAGGGAAGAAGGGGTGGAACTGCCCTCAAAAGTTTATCTCTTTCAAGGACTTCCCAAGGCAGATAAGATGGAGCTCATCGTGCAGAAGGCTGTGGAGCTGGGCGTGTATGAAGTGATCCCCATGGCGGTGAACCGCTGTGTGGTGAAGCTTGACGAGAAGAAGGCGCGGGCGAAAGTGAACCGCTGGCAGGGCATTGCGGAGGCGGCGGCAAAGCAGAGCAAAAGGGGAGTCATTCCTTCGGTGAAGGCGCCCATGACTATGAAGGAGGCGGCAGCTTATGCGCGGGACATGGACACAAAGCTGATTCCCTATGAGCTGGCGGAGGATATGGCGCATACGAAAAGAGTCATTGAGGCGATACGCCCAGGTGAGAGTGTGGCTGTCTTTATCGGCCCGGAGGGCGGCTTCGAGGAGAGCGAGGTTTCCGAGGCAATTGCGGCAGGCATAGTGCCGATCACACTGGGAAAAAGAATCCTGCGCACCGAGACGGCCGGACTTGCGGTGCTGTCGTGGCTGATGTACCATTTTGAATAAAGTTCATATCTTAAATATATACGCGATGGCAATGGGTAGTGCGCGGACATTGAAAAAGGTGAGACGGGGAGCCTGCTCACCGAGGCGGCGCACAGACAGCCCACAGGAAGGAGAGCCGTAAGGCTTATCGAGCGGGCACTGCACATTGCAGCTGGAAAGGAAACGGCAGAAATGGAAGTATATCTGGATAATTCCGCGACGACCGCCTGCTTTGAGGACGCCGCGCAGTTGATGCACAGGATTTTGTGCGAAGATTATGGAAATCCTTCCAGCCTGCACCATAAAGGAGTGGAGGCGGAAGCCTACTTAAGATACGCGAACGAGACATTTGCAAAAATTTTAAAGGTGAATGAAAAAGAGATTTTCTTTACCTCAGGTGGAACGGAGTCGGATAATATCGCGCTGGTCGGCGCGGCGATGGCAAACCACAGAACGGGACGCCATCTGATCACCACAAAGATTGAACATCCGGCGGTATTGCAGCCCATGTCCTATCTGGAGAATCAGGGGTTTGAGGTGACATATCTTTCCGTTGACAGGCAGGGGAAAATTTCTCTGGAAGAATTGGAGCGGGCGGTCAGACCGGACACGATACTGGTCTCCGTCATGTATACTAACAATGAAATCGGAAGCGTACAGCCCATTGCGGAGGCGGGTGCGCTCATCAAAAGAAGGAACCCGAAAACGCTTTTCCACGTAGATGCGGTGCAGGGTTTTGGCAAGGCGCGCATCTATCCCGGGAAAATGCATATTGACATGTTGAGCGCCAGCGGTCATAAGATTCATGGACCGAAAGGCATCGGTCTTCTCTATATGCGGGACGGCGCGAAGGTCAGTCCCATTATGTACGGCGGCGGCCAGCAGCGGGGACTCCGCTCCGGAACAGAAAACCTGCCCGGTATTGCGGGCTTCGCCAAGGCGGCGGAGCTGGTGTATCAGGATCTGGAACAGGATGTGGACAGAATGTATAATCTGCGGGAGAAGTTGACTGAAGGGGTCAAAACAATTCCCGACGTGGTAATTAACGGCTGTCCCGGCAGGGAGGGAGCGCCCCATATCGTGAGCGTTTCTTTCAGAGGGGTCCGCAGCGAGGTGCTCTTACACGCTTTGGAGGAACGCGGTATTTATGTTTCCGCGGGGAGTGCCTGTGCGGCGCATAAGCCGCAGCCATCCGCGACCTTGCGGGCGGTCGGTGTGGAAAAGGAACTTCTGGAGTCCACCATCCGGTTCAGCCTTTCGGGATTTACAACGGAGGAAGAGATCGCGTATACCTGCCAGAACCTGGAAGAGATTGTACCGATGCTGAGACGGTATACGAGACACTAGATGTCTGTGAAACTTTGTTATTTCCTGCATTGATACAAATAGTATAACCAGTGCAGACGCACCCGCGCTCCGTTCCGGACAGGGTCGAAAGCAGCCCGTCAGGTACCGCCGGGGTTTATCCGAAGGACTTAAACAGTCTGCAAGGGGTCTGCTCATGGTTATACTATTTCGACAACTATTATGGTGTTGCGATAGGGTTTTCAATTATCTGCCAACCAGAGTGAAGGAGAAAATATGTACAAGTCATTTCTTATCAAATACGCGGAAATCGGCGTGAAGGGAAAAAACCGCTACCTCTTTGAGGAGGCATTGGTTAGGCAGATCAAGTATGCTTTGAAAAAGGCGGAAGGCGAGTTCGCGGTACGCCGGACGGACGGGCGCATTTATGTGGATGCGCAGTCAGACTTTGACTTCGACGAAACAGTGGAGAGCTTAAAAAAGGTGTTCGGCATTTCCGGTATTTGTCCCGTCGTCCATGTGGAGGACGAGGGCTTCGAAAAGCTGGGGCAGGATGTGGTGCGCTATATCGGTGACGTGTACCAGGACCGGAACAGAAGTTTTAAGGTCGCGGCAAGGCGTGCGCGCAAAAATTATCCGCTTAATTCCATGCAGATCAATGAGGAACTGGGCGGCGTGATTCTGGACGCTTATCCGGAAATGCATGTGGACGTGCACAACCCGGACATCCTTCTGCATGTGGAAATCCGGGACAAGATCTATCTCTACTCCGAGATCATACCAGGTCCCGGCGGTATGCCTGTAGGGACGGGTGGCAAGGCGATGCTTCTTTTATCCGGCGGTATTGATTCCCCGGTGGCAGGCTGGATGATCGCCAAGCGCGGGGTGAAGATCGACGCCGTGTATTTCCACGCGCCGCCGTACACAAGTGAGCGGGCAAAACAGAAGGTGGTGGATCTGGCGAAAAAGGTGGCGGCTTATGCGGGACCTGTCTGGCTCCATGTCATTAATTTTACCGATATTCAGCTTTATATCTATGACAAGTGTCCTCACGATGAGCTGACCATTATCATGCGCCGCTATATGATGCGCATTGCGGAGCATATTGCGAGGGAGACAGAGTGTCTGGGGCTGATTACGGGCGAGAGTATCGGACAGGTGGCTTCACAGACCATGGCGAGTCTGGCGGCAACGAACGAGGTGTGCACCATGCCTGTCTACAGACCTCTGATCGGTTTTGATAAGATGGAAATTGTGGATATTGCGGAACGAATCGACAGCTATGAGACTTCCATTCTGCCTTACGAGGACTGCTGCACCATTTTTGTGGCAAAGCATCCCGTGACGAAGCCGAATCTGAATATCATCAAGCGGCATGAGCAGAATCTGCAGGAGGGGATTGAGGAGCTGGTTGCGAAGGCGCTGGAGACGGACGAGGTGATCGTGGTGCAAGGCTAACGTGAGACGGAGTTGCCAGGCAGCTCCGTCTCACATGGGAGAATGCCTGAAATGCGGCATTCTCCGCATGGAGCGTTTTTCATGTATAAAAAAATAAAAAACAGCCCGGGATCTTTCCCGAGCTGCTCTTTACTCTTTGATGTACGCCGAAGCCGCGATTACATGATGTAGGGCTTCAATGTCTCCATAACCTCATCTGTGCCATCCTCTGCATGGATGTTCAGGTCGATGGGCTTGGACAGATCCAGGCTGAAGATGCCCATGATGGATTTCGCATCGATAACGTATCTGCCGGATACCAAGTCAAAATCATAATCAAACTTTGTGATATCATTCACAAAAGATTTAACCTTATCGATAGAATTTAAAGAAATCTGTACTGTTTTCATTGCGGAATTACCTCCTTTAATTTTTATACCTTCTGGGTATTATACTAAATGTTGGAAGAGCAAAAGTCAATGATAAAACAATACAAAAAATGCGGGGATTACTATGAAAAGTGTAGCATTACATAATCTGGGCTGCAAGGTAAACGCCTATGAAATGGACTATATGCAACAAATGTTACAAGAAAAGGGATATAAAATTGTACCATTTGATGAAGCAGCTGATATATATATCGTGAACACCTGTACGGTGACGAATATCGCGGACAGGAAAAGCAGACAGATGCTTCACCGGGCCAGGAAGAAAAATCCGGACGCTGTCGTGGTGGCGGTGGGCTGTTATGTGCAGACCGGACAGGAGACGCTTGAGAAGGACGGCACGGTGGATCTGGCTGTCGGAAACAACCGGAAGAAGGATCTGGTGGAGATTTTAGAAGCATATCTGGAGAGCAGGGGCGGAGCGCAGGAAGAACCGAACCGGGCCGTAACCGACGCAGGACAGGGAGCAGCGCCGGCAGACCGGCAGGAAGGAAAGCGGGGAACAGCGGCGAAGACCGGGTCTGTGATAGATACAATCGACATCGCCCACGCGCCCTACGAGGAGATGACCCTGAAGACAACGGCGGAGCACACACGCGCTTACATCAAGATTCAGGACGGGTGCAACCAGTTCTGCTCCTACTGTATCATTCCTTATGCAAGGGGGCGGATCAGAAGCCGCCTGGAAGAAGATATTCTGAAGGAAGCCCGCGGTATGGCGGAGGCGGGCTACCGGGAAGTGGTGCTGACAGGTATTCATATCAGCTCCTACGGGGTTGACCGGGGCGGCAGCGAACTCGTCCGCCTGTTGGAAAAGCTTTCTGAAATAGAAGGGATTGAGAGAATACGTCTCGGCTCTCTGGAGCCGGGGATTGTGACGGAGGAATTTGCGGCGGCAATCAGTGTACTGCCGAAGGTATGCCCACACTTCCACCTCTCCCTGCAAAGCGGCAGTGATACTGTGCTTCGCAGGATGAACCGGCGCTATGATACGGCAGGATATCTGGGTGCGGTGGATAGACTGCGAAAACATTATGAAAACCCGGCGATTACAACGGACGTGATCGTGGGATTTCCCGGGGAGACGGAGGAAGAGTTTGCGCAGACCGAGGATTTCCTGCGGCGTGTGGGCTTTTACGAGATGCATATTTTCAAGTATTCCAGAAGACAGGGCACCCGTGCGGCGGCTATGGAAGGACAACTGACGGAGGCGGAAAAGGCGAAGAGGAGTGACCGGCTGATGAAGCTGGAGCGGGAGATGTCCTGCGCATACCGGAATATGTTTCTGGGGAAAACAGAGGAGGTTCTCTTCGAGGAACTTGTGAAAAGAGAAGGGAAGGCGTATTGGATCGGACATACCACCCGTTATTTAAAGGCGGCCAGAGAGGCAGTGCCGGGGGAGAATGTGCAAAACCGCATTATTTCGGGCAGGCTGGCATCCTTTCTGGAGGAGAATGTTTTGCTGATCGGAGATTGCGCGGGGCGGTAATATGATTTAAGCGATGCAGAAAGCCGGTTGGATGCGCAGGAAAGGCAGGATAGGCGCGAAATAGGCGTTGCTGTGGTATTTCATTTATGGTAAAATATGGTAACGGTTTGCACAGGATCTGGCGCCTGTCTTCTTTGGGATCAGAGGCAGAGCGGTTGATTTTTTCTATAAATAATGGTAATAATAATAACAATAGATAAGGGCGTGAGAATATGCGGGATCAGGATTTGGAAAATACTCAGTTTTTTACTGTGGAGACAGAGCCGGAGACAGGTGTGAAGCTCGTGTTATCTACGGTATACGAGGCGTTGACGGAGAAGGGTTACAACCCGGTCAATCAGATCGTCGGTTATATTATGTCCGGCGATCCCACTTACATTACCAGTCATAAGAGTGCGCGGAGCCTCATTATGAAAGTGGAGAGGGACGAGCTTGTGGAGGAAATGCTGGTGGAATATATCAAAAATTCCATTGGCGGATCGAAGAGGGATTGACCAGAAGGGTCAATGACGGTGGAAAAGACAAATGAGAATTATGGGGCTGGATCTCGGTTCCAAAACGGTGGGGGTAGCCATCAGCGACCCCTTGCTTATTACGGCGCAGGGGATCGAAATTATCAGACGCAAGGAAGAGAACAAGCTGAGACAAACGCTTGCGCGCATTGAGGCGCTGATCGAGGAGTACGAGGTAGAGACGATTGTACTGGGGCTTCCGAAGAATATGAACGATACGCTGGGGGAGCGGGCGCAGTTTTCCCTCGAATTTAAGGATAAGCTGGAGCGGCGCACGGGGCTTCCTGTCGTGATGTGGGACGAGAGACTGACGACGGTGGCGGCGGATAAAGCGATGATGGAGGCGGGAATCCGCAGGGAAAACCGCAAGGACTATGTGGATAAGATCGCGGCATGTCTGATATTGCAGGGGTATCTGGATTCGCGCGAAACGTTGTCTTAAGAACTGAGACAATTAGGTCATTGACGCAATATTTAGACTGAGATAAATTTCACAGGCATCAGAGTATGGAGGACATATGGAAAAAATTACATTTACACCGGAGGAGGGCGGTGCTGTCGAGTTTTATATACTGGAACAGACGATGATCGGTGGAGTGAATTACCTTCTGGTGACGGACTCTGAAGGTGAGGATGGAGAAGCGCTTATTTTGTGCGACGTTTCCGCGTCGGAGGAGGCGGAAGCAGTGTACGAGATAGTGGAGGATGATGAAACATTAAACGCGGTGGCGGCCGTGTTTGAAAAGATAATGGATGACGTAGATATCATAAAATAGAAAGTGGAGGTAATTTTTTTGAAAAAAAATGAAGAAGGAAGGTCAGCGAGTAAGCTGAAAGCTATCCCATTAGGCGGGCTTGAGCAGATTGGGCTTAATATTACTGCCTTTGAATATGAGGATAGCATTGTTGTTGTGGATTGCGGCCTGTCATTCCCGGAGGACGAGATGCTGGGAATCGATCTGGTGATACCGGATATTACTTATTTGAAGGAAAACGCAGAGAAAGTAAAGGGGTTTGTGATCACCCACGGACATGAGGATCACATCGGGGCGCTGCCCTATGTATTAAAGGAACTGAACATACCGATTTACGCGACGAAGCTGACTATGGGTATTATAGAGAATAAGCTGGAGGAGCATGGGCTGATGAAGACCACCAAGAGGAAGGTGGTTAAGTTCGGGCAGTCCATTAATCTGGGGCAGTTCCGCATCGAGTTTATCAAGACGAATCACAGTATTGTGGACGCAGCGGCGCTGGCGATTTATTCTCCGGCGGGCGTGGTGGTGCACACGGGAGATTTTAAGGTGGATTATACGCCGGTGTTCGGCGATGCCATCGATTTACAGAGATTTGCGGAGATCGGGAGAAAGGGCGTGCTGGCGCTTATGTGCGACTCCACCAACGCGGAGCGGGCAGGATTTACACCCTCCGAGAAGACGGTTGGAAAGACGCTGGATTCCCTGTTTCTGGAGCATAAGGACACCCGCATTCTGATCGCTACCTTTGCGTCTAACGTGGACAGGGTACGCCAGATCATCAATACGGCGGAAAAATTTGACAGGAAAGTTGTGGTGGAAGGCCGGAGCATGGTAAATATTATCGACACGGCTTCCAAACTGGGCTATCTGCAGATCGCGGACAGGACACTGATCGATGTGGAGGAACTGAAAAATTATCCCCCGGAGAAGACGGTTATCATTACGACTGGCAGCCAGGGCGAAAGTATGGCGGCTTTAAGCCGCATGGCGGGCAATAACCATAAAAAGATATCCATCATGCCGGGAGATACCGTTATTTTCTCTGCCCATCCGATACCGGGCAACGAGAAGGCGGTCACAAATATTATTAACGAACTGCAGATGAAGGGCGCGGATGTGATTTTCCAGGACGTGCATGTGTCCGGGCACGCCTGCCAGGAGGAGATCAAGCTGATCTATTCGCTGGTAAAGCCCAAGTATGCAATTCCTGTCCACGGTGAGTATAAACACCGCAAAGCGCAGGCGAAGATTGTGGCGGAACTTGGTATTCCTAAGGAAAATATTTTTATGCTGCAGTCCGGCGACGTATTGGAGATGGATAATGAGCGTGCGGTTATTAACGAAAGAGTGTCAGTAGGGGCGATTCTGGTAGACGGTCTTGGCGTGGGCGACGTGGGAAATGTGGTGTTGCGCGACAGGCAGCATCTGGCGGAGGACGGCATCATGATTGTGGTGATGGCGTTGGAGTCCCACAGCGACCAGCTTATTTCCGGTCCCGATATCGTGTCAAGGGGATTTGTCTATGTGAGAGAGTCCGACGAACTTCTCGATGAGGCAAGGCTTCTTGTGGCGGAGGCGGTACAGGACTGCCTTGACAGAGGTAAGACCGACTGGGGTAAACTTAAGAGCACTGTGAAGGACGTGCTGAGTGATTTTGTCTGGAAGAAGACCAAGAGAAGGCCGATGATACTGCCGATTATTATGGAAGTCTAATACCTTGGCCGCGCATTGTGTGAGAGCGAAAATCATGCTTATGCATTTTCAAGAACGCACAGATGCGCGGGCTGAGTGCCTGTAAATGAGCAAAATCAGCTATAAAGTAGCGGGAAAGCATTGAAGATGCGGTTTTTCGAATAGGCGTGTGCCAGGCGGCATCATGAAAAAAGGAGAACACATTATGTCTGATAAAGAGATCATAGAGGCAGCCAGAGATTTTGCAGATAAGATTATGACCTCCGATACTTACAGGGAATATTACTACCAGAGAGAAAAGATCAAGAAGCAGCCGGAGCTTTACGATAAGGTGAATGAGTTCCGGCAGCGCAATTTTGATTTACAGAATGAGACTGACAGCGAGGATATGCTTGACTGTGTGGAGGCTTTTGAACGGGAATATGAAAAGTTCAGGGAGAATCCCCTTGTGGACGATTTTCTGCGTGCCGAACTGGCATTCTGCCGCATGATGCAGGAAGTTTATGTATTGTTGGCAGATGAAATAGATTTTGAGGTATAGCGATGAGTATAAAAGAAGTAATCGGTTCCACACTGGAACTGATCATAAAAATAGTGGTTTTAATTTTCGCCGCTTCATATATTATAAAAGCGTCCACAGTGTCCTACGATTACGGTTACCGTATCTTTACAGAGAAGCCTGTATCTCTCGGGGAGGGCAGAACGATCAGTGTGAGCGTGAAAGATCCCGTGTCCGTCATGGAGGTAGGAGAGATGCTTGAGGAGCGGGGACTGATTCGTGACGCGAAACTTTTCCTGCTGCAGGAACTTTTGTCAGAAAACCATGGTAAAATACAGCCTGGCATCTATGATCTGAGCACCGCAATGACTGCGGAAGAGATGATGGACGTGATGGCGACGGATGCCCCGGAAGAGGGAGAAGAGGATACGGAAGGAGAGTCACAGTGATTTCAGGTGAGCGCATGGACACCTTTCTCGCTTCTCTGGACGCGGGTAACACTCCTTTTCTGGATCAGATAGAACGTGAAGCTTTGGAAACCAATGTGCCGATTATACGCACGCAGACACAGGGATTGCTGCGGTTCCTGCTGGCAGTGCAAAAGCCCATGTCCATTTTGGAAGTGGGGTGCGCCATTGGTTTTTCTGCGCTTTTGATGAGTGAATATGCCCCCGAGGGCTGCAGGGTCACTACCATAGAAAAGTACGAAAAACGAATCCCTGTGGCAAAGGAAAACTTCAAGCGGGCGGGAAAACAGGACGTTATCACGCTGTTGGAAGGAGACGCGGCGGATATTCTGAAAGAACTTACGGGTCCCTATGATTTCATATTTATGGATGCGGCAAAGGGGCAGTATATACATTTTCTGCCGGAAATTCTGCGGCTCCTTGCACCCGGAGGGCTCCTGGTGTCCGATAACGTGCTGCAGGACGGCGATATTCTGGAATCCCGGTTTGCTGTGGAGAGAAGGAATCGCACGATCCACAGCCGGATGCGGGAGTATCTTTTTGAACTGACGCACAATGAGGCGCTGCGGACGGTGGTGCTGCCTGTGGGAGACGGAGTGACGGTAAGCTGCGTGACAAGAAGTCCGAAAGACACGGCGCCATAGGACGCGATGCCAGGCACTTCTGAACGTCACACTGGAGAATGCCGGGAAGCAGGCATTCCCGAGAGGAATCGGATATGGTAAAAGAGAAAAAGAAGCCGGAGCTTCTAGTGCCTGCCGCCAGCCTGGAGGTATTAAGAACGGCTGTTATTTTTGGAGCGGATGCGGTGTATATCGGCGGCGAAGCTTTTGGGCTGCGTGCAAAGGCGAAAAATTTTTCGGCACAGGAGATGGCAGAGGGCATTGCCTTTGCCCATGAGCGGGGCGTTAAGGTGTATGTGACCGCGAATATTCTGGCGCACAACTATGACCTGGAGGGGGCGAAAGCGTACTTTTGCGAACTGAGAGAGCTGAAGCCGGACGCGCTGATCATAGCGGATCCAGGCATGTTTGCGCTTGCAAGGGAAATCTGCCCGGAAATCGATGTCCACATTTCCACGCAGGCGAACAATACAAACTATATGACTTACCGCTTCTGGCATGAACAGGGGGCGAAGCGGGTGGTGTCTGCAAGAGAGCTTTCTTTGCGGGAGATAAAGGAAATCCGGGAAAATATTCCGAAAGAGATGGAGATCGAGAGCTTTGTGCATGGGGCGATGTGTATTTCCTACTCGGGACGCTGCCTTCTGAGCAACTATTTTACCGGGCGGGACGCAAACCACGGCGCCTGTACCCATCCCTGCCGGTGGAAGTACGCGCTGGTGGAGGAGACGAGACCGGGAGAGTATCTGCCCGTTTTTGAGAACGACAGGGGCACCTTTATTTTCAACTCCAAGGATCTGAATATGATTGAGTACATTCCCGAACTGGTGGATGCGGGCATCGACAGCTTCAAGATCGAGGGAAGGATGAAGACTGCGCTCTACGTGGCGACAGTGGCGCGCACCTACAGGCGGGCCATAGATGATTATTTTGCTTCCAGGGAGCGCTACCTCGCTAATATGGACTGGTATCGGGCGGAAATTGCCAAGTGTACCTACCGGAAGTTTACCACCGGTTTTTATTTCGGAAAGGCGGACGAGAATACCCAGATCTACGATGAGAGTACCTATGTGAGCGAGTACATTTATCTCGGGATTGTGGGGGCGGTAGTGGAAGAACGCGGCACGGCAGCAGGAGATACGGCGGCGAACAGCAAGTTACTGGCGGATAGCGTGGCAGCGGCAGACGGCGTTGAGCCGGGAGCGGATGCGGCGGAGAAAAACGGGCGGAGACGGCTCTGCGCCCGCATCGAACAGCGCAATAAGTTCAGCGTGGGGGACGATATAGAGATTATGAAGCCGCGCGGGGAGAACATTCCGGCCAGAGTGCTTGCCATGTATGACGCGGAAGGGAATCCTGTGGAATCCTGCCCGCACCCGAAGCAGACGATCGACGTGAGACTTTCGGAAACGCCCGAGGTGGGGGATATATTGAGGGTGGAGAAATAAAAAGCTGAGACAGCGCTTTCTTGCGGTAAAAAATGGATTTGATGACAAATTTAAAATTTCTGCTTGCATTTTGAGAAAAAGTAAGGTATTCTTATAGACGTAAATTGTATACAGGTATTCAGAACGATGGCGTTCCAAAAAAGGAGTTTTTTGGAGCGCATTTTTTTGAAACTGGGTGAGGACAGATAGAAAAATAACGCAGATGCGCTGATTTTTCTATCGGGACTTTGCATAGAAGCGTTGCGAAGTCCATGATCGCAGGGCAAAATTGGAGACTTTGCCCGCGGCTTTCAGCAAAAAACGCTTCGGATGGAGGAGATTATGAGCGAAGTATTCAATGTGGAAGAGATTTTTGCGAAAAACGTGTTTACGCTCGGGAAGATGCAGCAGCGGCTGACGAGGAACGCTTACAAGGAAGTCGTCAAAGTGATGAATGAGGGCGGGGAGCTGTCCATGAGCACCGCGAATATCGTGGCTAAGGCGATGAAAGACTGGGCAGTGGAGAACGGCGCGACACATTATACACACTGGTTCCAGCCGCTTACAGGCATCACGGCGGAAAAACATGATGCTTTTGTGTCCCACCCCGACGAGATGGGCAAGATGCTGACGGAATTTTCCGGCAAGGAGCTGATCAAGGGCGAGCCGGACGCATCCTCCTTCCCCTCAGGCGGTTTGCGGGCCACCTTTGAGGCGAGAGGCTACACCGCATGGGATATCACGTCCCCCGCGTTTTTAAAGGAGTCCGGCTGTGGAACGGTTCTGTGCATCCCCACCGCGTTCTGTTCCTACACAGGTGAGGCGCTGGACAAGAAGACGCCGCTTCTGCGTTCCATGGAGGCGCTGAGCGAGCAGGCGCTGCGTATCGTGCGGCTGTTCGGCAATACGGGTGCAACCAAGGTGACTGCTTCTGTGGGTCCGGAGCAGGAATACTTTCTGGTAGATAAAGACTTATACATGAAGAGAACGGATCTGATGTTTGCGGGACGTACCCTCTTTGGCGCGCCGGCGCCCAAAGGACAGGAGATGGAGGACCATTATTTCGGGGTCATCCGTGAGCGTGTGGGCGCATATATGAAGGATCTGAACGAGGAACTTTGGAAACTGGGCGTGACGGCAAAGACCCAGCACAACGAGGTGGCTCCTGCACAGCATGAACTTGCGCCGATCTATGAGACGGCGAACATCGCGGTGGATCACAACCAGATTGTGATGGAGACTATGAAGCGGGTGGCTGTCAAACATAGCATGCGTTGTTTATTACATGAGAAGCCTTACGCTGGCGTGAACGGATCGGGTAAGCACGACAACTGGTCCATCACCACGGACAACGGCGTGAACCTTTTAGATCCCGGCGACACACCAAACGAGAATATCCAGTTTCTGCTTGTGCTGGCGTGCATTATGCGGGCGGTGGACATTCATGCGGATCTGCTGCGCCAGTCTGCTTCCGACGTTGGCAACGACCACAGACTCGGCGCGAACGAGGCGCCCCCGGCGATTATTTCCATTTTCCTCGGTGAGCAGCTTGAGGACGTGGTGACCCAGTTGATCGAGACGGGAGAGGCAACCTCTGTCAAGGAGGGCGGCAAGCTCTCAACGGGTGTGAGCACCCTGCCTGATTTCCAGAAGGATGCTACCGACAGAAACAGAACGTCGCCCTTTGCATTCACGGGCAACAAGTTTGAATTCCGTATGGTGGGGAGTGCGGACTCCATCGCAAGCCCCAACACCACGCTGAACGCGATTGTGGCGGAGGCTTTCTGCGAGGCGGCTGACATTCTGGAGCAGGCGGACAACAAGGAACTGGCGATCCACGACCTGATTAAAAAATACATGACAGAGCACCAGAGAATCATCTTCAACGGAAACGGCTACTCCGACGAGTGGGTGGCTGAGGCGGAAAGAAGGGGACTTCCGAATATTAAGTCCATGATCGAGGCGGCGGGCACGCTGACCACCGACAAGGCGGTGAAACTGTTTGAGAAGTTCGGCATCTTCACAAAGGTGGAGCTGGAGTCCCGCGAGGAGATCATTTATGAGACCTACGCGAAATCCATTAACATAGAAGCACTTACCATGATTGACATGGCGGGCAAGCAGATTATTCCCGCGGTGATCCGCTACACGAAGGTTCTTGCGGACACCGTGAACGCGGTAAAGACGGCGGGTGCGGACGCGACCACACAGGATGAACTTCTGCAGACTGTCGGCAAGAAGCTGACGGCAATGCAGACGGCGCTTGCAAAGCTGAAAAAGGCGGAAAAAGAAGCTTCCGTCATGGAAGACGCAAAGGCACAGGCATTCTTCTATAAAGATACGGTGAAAGCCGCGATGGACGAATTGCGCGCTCCGGCGGATGAACTTGAGATGATCGTGGATAAGGAATACTGGCCGATTCCGACCTACGGAGAACTTATGTTCGAGATCTGATTTAAAAAAATTAAAAATTTTTAAAAAAAGTGGAAAAAAGGGCTTGTCAAACGGTCCTTTTTCCGCTATAATCCTTAATTGTTGATGGGCTATCGCCAAACGGTAAGGCAACGGACTCTGACTCCGTCATTTCAAGGTTCGAATCCTTGTAGCCCAGCTAGTATGACCCCGGTGAGGATGACTTGCCGGGGTTTTTGATGCGCAGACCCGCATGTGAAAGTCTGCTGTACCACAGTATGTGACAAGCGCGGTGAGGGATTCCCGCTCGATTTTCTGAGGCTGATACGGAGGAAAGAGGCGGCGGACTGCTCTGGGGTGGAAGAAATGATAAAGATCGCCATCATTGAGGACGAACAAACACATACGGAACTGCTGTCGTCATATCTGCAGACATGGGGCGCGGCACAGGGACAGGCTGTCTCAATACAGACTTTTTTGAGCGCGGAAAGTTTTCTCTTTGTCTGGGAGGAGACAAACGATTTTGACATTCTCTTTGTGGATATCCAGATGGGGAAAATGAACGGCGTTGAGATGGCACGGAAAGTGAGGGAGCGCGATGGGGGAATCGCCATTGTATTCACCACAGGCATCGCGGATTATATGGGGTGCGGCTACGAGGTGGAAGCGCTTCACTATCTGTTGAAACCGATCCGTATGGAAAAGGTCGCACAATGTATGGATAAGGTGCTGCGGCGGAGTGACAAAGAGGCGTTTGTGCTGGTCCACGGCAGAGAGGAGACGATGAAGACTGCTGTGGGTCACATTTTGTATGTGGAGGCGAGAGGACATGGCTGTGTGATGGAAACCTATGTCAGAGACGGTTCCTGCGGGCAGCTAGAAATCGCAGAGAGTATTTCCGAGATGGAACAGATGCTTGGGCCGCACGGATTTATCAGATGCCACCGCTCTTATCTGTGCCGTGTGGAAAGTATCCGCCGGATTGGCAGGACAGAGATTGTGCTGGACAGCGGCAGCAGGATTCCGGTCAGCAGACGGATGTATGCGGAGGTGAACCGGGCGTTTATCGCACATTTCCGGCGAAGCTGAGAGAGAAAAAAGTGGTCGGATGGGGAAATGGCAGGGTATGGCACAGAACGAGAAAGGATAGATTTTGCGTCGTCTCACCGCGCAAGCCTTTCGGAACGGAGGGTAGTATGGCACAGGGAACGTCGGTGATATGGATATTTGCGGTCATTGCGGCTGTGGTTTTGCTTGCGGTGGCTGCGGTTATTTTCCACTATGCAGTCGGCGCGCTGGCGGACAGGCGCACGCTGCGTTATCAGAGAGAACTGCTGCAAAAGCATTGCGAGGAAGTGCAGAATATGTACCGCCAGACGAGAGGGTGGCGGCACGACTATCACAACCACATACAGACCATGAAAGCCCACCTGGCTATGGGCAGACTGAAAGAGCTGGAGGCATATCTGAATGAACTGGATCAGGATCTGACTGCGGTGGACACGGTCATTAAGACGGGCAATGTGATGGTGGACGCTATTCTGAACAGTAAGATTTCCGTGGCGGCGTCCAAAGGAATCGCGGTGGAGGCAAAGGCATTGGTGCCGGAGAAACTGGATACCGCACTGTCTGAGGTGGATGTCTGTCTGATTGTCGGAAATCTGATGGACAATGCCATAGAGGCATGTATGAAGATACGGCAGGAAGGACAGCGCTTTATCCGTGTCTATATGGATATCTTAAAAGGACAGCTCTATATTTATGTGATAAACGCAATCGGTGAAAATCCAAAAAAGGCGGACAGTGTCTATCTGTCCGACAAGAACACGGGCAGTCACGGGTTCGGGCTGATGCGCATTGACAAGGTGGTGGAAAAGTACCACGGCTATCTGGACAGACAGCATGAGGAGGGCGTGTTTGCCACGGAGATTATGCTGCCCTTGTGACTGAAACATATATTCACATCTGTGCCATGCACATGCTGCATGGCACCCTGTACCATTCGTGCACGAGTATGACCGCTCGTGCATCTTTTTTTGCGGCAAAGCCTGCTGTGTTATTATAATCTACAGGCGGACTGTCGAAGCGTGCCGACGTTGCCGGGAGTCATCGTTGACTATCACTCACACATAGTTGTTCGTGACTGTCGAAGCGTATCGCTGTTGCTGGCCAGGCGATTGATGCGGCGCAAGTCTGTCAGAATATATAGGGCTGTGCTTCGCACAGAATTATTGTATACGCTGCGAAACCTGGCAGGTGTATACGCTATAATGATAACGCATGTTATTAATGAGGAGAACAAATGGGGACATGTAACAGCGAACGGGAATGGAAACACAATTCTGTCATAAGCGACATCTGGTTTTACATCCGACTTTTCAGAAAATATGAGCCGCTTGTGCTGGTGTTTGGCGGGGTGGAAATCATACTCGGGGCGCTTTTGCCGCTTTTTATGATTTATCTGCCAAAGATCGCCATAGATCTGGTGGAACGGAGGGTGCCGGCGGGTCAGGCGCTTCTTATTCTGGGTGGTTTCAGCATTCTTGCAATGCTTGCCAACGGTATGTACAAAGGTGTGGAGGCGGGAAAATACAACCTCTATAATACCCAGAGAACCAACCTTATGGGGATGTTTTTTCTAAAAAGTCTGCGGCTGCGTTATGCAGATCAGGAATCGGGGGAAAACAAGAAATTGCACTGGAAAGTTTACGACGCGATCTGGGGCGGGGACTGGTGCGCGGTTTCCCGGATGGTGAGAGGTACGATTGACCTGTGTGTGAATGTGCTCAGCTTTTTTCTGTATTCGACGGTGCTCGCTTGTCTGAGCGTGCCGGTGTTCGCGGTTCTATTGATTCTGGCGCTTGTCAACTACGGGATTCATATGAGGCATATCAGATATGAAGAGTCGCTGCGCGAACAAAGAGCTCTGGCGCAGAAACATTTTCAATGTGTCGAGAACGCCATGGGCAATGTAAACGGCGCAAAAGATATCCGCATTTACGGTATGAAGCAATGGATGACCGGTCTGCGTGACCAGACCATCGGCGAGCTGCGGGAACTGGCCAGACTGTCGAAGAAAAAAGACGCTTTCTATGAAAGGATCGGGTTTGCGCTGGGTGCGGTGCGCAATCTGGGTGCGTATGCGTATCTTCTGTATCAGACGCAGACAGGGGGCGTGAGCGCCGGGGAGTTTGTACTGTATTTCGGAGCTATAACGGGGTTTTCCGGATTTGTCAACAATATCATGAGTTCCCTGGCCGTACTGCGCGGCGCAGCGAACGGCACGGACTGCATTAGGGCGTATCTGGATCTGCCGGAAGAGAACCGTAAGAGTGGAACCGGGTGTGTGGAAAACATTTCACTTCCCCCGGAGATTACGTTTCAACATGTGGGCTTTTCCTATAAAAATACGGAGGAGGGGGATAAGACTGTATTCCGGGATCTGAATCTGACCATTCGCTCCGGTGAGAAGCTTGCGCTTGTGGGTGCCAACGGCGCAGGAAAGACAACGTTAGTCAAACTTTTGTGCGGGATGTATGAGCCCGATGAAGGACAGATTTTCATAAACGGAATCGACAGAAACGAATTTCCGAAGGAAGAATGGTACCGGCTGTTTTCGATCGTGTTTCAAGAGCCATTGATTCTGCCTTTTACAGTGGGGGAAAACCTTGCCGTGGACCGCGCGGAGAGGGTGGATGAGAAGAAGGCGTGGAGGGCACTCGAACAGGCTGGACTGCAACAGACTTTTAAAAAGCAGGGCATTCATATGCAAAGCTACATGACAAAGACGATGATGGAGGACGGCGTGGAGCTGTCGGGCGGGCAGAAGCAACGGTTTCTGCTGGCAAGGGCACTGTATAAGCACGCGCCGGTCATGGTTCTGGATGAACCCACGGCGGCGCTGGATGCGCTTGCGGAGAGTGAGGTATACGAGCAATATAACCGGTATACGCAGGGGAAAACGGCGGTTTTTATCTCCCACAGGCTGGCCAGCACGAAATTTTCCGACCGCATCATTCTGCTTACTGACGGAGAGATCGCAGAGATGGGAACCCATGAGGAGTTGATGCGTGCGGGCGGAGACTACGCCCGGATGTTTGAGGTGCAGAGCAGTTACTATCGCGGGGAAGCTGATGTGCGTAGGGACAGAGAGGTTCTGATTTAAGAGGAAGCCTTCTGCGGCAAAAGAAACGGTATGGAGGGAATATGACGACAGATTATCTGCTGACAAAACTCCCGATGCGGGAACACGGGAAGAACATTGTGAAAATAGTAAAGTATGTGCGGAAGATGGATCGCTATTATTTTCCGGGCATGGCAATTTCCCTGCTGCTTAAGACGGCGGTTCCCTATGCGGAGTTACTGCTGACAGCTTATATTCTGGACGGTATCCGCGCGCATACAGGGATCCGGGAAATGCTTGCGGTGATCGCGGCGTCGGTGTCTGTGATTCTGCTGCTGCAGTTTCTCTCGGGGGCCGTCTATCACAGGATGGAAGTGCGCAGGGAGCAGATGTATTATCTGTACGAGTGCGAGACGCAGACCAAAATGCTGGAGATGGACTTTTCGAGAATAGACAGTCCGAAAGTCAAGGAACTGAAGGACAGAATCCGAAAAGACAATAACTGGGGCGCGGGGATCAACGGTGTCTTCTGGTCGTGCAACGGCATCATGGAGAACGTGTTTCAACTGATCGGCGCGGCGGTCGTGGGCTTTCCGGTGGCGGCTTTTTTGCTTCGGTCGAAAACGATGACCGTATGGATTCTCATGGCGGCTCTGATTGCCGTGCAGGTGGTTTCGGTATGCCTGCGGATGCGCTTTGGCAGACAGAGGGACCGTTGGCGTTATCACGAGGCAACGAGCGCACGGGAGAAGGAAGAGACATTCTGCTTCGCGTGGGATTTCGCCGGGCAGGGATCTTACAATTACAAGAACGGCAAAGACATCCGCATCTATGGTGGCTACGACCTGATGGCGCGCTGGACCACAGAGGTCCTGCGGCATGAGGGGTTTCGGAAACCCATGATACAGGCTTCAAAAAATGATGCCGGGGAAGCGTTTTTCGGTGCGGCAGCAGGCGCGGCAGCGAATGGGGGCGCTTATCTGATTATCGTGATGATCGCGCTTTCCGGTGCGATTACGGTGGGAAATGTGGTGCGCTTTGCGGGCGCTTTCGGGCATTTTCTGGAAGCGGCGGCAGGGGTTATTCACGGTATTCCTACGCTGGCAATGGCGGCGAGACAACAGCTCAGTACGCTTGCGCTGATTGGTATGGAAAATGAGATGTACCAGGGAAAACTTCCGGTGGAGAAGCGAAGCGACGGCACATACAGGATCGAATTTCGGAATGTGTCTTTCCGGTATCCGGGAACGGAGAGATATGCGCTGAAAAACTTGTCCATGGAACTGACAGTCGGGGAGAAACTGGCGATCGTCGGGATGAACGGTTCCGGCAAGACGACGATGATCAAGCTGCTCTGCAGACTGTACGACCCGCAGGAAGGGGAAATCCTTTTAAATGGTGTGGATATCAGAAAATTTAAGCAGGAGGAGTACAGTGGGCTGTTTTCGGTGGTGTTTCAGGATTTCACCCTGTACCCGTTCCCGCTGGCGCAGAACATTGCCGTATCCTGTGACTATGACGGTAAATCAGCCGAAAAATGCCTGAAGGACGCGGACTTTGGGGACCGCCTTGCGTCCATGGAGAGAGGGCTGGAGACGTATCTTTACAAAGACTATGACGATGAGGGGATCGAGATTTCCGGCGGCGAAGCGCAGAAAATTGCCATTGCGAGAGCAATCTATAAGAAAGCGCCTTTTATTGTGCTGGATGAGCCTACGGCGGCGCTGGATCCGCTGGCGGAATATGAAATTTATTCCAACTTCGACAGGATTGCGGGAACAAAGACGGCAGTGTATATCTCCCACAGGCTCTCTTCCTGCCGCTTCTGCGATAAGATAGCGGTTTTCCACGAGGGAGGGCTGGTGCAGCTTGGGAGTCACGAAGAACTTGTGGCGGATAAAAACGGAAAGTATTATGAGCTCTGGCACGCGCAGGCACAGTATTACGAGGAGGATGACAGGCAGGGCAGAAAACAGGCTTCCTCAGTTACAAGTTGACAAATCTGTGATAATTAGTAAAATAAGAGATGGATAGGTCAATTACAGATTGAACATTTCAATGTTCGAATCCTTTCAATTCCCGACGGATAAGATCTGTCGGGTTTTCTGTACTGTATGGAGTCGGGGAATATGGAAGAAAAGCAGATATATACCATAAACCAGATTAAAATGCGGATTTCTCCGATCTTGAAAGAGTACGGAGTCAGATAAGCGACTTTGTTTGGCTCTTACAGTCAGGGGAAAGCGACTGAGAAAAGCGATATATCCCATATTCATGACGGGACGGAGATCGAAAGCGAGATTAAGCGGACGGGAGTGCTGATTTATGAGAAATGAGACCGTAATTTCGAAAATGCTTATGTATGTAAAAAGTTTCTGCCTATCAATCTGAAACTTGTCTGGAAAATTATTTCGGATGATTTGCCAGAATTAAAAGAGACTCTGGAAGGGTTTCTGCGGGAGGATATATGACAGACCTGACAGACCGCCTCGCCGCGGGCGGTACACTCTCCGACGACGAGTGGCGGCTTTTGATAGAGGGAGACTACGACAGACAGTCTCTGTTTGACAAGGCGGACAGCGTGCGCAGGCAGTATTACGGGACGGACGTCTATATAAGGGGTTTGATCGAGATCACGAACTTCTGCAAAAATGACTGTCTCTACTGCGGCATCCGCCGGAGCAATGCGGACGTATCCCGATACAGGCTTACGGATGAGGAGATTCTTGCCTGCTGCGGGCGGGGGCATGAGCTGGGATTTCGCACCTTTGTGCTGCAGGGCGGGGAGGATTCTTACGATACGACAGACCGGGTGGAGAAAATAGTTTCCCGTATAAAAGAAAAATATCCTGACTGTGCGGTGACGCTTTCTCTGGGGGAGCGCCCACGCAGGGATTACGAAATATGGTATCAGGCGGGAGCGGACCGGTACTTGCTGCGCCATGAGACGGCGGTCTGCTCTCATTACGAAAAGCTGCACCCACCGGGACAGACATATCTGCGCCGCATGGAATGCCTGCGGGACTTAAAGCAGATCGGCTACCAGACCGGGGCGGGCTTTATGGTGGGTTCTCCCTTTCAGGGGACGCAGGAGCTGATTGCGGACATGCGGTTTTTGCGGGAGTTTCAGCCGCACATGGTGGGGATCGGACCATTTATTCCCCATCATGACACGCCTTTTGCGGCGTATCCGGCGGGAAGTCTGACGCGGACTCTGACCATGGTGGCGCTTGCCAGGCTGACGTTGCCGAAAGCGCTGATTCCCTCGACCACGGCGCTCGGTACCATTCATCCGCAGGGGCGGGAGATGGGGCTGAAAGCCGGTGCCAATGTGGTCATGCCGAACTTGTCCCCGGCGGAAGTGCGCGGGCAGTACAGTCTTTATGACAATAAGGTATGCACCGGGCGGGAGGCGGCAGAAGGGCTGGCAGCACTGAAGGAAAGCGTGGCGGCAGCAGGATACCGTGTGGTGGTTGACAAAGGAGATGCGGTGCAGGCGGAGTGACGGTCGGTAGAGAGATTTAATAACGATAGTTATTAATAGCGTGCCGGACTGTGAGGAATATAAGAGGAATGCTGTCAGACGATGATTTATAAAACAGACGGAAAGAAGGTAAAATAAAATGTACGATCCAAAATCATTATGTGCAGACGATTTTATCAGCCATGAAGAAATTCTGGAAACGTTGAAGTATGCGGAGGAAAATAAGGATAACAAGACCCTTATCCATGAAATTCTGGACAAGGCACGCCCCCGAAGAGAGGGAAATTCCATGGTGTGCGCGGGCCTTTCCCACCGGGAGGCGTCGGTGCTTCTGGCCTGTGAGGACGAGGAGATTCTTAAAAAGATTTATGCGTTGGCGGAGGAGATCAAGCTGGCCTACTACGGCAACCGGATCGTGATTTTTGCGCCGCTTTATCTGTCGAATTACTGTGTGAACGGCTGTGTTTACTGTCCGTATCATATGAAGAATAAAAATATTCCGAGAAAGAAGCTGACGCAGGAGGAAGTGAAGCAGGAAGTAATCGCTTTGCAGGATATGGGACACAAGCGTCTGGCGATTGAGGCGGGGGAGGACCCGGTCAACAATCCCATCGAATATATACTGGAATGCATCAAAACGATCTATTCCATCAACCATAAGAACGGCGCGATCCGCCGCGTCAACGTGAACATCGCGGCGACCACGGTGGAGGAGTACCGTATGCTCAAGGAAGCGGGTATCGGCACGTATATCCTCTTTCAGGAAACTTACCACAAGGAGAGCTATTTAAAGCTGCATCCAACGGGACCCAAGCATGATTACAATTATCATACCGAGGCGATGGACCGTGCCATGGAGGGCGGCATTGATGACGTGGGGCTTGGCGTGCTCTTCGGCCTGGAACTATATAAGTACGAGTTTGCCGGGCTCCTCATGCACGCGGAACATCTGGAGGCGGTTCACGGGGTTGGTCCCCACACAATCAGTGTGCCGCGTATCAAGCACGCTGACGACATTGACCCCTCGGCGTTCGACAACGGCATTGGCGATGAAATTTTTGCGAAGCTCTGTGCGCTGATCCGCATTGCGGTTCCCTACACGGGTATGATAATTTCCACCAGAGAGAGTCAGTCGGTGCGGGAGAAGGTGATCCGTCTGGGTGTTTCCCAGATTTCCGGCGCCTCCAGAACTTCCGTGGGCGGCTATACAGAGGAAATCAGACCCACCGACACGGAGCAGTTCGACGTGTCCGACCAGAGAACGCTGGACGAGGTGATCAAGTGGCTGATGGAACTTGGCTATATTCCGTCTTTCTGTACGGCGTGCTATCGCGAGGGCAGGACGGGTGACCGCTTTATGAGCCTGTGCAAGACGGGGCAGATCCAGAACTGCTGTCACCCCAACGCGCTGATGACTTTGAAAGAGTACCTGATGGACTACGCGTCCGAGGAGACGAAGGCGGTCGGTGAAGCGTTGATACAGGCAGAACTGGCAAACATACCGCGGGAACAGGTGCGGGAGATCGCGAAGGACCATCTGGCGAAGATCGAGGAAGGGATAAGGGACTTCCGGTTTTAACTGTTTATCCAGACCGAACCGTTCAGACAGACTGTACCTGCACAAGGCTGGCTGGAAGATGAAGGCCTGAGGGAACGCAAAAGCATTCGCAAAGCGCAGGATGCGCGATTTTGCGAATGGGCGTGTACTGAACTGCCATGATAGAGAAAGGACAGCGCAAATGGGTATGAACAACACCCCCGCGGGGGAGCGGGTACATATCGGCTTTTTCGGAAGGCGCAACGCGGGTAAGTCCAGTCTGCTCAACGCGGTGACGGGACAGGAGCTTGCTGTGGTGTCGGAAGTTCGCGGAACGACCACTGACCCGGTATATAAGGCGATGGAACTTCTTCCCCTCGGCCCCGTCATGCTGATCGACACTCCCGGGTTCGATGACCAGGGGACGCTTGGAGAGCAGCGCATAAAAAAGACAAAGCAGGTGCTGGAAAAGACGGATATCGGGGTGCTGGTTGTGGACGCCGGGGAGGGACTGACGGACTGTGACAGGGAGCTGCTTGCACTCTTCAAGGAGCGGGAGATTCCGTTTATTATAGCGTGCACCAAGTCCGATATAACGGGCGAATGTCCGATGCAATCGGATGAAGAGCGCGAATGCGCGCAGTTGCGGGAGACCGTCCGGGCAGAAAATTTAATAACAAATGTTATCCACACCAGCGCCAAAACAGGTGCGGGTGTCAGTGAACTGAAAGAAAAGCTGGCGGCGATGCTCCCGGATCAGGAGGAGCGTCATCTTGTGGCAGATCTGGTGAAGCCTATGGATGTGGTTGTGCTGGTGGTTCCCATTGATTCCGCGGCGCCAAAGGGGAGGCTGATCCTGCCACAGCAGCAGACGATACGCGACCTGCTGGAGGCGGGGGCGGTTCCGGTGGTGGTGCGCGAGACGGAACTGAAAGAGGCGCTGCCGAAGCTTGCGGAAAAGCCTGCGCTTGTCATTACGGACAGTCAGGCGTTTGCGGAGGTGGCGGCAATTGTGCCGGAGGACATTCCCCTTACCTCTTTTTCTATATTGATGGCGCGGTATAAAGGTTTTCTGAAAATAGCGGCGGCGGGCGTGAAAGCCTTAGACAGCCTAAAAGACGGTGACCGTGTGCTGATTGCCGAAGGCTGCACGCACCATAGACAGTGTGACGATATCGGAACGGTGAAGATACCCCGTTTTCTGAAAAAATATACAGGGAAGAACATTGTCATAGAGACTGCTTCGGGGACAGGCTTTCCCGAAGACCTTACCCCCTACGCACTGGTGATCCACTGTGGGGGCTGTATGTTGAACGAGAGGGAAGTGCTGCGGCGGATGCGCTTTGCGAAAAGGCAGGGCGTGCCGGTGACGAACTACGGCATTGTCATTGCGCAGATGAAGGGGATTCTTGCAAGGAGTGTGGATCCCGTTGCGGATATGCTTCTGTAAAAGGAATGGGCGGCTTTGTTTTTGAATGTTTCGTTCTGGGGCGGGAGACGATGCTGGCAGAGAGGTTGGATTAACATGTATACATTTGACGGAAGAATACGTTACAGCGAGGTAGGGGAGAATGGCTGTCTAAGTCTGCAGTCCCTGTTAGACTATTTTCAGGACTGCTCCACCTTCCATTCTGAGGATATCGGGCTGGGGCTGGAATATATGGATAAAATCGGGCAGGTGTGGCTTTTGTCCGCATGGCAGATCTGTATCGGGCGTTATCCGAAGTACGGAGAACGGGTTGTGATCGGCACGGCGCCGTATGAATTCCGGGGATTTATGGGGCTTCGTAATTTCCTGATGCGGACAAAGGAGGGTGAGGCGCTTGCATGGGCAAACTCGATCTGGACGCTGATGGACAGGGAAAAAATGCGTCCCGTAAAGCCGAATGAGGACATGCTGGCGGGATATGCGCCGGAGGAGAAATACCCGATGGATTACGCGCCCAGAAAGATTGTTATGCCGGAAAACGGGCAGGAGATGGAGGCGTTTACGGTCAAGCCGCATAACCTTGACACCAACCATCATGTCAATAACGGACAGTATGTGCGCATGGCGATGGATTGTATACCGGGCGGGTTCCGGATCAGCCAGCTTCGCGTGGAGTACAAGAGTCAGGCTGTGCTGGGAGATGAGATTTATCCAGTGGTGGCAGCGGGAGAGAGTGGGAACCTGTACACGGTTTCCTTAAACCAATCAGACGGAACTCCATTTTGTATTGTGGAGTTTACATCATAGCTCAGCCAGACCTCGACTGACTGGCAGATCGTGCTTGCACGAATCTGGCAGTCAGTCGAGGTCTGAGGGAGCGCCATCTTATGAGCAAAAGTAGCTGCAAAGCAGCGGAGAGCGCGCAAGCGCGATTTTGCGAATGGCGCGTGCTGAGCGTGCGCGGGGAGCTGTACAGACAGGCAGATCGTGCTTGCACGAATCTGGCGGGAAGGAAGATAAACATGATTCAATTAGGTGAAATACAGACATTAAAGATTGCAAAACAGGTAGAGTTCGGCGTTTACCTCTACGACGGCGAAAATACAGAAGAGAGAATCCTTCTGCCGAAAAAACAGGTACCGGAGGGCGCGGCAAACGGCGATGAGATCGAGGTCTTTGTGTACCGCGACTCGAAGGACAGACTGATTGCCACCACAAACATGCCCAAAATCACCCTGCACAGGGTTGAGAGGCTGCGTGTGGCGCAGGTGGGGAAGATCGGCGCATTTCTGGACTGGGGACTGGAAAAAGATCTGCTTCTGCCCTTTAAGGAGCAGACGAGAAGAGTCTTTGCGGGGGAAGAGTGTCTTGCCGCGCTTTATATTGATAAGTCGGACAGGCTCTGCGCCACTATGAACGTATATCCCTATCTTAAAAATAACAGTAGTTATAAAAAGGACGACAGGGTCAGCGGCACCGTCTACGAGATCAGCCCTAATTTTGGCGCATTTGTGGCGGTGGACGATCAGTACTCGGGGCTGATCCCGAAACGGGAATTGTACGGGAATATTTCGATCGGAGATACCGTAAGCGTCCGCGTGACGGCGGTGAAGGAGGACGGGAAACTGGATCTGAGCATCCGTGAGAAGGCGTATCTGCAGATCGCGGGAGATGCGGAGAAAGTGATGCAGGCGATCGACAGTTTCGGCGGGGCGCTGCCGTTTAATGATAAGGCGTCGCCCGAGGTGATACGCCGGGAGATGCAGATGAGTAAGAATGAATTTAAGCGGGCGGTGGGAAACCTGTTGAAAGCGGGCAAAATTACAATAACGGAGAAAGCGATAAGACGCAATGACGAGTAAGAGAGCGAATTGGTTGTTTCTGACTATTATACTGGTGCACTTTGGGGCGGTGGTGTTCCTGATTTTTGGAGGCGCGATTCTTCCGGACAGCATTGTGCTGAATTTTCTGCTGAGCCAGGGAATATTGATCGTGCCGACGCTTACCTTCCTGCTGATTTTTGAGCGCAGGGGGAGGAGGAATGCGTCGCCAATGCCCGGAATGCCCCAGATGCCGATGTCCGGAATGCCGCAGATGCCGATGCCCGGAACGCCGCAGATGCCGATGCCCGGAACGCCGCAG
>CASWVG010000013.1 GCA_949472775.1 uncultured Lachnospiraceae bacterium
TACCATTTACCGTCTGCCGTTCAGCACATGCACATTCGCTGCCTGCCGTTCAGCACGCTCCCATCTTCTCCGATACGGAGAATGCCCGCTTTTGGCATTCTCCCGAGTGAAACGGAGTTGCAAAGCAACTCCTAGAACTTCTTGGCGTCCCGTCCGATGGCGGGACGTCTTTAGAAGTTCTTTTCACTCTGCTATTCAACTGGCACATTTCCCGTATCCCCGTTCACCACGCCGGAATATCCCGCGGCGCCTTTGGCGTGGTTGATCGAAGTATCTATATTCATATAACACAGATTCAGATCCACATTCGTGGAAATGCCATCCACCGTTCCCTTTGAAGTGTACTGCCACATATGGTAATAGTAATCGTCATATGTAGGTGCATCCGCGTATTCCGCAAGCCAGATCCTATAATCTGACAGCTTTGTCATATCTATCCTCTCTCTCAGCCAGTTGCGGGAGGCATATACGCCTGTCTCATAGCCCGCCGCCTCCATGGTCTGCAGGAACGCCCTGTGCGCCCTTGTGCGCTCTTCGCTGTCAAGTCCGTCGGCGCGCCCCCTGCCCCCGGCGCTCTCGCTGTCAAGGAACACGGGATAGTCCACATCATAATCCTCAATCAGCCGGATCACCATGGACGCCTCCTCGACAGCCTCTATTTCGTCGATAGCCTGTGTGAAGAAATAAACGCCTACGGGAATCCCCGCCGAGATGGCTCCTTCTATATTCTCTTTGTATCTGGGATCAATGACCAGCGCGCCCGACGTCGCACCTCTGTATCCGCAGCGGATAATGGCGAATTCGACGCCCGCGTCCTTCACCGCCTCCCAGTTGATCTCCTGGTTCCACTTGGACACGTCGATACCGAGTTTTGCGCTGCCCTTATCGAACTGCAGCTCCGTATTCTCTGTGCCGTCCGCATCCTCCGCGGCTCCGTTTACCGCCTTATCCTCCTTCTCGGGATCAATGTCGTCCTCGGTCACCATCAGATATTCGATATTGTCGAGCACACGGTACTCGATATCCTGCCGCACCTGTATCGTTGTGATGGTGTTTGGCACGCGGAAGCCGTCCTTTTCATTGAGAGACACGCTGTACTCCCCGGAGCGCAGGCCGTCCACATAGATCACGCCGTCTTTGTCATTGTCGGTGTACTCGCCCAGATCCTGGATCGTGACGGTAAAATCCGCCCCCGTCACCAGGCGGCCGACACTGTCCACGACCATAATCCGCAGATCCCTGGCCACCGAGCTCATCATCAGAAACACATTCCTGCCGGAATAAGATTCGATACTCTTGAACTTAACCTCCGGGTCAAAAAAAGTCTCATCCCTCAGAAAAGCAGACAGATCGCTTCCTATCTGTCCATTCTCTGTCTCCGCCTCTTCCCCCTGCGCAGGTGTCTCCTCCTGCACCGGCTCTTCGGCGGCAATGCCAAGCTTGCGCTTCACCGCATCCAAATTCACAATGGCGATCACCGCAAACACCGCCAGAAATACGACGATCATGCTGGCCATCGCCCGTCTCATACGCTTAGAGTCCATTTGCAACCTCTACTATATACTGTCCGTAAGCAGTTTTCATAAGCGGCTCCGCCAGCCTGAGAAGCTGCTCTTTTGTGATAAATCCTCTCCTGTAGGCAATTTCCTCAATGCAGGAGATATAAAGTCCCTGTCTCTTCTGGAACGCCGCCACAAAATCCGCAGCGTCAAGAAGCATATCGTGGCTGCCCGTGTCAAGCCAGGCGAAGCCGCGCCCGAGGGTTTCCACCCGCAGCGTCCCTCTTTGCAGATATTCATTGTTGATGCTTGTGATCTCTATCTCGCCTCTGGCGGAAGGCTTCACATTCCTCGCGATCTCCACCACGTCATTGTCATAAAAATACAACCCGGGCACTGCATAGTTGCTCTTCGGATGCTCCGGTTTCTCCTCAATGGAAAGCGCCATACCGTTCTCGTCGAACTCCACCACGCCATACTCTCTCGGGTCTCTCACATAATAGCCAAAGATGGTCGCGCCGCTCTCTCTCGCCGCCACCTCTTTCAGCACCCTGGAAAAACTCTGTCCGTAGAAAATATTGTCGCCCAGAATCAGAGCCACACTGTCTGTCCCGATAAAATCCGCTCCGATAATAAAGGCGTCGGCAAGACCTCTTGGCTGTTCCTGTACCGCATACTCCATGCGGAGCCCGAGCTGCTCTCCCGTGCCGAAAAGTTCCTGGAAAACCGGAAGATCCCTCGGCGTGGAGATAATCAGAATCTCCCTGATTCCCGCCAGCATAAGAATTGAAAGCGGATAATAAATCATCGGTTTATCATAAATCGGCATGATTTGTTTGGAAACCGCTTTGGTAAGCGGATAGAGTCTGGTACCTGAACCGCCCGCTAAAATAATACCTTTCATCGCTTTTTCTCCTATTCTTTACATTCTTATTTTGTTATCAGAAAGTCACTTCCCCGTCGTGATCCACAAGGGACGCGGAGATGACGCTCTCCAGATCCATCAGTTCTTCCACCAGCCTGCCGCCTTCCCCGGTTCTGACCTCAATTGCCATACTCAACTTATCTTTCGTCAGATTGCGCGCTTTCACCCTGGACATGCTACAGTGCTTTTCCACGGTCTCCATCATCCGCCCTTCCGCCCTGTAGTCGGAGGCGTTTATCAGAAGAATCACCGCCGGTACACCGCCAGGCACCCTGTCAAATAATAATATTATCACAGTTATGACGATTGATGCAACTACCGCCACCACGGCGAAGCCTGCGCCACATATGATGCCCACACTGATCGACCAGAACAGAAACACCAGATCCATGGGGTCTTTGATGGCGGTACGGAATCTCACAATGGACAGCGCGCCCACCATACCGAGGGAAATCACGATGTTAGACTGGATCGTCAGAATCACCGCCGCCGTAATCACGGAAAGGGCAATCAGCGAAAGATTGAAATTTCGGTTATAGAAGGCGTTTTTGTTGACCGTGCGGTAAATCAGAAAAATATAACCCGCAATCAGCACTGTGACCGCCATGCATATCACGATCTGCACCACATCGATCCGGACGGACGCATAACCTTCCAGAAACGATTTCTTAAAAATGTCAATCAGACTCATACCCTCACTCCCCCGTAGCAGTTATATTTTCGGCATAAATAATATTTGGAAAAGCTCGTCCACTGTAAAGAGGCAAGCGCCAGTTGTTCTTTGATGTAAGGCGGCAGAAGTTCGTCCCACTTTACCTCCAGAATACTCTCCCCCGTGCCCAGCACGCTCCGAAGCGGAATCTCCGGCTGTAAAAATTGCGCAATGTCATTGGAGGAAGCGATAGCGTCGTCAAAGGTCACCCTCACATTGCCCGCATCGCACACAAAGGGCATCCGGGTGTACTGCACGATCACCACGGGCCGCAGACATTTCTGCACCATCTGCCCAAACATTGCCGCCTGTTTCAGCGAAACCGCCCTATCCGGCTCCGGTATTTCTCCCTCCATGAACTGCCTGCACTGTTCCAGTGTAAGCGGACACGCGGTTTTCTTCGTCATCCCTCTGGTCTTCGCCTTGCACTCCAGACTGATTCTCGATGCATCACAGTTATAAAAACGTATGCGGTATTTCTCACGCGGATCGACGCCATCCTCATTCTCATAAAAGCAGGCGTCGTCCGGGCTGTCAAAGTAGAGACTGCGGATCAGATATTCCCCGTCCGCGCCCGCATGGGCATCCCGCTCCAGAACGCCCTGCGCCCTGAGCTGCAGCACCGCCTTCTGCCTGGCGTCTATCCTATATTTATATTCATGTCTGTACTCTGTCACAGTCCCTGTTCTCCACATCTTTCCCATACGTGAGACATAGTGCTTCCCGGTCAGCGCTGCTGACCCTGGTCCCGTCCTATGGCAGGGCGTCTTTAGAAGTACTTCTCACTCTGATATAGGCCGTCCCCTCTGCCCGCGTCTTCTCCTCCACGGCGTTGACGCTGTACCCGCACTCGTACAGATACAGATCGGATGCCGCACAGATACCGCATTTCCCTGCTATCACCGTGAGCGTGCCGCCGTCTACCTCTATCAGCCCCCGTTCCTGCACGCCCCGGTTCACCGTGCGCAGCCCGTTTTTCTCGCTCTCTATATTCACGGACGCATTCTGTATATAAATGCCGTCGTTGCCCCGGATGCCGTCGCCCCTGGCCTGTACCGTAACCGTACCGTCAAGAAGCTTAATCCTGTCTTTTCCACGGATGCCGTCCTCATAATACCCGGACACCAGCAGTGTGCCGCCGCCGTTGATCGTCAGATCGCAGACACTGTAAAGGCATGCCGGTGTGTCCTCACAATCCTTATAGTTGGGGGAATCAGCCAACATGTTCTCAGTTTCCGACACAAGTGTCACAACCACTTTGGCAGCCTCCCGTATCGAAAGCGCGGGGCCTTTCCATGCGGTAATCTCCACCCCCGCCAGATACAGATGCACCAGCTCATCCTCCTCCGCGTCAATAACAATCTGCCCTTCCAGACTGCCGGAAAGCCAGATGTCACCGCCGCCGGAAAGAATGACCTCCCCGCCCTCACAGGCATCCAGATCAATTCGGTCCGTCTTTTCCATATCCTCCGGCTCTGTCCTCAGGTCATGCTTCGTCCTCCGGTTCTGTTTTGTTCTCTCTGTCAGCCAGTCCGTGTCCTGCCCTGCCGCACTGTCCTGCCCCGTCTGTTCTGCCGTGGCATGTTCCCCGGCGCAGGCCGTAAGGAATATGGCTGCGCACAGAGCCAGAGCCGTGCCCGCTGCCCTGTATCTGTTTCTTCCCGCCTTACCTCTGTTCATCACACTTCATCCGCTTTTCTTTCAAATGAAACAGCTTTCCCGCAAGACGCTCAAAAACGCCAATTCCTGCCGCCGCCAGAAGCGCAAGCGCGGAATAGCGGAACACAAAAGTAACATCGTAGATGGAATAATAGACCGCATCTCCCAGATACTCCGTGGAAAAGCTGACTGTCTTCGGTCCCTTCAAAATATAGAACGCCGCATACACCAGACAGGCGATGACAAGGTCATGTACCAGCCACCCCACCACCGCGAGACAGACGTCCTTCCAGTCCGCAGGCTCCTTCCCGCCCGCAATCTTCCAGGTAACCATTCCCGGTACAAACAGTAATAAAATAATAACACAAACCATATATACCTCCCCGCCAGGCGGCGCTCACAGCGACTTGTCCCGCTGCCATTTCGGCCTTTCGGATCCAACCTGTTTACCACGCCTCATCCGGCACGAACACTGCCCGCAGGCAGATCCCGTCCTTCGTCACAGCAGCCTCAATCGTCTCCTCATCCGACTCGTAAGTCCCCTGCCAGCCCGCAAACCGATATCCGTCAGCCGGTATCGCCGTGGCCGTCACCGGATAGTCGGTAAAATAAACGCCCCGCCACTCACCGTTTTGCAATTCCGGAGCAATGGTATTGAGCACAACCGTACCTCCCTGCCCGAAAACGGGCTCCTGCTTTCCGGCATCCGACACCGTCACTTCATCTGACACATCTGTCATATTTCTTATTTCTGACAGACTTGTCATACAGACCGTCTGCAGCATTACCTCCCCGGTCTCCCCGGACAGTCCCAGTGCTTCCGCAAAATCCGGCACCACATAATCCGGCCTTTTCTCGTAAAATTTATCTATCACCCCGATATTTTCCCAAAAAGTATCCTGTGTATAAATCCCTTCATTAAACCGGTGGTAACTTTTCTCCATGGGCGCCGCATAGTAAGCCGCCATCCCATATAGTTTACCATGAACATCCTCATACGCAAAGTTTTTATTTGCCATGTCCATAAAGGTCAGGCACAACTGCTGCCGGAAAGTCTCATTTTCGATGAGATTCGACATCAGAGGGGTGGTCAGCGGCGCGCCGAACCAGTGTGATTCCTCTGAAAAAGGGTTGGACTCATAAGTGCTCATACCGTCGTCGTATATACCCGCAGACTCGTCGGTATCGTACACACCCCAGCGCCATCTGCCGTCCTCATATGCGGATGTACCATCCGTCTTCCTGCTGCGCCAGCAGCACAGATTGTTCAGGGGCCAGTCCGTATTGCCAATATAAATTTCAAAACAGTAATGGTCAATAAAACTCTGTATATCCATCATCCGGCCAATTTCGCGATAAGCCGCCGGATCGGACAGATCCGTCTCTCTGGCATACGATACCAGATCCCGATACAGTTCTAAATCTTCATCCCTTCCGATCGTCACACGGTTATCCTGCTTTACCATAATGACATTGTCTCCAAAAAGCCCGTATTTTTCCTTAAAATACGCCTCTGTATAGCGTGTCTGCAGATTGTATAATCCCCAATATTCCCCGTTCAGAAACAGGGCATACGGCTCTCCTGGCTGCGTCTCCATATGCCGGTCTGCCACCAGCGACTGGTTAAACACATCCCGCAGCATGGTCACATTCGTATCTATGGAGCCGGACGTCCGAAGCATCTTTGCGCACAGGCCGAGGGGATCCGCCCCGTACTCGTCCCTTGCATAAAAATTAAATCCCTTCTGCCGCAGATTTCTGGATGATCCGCCGCGCACTCTGACACCGATGCGCTCTTCGCCGAGAAGATTCTTTTTCCCGTCAAACAGAGATACCGTAACCGGCCGTTCTTTCGTCTTATCGGAATGGGTATAATTCGCCGTAAAGGAACGCCATGCCACGCTCCCATAGTCCCATGAGCGCCCCTGTTCCCGGTATTCCTCCTGTTTCCGGTAATTCCTGTAATTCACAAGCCATGTCTGATAATCATCACCAAGCATATAAATACCGCGGTCCCCGGAAAAAAAGTCCGCAGGTTCCATTGTCAAAGACAATATCCCGATATCCTCGTATCCCGCCTTTTCCTCAAATCCCACAAAATATATTGCCGACGCGGTTTCACTGACCTCTCCGTCGCCGCTGACAGCAATCGCCTTTACCACCGTCCCCTTATCGATACGGCTCCCCGGCTGATAATCCCCCTCCTGTGAAATACCCCCGATATTGGCATAAACATTCTCCCTGCCACTGCCATCCTCAACAAAAACCGGCTCTGTATAAAGCGCCGATTCCACCGTCGGCTCGCTGCCGTCCGTGGTATAGTAAATACGCTGTCCCTGCCCCGCCGACATAGCCAGCCTGAAGGGCTGCTCATAAAAGCCGCTTGCCGCCGAAAAAGAAGGCGCATCCAGCGTGGGAATGACATATGCCGCCAGATTTTCGTTACTCTCCCCGGGGCTTCCATATCTGACAACACACCACGTATCGCGCCCATCCCTTTGTCTCGCATAGGAAACATCTGTCACAAGAGGTGGCACCTCCACCCTGTCTACCGGATTCCCACCACTGTCGGCAAGCGTCAGGGTTTCCCCCGCCTCGTTCAGCCGGAAGCCCACATAATAACAGATTTCTCCGTTTTCCTCATTCTCGCTCCGTCCGGCAGTACCGTCCGTAAACAACAGAAGATAGGAACGCGGCTCTATCTGAATCTGTTCCAGGCGGTCGTCCTTAGAAAGTTCCTCCCTGTCCGTCAGATACCATCCGTCCAGCGATACTGTGGTGAAAGAGGGATTGTACAGTTCAATATAATCGCTGCTTCTGCCCCTGTCATCCAGCGCAAGGCTCAGGTTATGGGCGCAGACCTCATTGATCACGACATGATGCCTGGCGTAATCGTCATAGAAAATCCCCGCAAGCAGAATCACCCAGAGTCCCGAGGATGCAAGCAGGAGTCTTCTCCCGCCGGCCCTGCCCAGACCCCTTTTCCTGCCAGACACCCCCAGAACAAACGAGAAGCCGTATGCCCCCACAAAACAGAAGACATACAGCAACAGGTTCGCATTATATCGCAGGGAGAAAACAGCGTCGCCAAAAAGCACATACAGCATACCGGAAACAGCGGCAAGAATCAGCAGCGCATAACACAGTGTATCTGCCACGAGCTGTACCTTTGTTTTCTTCCCCCTGTTTCCGCACCGCAGGACGGCCGCTATAAAACCCGGTATGACAAATAAGATTACACCCGATACGAATTGCCCCATATCACACCCTTACTCCGACCGATACATCTCCTCATAATATTTCTGGTAATCGCCGCTGGTCACATTTTTCATCCAGTCCTCGTGCGCGAAGTACCACTCAATGGTACGGCGGATGCCTTCTTTAAACATCGTCTCAGGTTCCCAGCCGATCTCCGCCCGGATCTTGTCCGGCGCGATCGCATAGCGCCTGTCATGTCCCTTGCGGTCCTCCACATAAGTAATCAGATCTTCCGTAAGGTGCGCCCTTCTCGTATCTGTCTCTGGGAGCATATCTCTTAGCGTCTCTATGATAATCTTCACGATCTCGATGTTCTGCTTTTCGTTATGGCCGCCTACATTATAGGTCTCAAAGAGACGTCCTTTTTCCTGCACCATGTCGATGGCCTTGGCGTGGTCCTCCACATAGAGCCAGTCGCGCACGTTTTTCCCGTCCCCGTAGACAGGCAGCTTCTTGCCCTGCAGCGCATTGTTGATGATGAGGGGAATAAGCTTCTCCGGGAACTGGTACGGTCCGTAATTGTTGGAGCAGTTGGTAATGTTTGCCGGAAAATGATAGGTGTCCATATACGCTTTCACGAGCATATCCGATCCCGCCTTGCTGGCCGAATACGGGCTGTGGGGCGCATAGGGCGTAGTCTCGTAGAAATACCCGCCGTCCTCCGAAAGGGACCCGTACACCTCGTCCGTGGATACATGCAGGAACCTCTTATCCTCCTTAAAACTGCCGTCCGGCAGCCCCCAGGCCGCTTTCGCGCAGTTTAACATCACCGCCGTGCCATACACGTTGGTCTGCACGAACACTTCGGGATTTTTGATGCTCCTGTCGACATGGCTCTCCGCCGCGAAATGGACGACCCTGTCGATCTCATTTTCGGCAAAAATCTTCTCGATGGCCTCCTTATCGCAGATATCCGCTTTGATAAAAGTGTAATTATCCCTGTTCTCCACTTCCTTCAGATTCTCCGGGTTGCCCGCGTAGGTCAGGGCATCCACGTTGATGATACGGATCCCGTCGCCATATTTGCCGAACATGTAATGAATGTAGTTAGAGCCGATAAACCCGGCGCCTCCAGTGACCAGATATGTTTTCATGATTTTACCTCCGCCTCCTTAATGAAGTTTCCTTTCTTCCTGTTATAGTATCCACAAAATATCTTACAGCAAAAACCCTTTGGGCTAATAACTCAGATAGCTTATGTTCATATCCACATTGGTGCTGATACCGCTGACCTTTCCCTTGGAGGAATACTGCCACAGGTCATAACGGCTCGCCGTGTAAGTCGGCGCACTTGCGTACTGCGCAAGCCAGAGCTTGTAACTGGTCAGACTTCCCGTATTGATCTTTTCGGTAAACCATGTCTTATTCGCGTAAACGCCTGCCGCGATACCGGAGTTCTGCACGGTCTGGCAGAAAGTTCTACAGACTGCGGTCCTTGTGTCACGGCTGATGCCGTCAGCTCTTCCACCGCTTGCCTCCACATCAAGAAACAGCGGATAATTCAGACCGTAACCTTTCACCAGATCAATCGCCATGGAAGCCTCCTCCACGGCCTCCACCTCGTTGACCGCCTGGCTGAAGAAGTAAGCGCCCACTTTAAGGCCGGCCGCCTTTGCCCCCTTGATATTGCTTCTGAACTTAGGGTCTTCTACCAGCACGCCTGTGGAATAACCACGATAACCGCAGCGTATGATCACATAGGAGACACCCGAGTTCTTCACCGCGTTCCAGTCAATATTACCGTTATGCTTGGACACGTCGATGCCCATGGCGCCCGAGCTCTTCGCCAGTTTTCCGTCGCTGCCGAAGCTGTATTTCGCACCTTGTATAATCTGTTCGCCTGTCACATAGTTTCCGTCTTTTTTGTAAAAATAAACATGTCCGTCGATGGTCTGCCATCCGGTATACTTATATGCCGATGGCGACGTCCCTTTCACTTTCTTATAAAAGCTTTCCTTTTTTCCATAATCTTCATATGTGGCTTCAATATACTCCTTATTTGAATTCCGATAGTAAAGCTGATTGCCATCCTTGTCCTTCAGTTTCGTGTTTTTGTCAATCTCAACAGCCTCTTTCACTACCTTTATGCTGTAGGATTCTTTCAGATCCTCGGTGTCCTCGGGGTTTTTACAGACAGCACGGATCTTCACCTCGCCCTCGGCCACACCCGTGACCTCACCGTTCTCATTTACTTTCGCGATCTTCTCATCATCGCTGCTCCAGGTAACCTTACCTCCCTTGGGATCTGTCTCAGCCGACAGCGTTACCTTTTTGCCGACCGCGACCTCTTTCTCCCCGCTTATGGACAGCCTGGTATAAATTTCCTTATCTTTGTCTTTGTCTTTGTCCTTGTCCTTATCTTTATCCTTGTCTTTATCTTTATCGGTGTCTTTGTCTTTATCGGGGTCTTTGTCCTTATCCGGATCTTTGTCTTTATCGGGATCTTTGCTTTCATCCTCCTTGTCCTGATCGTCCTTCTGGTCCGACCCCTCATCTTTGGTTTCATTCACCGACACGGAACAGTTAAATTCCTGAATCATGCTGCCAACGACCACCCGCGCTGTGACCGTGGTATTACCTGCCGCAACCGCCGTAACTGTGCCGCCATCCACTGTAGCGACGGACGTATCCGCAGCGCTCCAGCTCACCGAATACTCCACCTGGCTGCTGACAGATATCTTCAGGGAATCGCTCTGCCCTTTTTCAAGGGTCAGACTGTCCTTATTGATAGATACCTGCACGTTGGCGTAGGGATCATCTTCCCCGTCTTCCACCATCTTGCGGAACGCGCCTCCTGTCTGCCACGGATCCGCAATATTCTCCATAGACACTTTTTCGTATTCCGGCGTTTCCTCACCGATCGGGGTTTTCGTGGACTCCACCCACTCTACCGTGTCCTGCAACGCAGATTCCACCACGGTATTCTGCTGTGTGGCTTCCTCTTTTGCCACGTTGATCTCCGCCTCCGTTTTCACTTCGTCCGCCACATCCACTTTCTGGTAGGCGATCTTATCCACCACCTTGACGCTGCTGCTCTTTGAGGGAAGAATATACTTATCCGCCGCTCCGTCAGACAACGCCAGCATTTTAACCTCATATGTACCGGCGGCAATATCCTTCTGGTAAATTACGCCGTCCTTATCTTCATCCTTCAGTTGAAAACTCTTCGGCCCGGAAACCTCAACTTCAAAAGGCACGCCGCCGATCAGCTTACCCGTCTTCTTATTGACAAACTTGATCTTCATATCTGAGAGAATCGAGGTCAGATGAAGTTCTATCAAAACCTCTCCCTTCTCGTCCTCCTCGTCCTTCTGCTCCCCCTCTTCCTCTTCCTGTTCTTCCCCGGACTCCTCGTCCTCCACATCAATCATGCCTCCCAGCTTCGCAGCATCCGAGGCGGCCAGAAGACCACTCTCCCCGATCACGGAAATGCCCTCTATCTCCTCGCCCATATCGGCAAAAGCAGCCACCTGTTTTTCCACAGACTTTGCGTGAACATAGATACCGCCGGTAGCAATCGCGCCCACAAGCACCAGAACCCCCAGAAGAGCCACTGCCACATCCAGCGCGCTCATCTCACCGAAGAAATACATCAGGCGGGCAGCAAATCCGTCATCGTCATCATACTCGTAATCCTCATCCTCGTAGTCTTCGTCTTCGTAGTCCTCGTCCTCATAGTCCTCATCTTCGTAGTCTTCATCCTCGTAGTCGTCGTCTTCGTAATCCTCGTCCTCGTAGTCTTCATCCTCGTAGTCTTCATCCTCGTAGTCCTCGTCCTCATAGCGGACAGAACGGCTCTTCGCAACTACATTTGTTTTGTTTTTCGGGGGATGGGCACGCTGATAGGACTCGATCATTTCGTCATCCAGGCTTAAAAATTCCAGCGTGTCTTCGGTCACGCTGTCATAATCCTCATCATCAAACCTGTCATCCTCAAGCAGCTCCTCAAACCTGACCGGTCTGCGGCGTGTTTCTATATTCTGTCTTTTATTTTTTTTGTTCTGCATGATAACTCCTACCTCGATTTTGTATTGAGTAGTCGCTCCGGCTTATGTAAACCTCAAATCGCAACAATTCTTGGAAATTATAGCACAAAAACAGCGTAATATCAAGATTTTTGTCGCTTATAAAGGGTCGTCAAATTATGTAAATTGACAAATCCGGAAATATTTACGCCTTTTCCGCGATAATTGCGCGATATGTTACACCCTTTTTGTGGCATTTCTCGCTAATATGCGCTTGACTTTGACCGCTGCAACTGACACAATAAAAGGGCAACAGACAACCAGTTACCTTACAGAGATTATTGGAAAAGGGGAATTTTCATGATGTACATGCATTACTGTAAGCGTTGCCAACGGGTTCATATGTTGAACGGACATAAGCAGTTTTGTCCCAGATGTCAGGGACTGATTACCGAGCTTAAACTCAGTTATCTGGACTATGCGTCTATGGACGAATCACAGAGAATCTCCTTCACGATCTGCTGTGCTGACGATGAGCAGCTTAGGAAACTGAGTACTACATATCGTATGTACAAGTACAGCAAATGGTACAAGGAGCTTCAGCGGCAGCTTGCGCAGCCAGTGATCCATTCTTATGCCGCACCGGAACCGAGCCTGTTAGAAGACGCCGTATCTATCGTATGATGCGAAAAACAAAGAAAAGGAGCGCCGCCTGAAATCTTCGGATGACGGACAGCGCTCTTTTTCTGCCCCTTCGCCTGGAGAGTTATTAAGATTTTATAAGAACTCTTTTTTTTGTAGATTTTTAAATAAAATCATAGTAGAATAAATGAATATAATAAATATTTGCACTGTGTAAAAACGCATAAGACTTTCAGGAAAGGGTATGAATAACACCATGGGAGAAAATCAGGATAAAAATACATTGCAGAAAGAAAATATGACAAAGATGTCAGAACGGGATTCCCACAAAAAAAGAGAAAGTTTCCATTTTAATATCCATCTCATTCTGCTGACCGCTATTGTGCTTGTCATTGGCTTTTCCGCTTTCCGGCTCTACCAATGGAACAAGGGTACGCCCTCCGACTATGACCCGAACTACCAGACGACAGATTTTGACATTGAGGTTATGGACAATCTGATCCCTCTCGCCCCCGATAAGCGCGAGGGCTATGTGGACGACGGCATCACCACCATCCTCTGTCTTGGCGACGACCCTTTCTCCCTGGAGCGCGGTGAAAACGGTCTTGCAGAACAGATTGCCAAAAAAACAGGGGCTACGGTCCACAACGGCTCCTTCACGGGAACCACCATGGCGGCGCAGTTTGCATCCTACAATGACGGTTACATCCTGGACGCTTTCTCCTTCTCCTATGTGGCAAAAAGTCTGGCGAGCGGGGATTTCGACTTAATGAAAACGGCTTCTACCTACAGCTACGATGAGAATTTTGCAAAGACAACGCAGATGCTCTCCGAACTTGACATGAATACCGTGGATATGATCTGCATCATGTACGACGGCAGCGACTATGTCAACAAACGCCCCTGTGACGATCCCAACGCGCCCTACGACGCGGTTACGTATACAGGTGCACTGCGCTCGGGAGTGAAGGCCATTCAGGAAGCCTATCCACATATCCGCATCGTGGTGATGTCCCACACCTTCTGCCACAGCATCGGTGAGGACGGCAATTTCCAGAACGGCGACCGGGCTGACTTAGGGCACGGCACGCTGAGCCATTATCTGCAGAAAGAGCGGGACGCCACTATGGACGTCGGCGTTTCCTTTATCGACAACTTCTATGGCTCCATAAACGAAGACAATTATCTGGATTATATGACAGATTATATCCACTTCAACGATGCAGGGCGGGAAGTGCTGGCGCAGAGGTTTGCGGACTGCCTGTTCCCGGACCGCGAAACACCATGACCGCTGTGCAAAATCTCAGAATCAACGGACGAGCAGGCTCATCCTGGGAATGTACTAATATTCCACTGAGAACAGCGTCTCGAAATCAAACCTCTTTATCATATCCCGTGTCTCTTCCAGCGCCCGTTCCATATCGCGGGCGCTCTTTATTTCGCATGTGCCATCCGCAAAGCACTCTGTCATAAAACGGTTGAACCTCGCGTGATAATGGGTGTAATCCGCATAATTGTTCAGATCCGTCACGATTTCCTCCCGGTTCGGGAAATAAAACACGCGCACGTTGTCATAGGTGAGAAGCGTATTGGCAATATACGCATACTCCCGCATGGTAGCCTCCATATGGTTCTCCTGCATCACATCATTCCAGTAGAGGATGCTGTAGGGCGGGAAAAAGATATAAAAGGTAGTTTCCGGGTTCCTCTCAATATAGGGGCAGAGATTGACCTGCAGGTTTTTGTCCGTGCTTTCCACAAATGCGTCGGACGGCGTCTCCTCCGCCACCCTGTCTGGCGGCACATAATTGTGCATCACCCACTGGATATTGTAGTATTCGTCCGTCCACCAGCTCTGGTACACGGTGGCGAGGTCCGTCTTATCCGGGTCGGCAAGCGGGCGCAGCACATAGTTTAACAGCACGTCCTTGTTCAGCACATACTGGACGTCGTTGAGACGGTTATCGTCGTAGAGATACGCCGGGATCGGGTATTTCGTCTCGTCCACGCCCCCCGTGTAAGTCGTCACGTCAACCCCCAGAAAGACCGACTTCACCTCATGTCCGCTGTCGAATATAATGTCCATGATGTTTGCCTGGTCTTTCGGGTAAGCGCCGCTGTAGCTTAACTTGATCGTGCGAAGGTCCATCAGCTCCTCAAACCAGTTGGTATTGAAATTTACCGTCATGGAGGAGCCCAGAATCACGCTGTCGTAATCCATGTGTTTCGCCATGCCGGGGTTCTGGGTGAGCTGATTGTCCACCAGATAGGGAAAATTTTCAAGCGGCGCGTGATACTGGAAAAAGGGGTCCACCCAGATTACCAGAGCCGCCGCCAGTGTAAGCAGTATTAAGGTAAAGGACACTATGGAGACAATCCATTTTTTAAACCGCTTCATCCCGCTCCTCCATTTCCGTCTTTAAACGTTGCCATATATCTCTGAAATTCCGCTCTTCTTTCGCCATATCACACCATCCTTAAAAATTGAAATACAAAAACGTGCTGACACCGGAAAAGCTTAAGATACACCACACCGCCAGCACCGTGAGCACCGCCGCCGACAACGGTCCGTATCTGAGCCGTGCCACCCGCTCCTGCGCATTCCGCCCTGCCATGGCTAAATACAATCCTGCCGCCAGAATCACAAACATCAGAATATAGCGGCTAAAGGACAGGTTGTCCAGATGCAGTACTTTGATCACATACCAGAATTCATCCGGCTGCAGGCACTCCGCCAGATCCGCAGAAATCCGTTTCACCTCTCCCGTGCAGGCCGTCCGCAGAAGCGCATTCGCCTGTCCGATGTTTTCCGCCCGGAAATAGACCCAGGCAACGCTGACATAGAAGAAGGTCGCTAGTTGTGACACTACCGTCATAATTTTGCCGCCGGCTCTGTGACAGAGCCCCGCTTCCGCACCCTCTGTCCCTTTCTCTTTCTGCGCTGTCATGCCATTCTTTATCGCACGTTCTCCACTTCGGCGCATATTTATGACACTCCTGTCATGCCCGGACCGCACACGCCCCTGCCAGAACCTGGTAATCACATACAGCACCCCGTGCAGCATCCCCCATACAATGAAGTGAAAGCCCGCTCCATGCCAGAGACCGCTCAGAAAGAAGACAATCAGAAAATTCAGGTACATCCGTCCCCGCCCCCTGCGGTTGCCGCCAAGCGGGATGTAGACATATTTTGTGAAAAACCGATTCAGCGTGATATGCCACCGTTTCCAGAAATCCACGATGTTGACCGCCTTGTAGGGCGAATTGAAATTGACGGGTATCTCTATGCCAAACATCCTGCCGATTCCCACCGCCATATCGCAGTAACCGCTGAAATCAAAGTAGAGCTGCAGGGCGTAGAACAGAATCACCAGACACGCGTCCGCCCGGCCAAGAACTGCCAGATTCTCGTATCCATAATCCACTCCCGCGCCAAGCGTGTCCGCCAGAAGCACCTTCTTGGCAAGCCCCAGCACAAAGAGCGCAAGCCCTCCCGCCGCCTTCTCCCAATCCGTGTTTTTTCTGCCAAACGCCCAAAACTGCGGCAGCATCTCGCCATGATTCACAATAGGACCCGCAATGAGCTGGGGAAAGAACGATACGAACAGCGCGTACTCAGACAGCGAACAGTCCGCCACCTCACCCCGGTAGGTGTCCACAATAAAGGAAATCTGCTGGAAAGTAAAAAAACTGATCCCCAGAGGAAGAAGAATGCCCCGCAATACAAAATCGGTTCCAAAGACGACATTCATGGTGTCAAGAAAGAAATCAAAATATTTAAAGTAGAACAGCACGCTCAGGTTCAGTGCCACTGCCAGAATCACAACCACCCTTCGTGACATCCCGCATGCCGCTGTTTCCTTCCCCGCTTCCTGCCCGGATGCCTTTTTCTGTCCCCCGCGCCAGGCCCCGAAGTTTCCTCCGGACAGCACTCTGTGGAACAGGTAGTTTCCCGCAATGCTGCAAATCATAATGAGCAGATAAGACAAATTGAAATAACCGTAAAACCAGAGGGACATCGCCGTCAGAAACACTCTTGCCGCCTCAGATTTCCGGCTTTTCAGAAGACTGTAATATCCAATCAGGCATATGGGAAAAAATACAAACACAAAAATATATGAATTAAATAGCATCTGTTATTCTCCTGTCGCACAGACCTGTCACGCCCGGGCTTTTTACGAATCCTGCAATGTCATATCTCTATAAATCACAAACTCCCCCACCTGGCCATAAACCGAATAGCCGTAATCCGTCAGCGGCTCTTGTATTTCACGATCCTCCTTCAGGATGACATAGGCGCAGGGATACGCTCTTGCCAGCTCCACGAATGTGGGCGTGTCGATCACTTCCGCCTTCTCCATCGCCTCATACATGGCATTGTAATAATCCCAGCGGGCGATCAGCATTTCCCGTCCGTAAGGCAGCTCGATATCCGTGCTGTACTGCCTCACATAATAGATCAGATCCGCGGGCACAAGCACCGTGATCCGCCCCTCCTCCGGCTCTATCAAATCCACGATATCAACCGCCTCCTGCGGCAGATGGTACGCGTTCTGTGCCCGGGAAATATGCTCGCTGTCATAAACATAGTCGCCACATGCAACGACCGCCAGGCAGGCAACCGCCAGCCCGATCCGCCTGTGCTTTCCCATCAGCCGGATCAGTCCGTAGGCACTGACAATGCTCATCTGCAAAAGCCACAAGAGCCGGTAGTATGTCTCGGAATCCTCCATCAGCCGCACGAACACCTTGCGGAACAGGGGGCAGAAAAACAGGCACAGAATGAGCGTGGGCGCATACACAAACAGCACGCGTCTGCGCCTGTCCTTCTCCGTAAGCCACAGATAGAGAAGCGCAACGAGATAAATTCCCGCCAGAAAGTGATTTTCGTGATATCCCATGTAATTTTTAAATATAACAACGCTCTCTAAAAAAATACCCCACATATGCCGCCCTTTCGTCTCTTCGACATTCAGCACACCCATTCAAAAAGCCGCGTCTTCGATGCGTTACCGCTGTTTCACAGCTAACTTTTCTCATAAAAAGGCGTTCCCTCAGAGATTCTCCCGTCCGTCAAATTCACGCAGGCATGATTTGGCCCGACAAATGAACCCCCGGCTGAACTGCTATAATAAGTAACTGTACGCCATATACACATATATTGCCATGTATACCACATTCGGTATACACGCTGCCCCCACCTTGAAGAGAATCTTCCAGTCCCGTTCCACCAACGCCAGGCAAAAGGTCGTCACGGCAATCAAAATGCAGACAAGGAACACCGCGATGGAGCTGCACACGCCTGCCGCCATATTGACACAGACAAGCAGAATCCAGATGCCCGCATCCGTCCGTCTGTTTTTGACACCTTTGTCATAAATCTGCAAAAATACCCAGACAAGCGCCGGGATCACCAGCGCGCCCGCCACCGCCTTGCCCTGCCATGTGCGGGTCAGGAAAAAAGTCTCGTTGGTGTAGATGGACACGTTCCCGAAAATCTGAAACACCGCCATGATAATCATAAATATAGGCAGGTTCTCCCTGTGGAACACGTTCCCGCCCGTCCCAGGCGGCTGGTCCTGGCCCTCCTGTCTTCCCTCTGTCCGCGGCATTCTGATAAACAGTATGCGCCCGATTTCATAAAATAAAAGATAGGTCAGCGGAATCAGCACAAGGGACATCACCACATGGGAGACTATGGTCGCATGCACCCCGGCACGCACCGAGATATACGCCACCCACATGGGAAAAACGGCCATCGCATGACGCACGTCCAACCCTGTGGAACCGCCCGTAAGCGGCAGAATGCGGTACATCACGCCCGCCTCCTGTGCAATCAGCGACTCCACCACATAGTAGGCATCGTCACCGTCAAAAGAAGTGTAAGCCACCGCCATATAAAGCTGGAAGCCGAGCAGGACAAAGAAAATCAGCCACTCGACGCCCGTTCCCGTAAACAATTTCCCCGCCATAGCCGCAAACAGTTTCCTTCGTCCTCCCGGCATTGTGACATCATTGTCATTTTTATGTCCCTCGCCAGCCAGACCGCTCCCCTTTTGCCTGTCGGGGTTTTTTCTGTAATTTCCCGCGACAAGTCCCGGTTTTCCCTGTTTTCCGTTCCGGTACAGGAGACAGATTCCCACCGCCGCGCCAAAAAGCGCAAGCAGCGTAAACACAGCGGATGCCAGCTTAAAGTTGTCGTACTCCACCCAGAGAACCATGGGCACCGCCGCGATTTCAAAGAGCGCCCACATGCCGAAATACCCGGAAAGCAATACAAATCCCGGGCTTCTTTTTTCCGCCGGTATGAAATTTGCCGGGATCAGCCCGATGCAGAACGGGATAACCAAAAGCCAGAAAAGTAAACTGATAACAGCCAGCATAAATACGCCTCTTTCTTTTTCTACCGCAAAACAACAGTCAGTAATACTATAGCACACACATCCTGAATTTTCCACATTCCTGTATACATACCTACCTAAACATGGTAAACTAGAATAACAGTTCAGTCCAGGACTCTGCGCTTATTGCAAAGTCCGTGCGAACAGTTAGATTTCCAGAAAATATAGTCGGGCGGCAGACCGCCCCGGCATGGAGGTATTGCATGAAAAAAGTATATGTGATTGGCGCAGGTCCGGCAGGTCTGACCGCAGCTTACGAGCTGCTCCGGCGGGATAAAAATAAAGAATATACCATCACGGTTCTGGAGGAATCCGACGCCATGGGCGGCATCTCCAAAACCGTCAACTATAAAGGGAACCGCATGGACATGGGCGGACACCGCTTCTTCTCCAAAGTGCCCGAAGTAAACGAGTGGTGGGAGCACATGCTGCCCACACAAGGTTCTCCCACCTATGACGATATCGTACTGCACCGCGAGATGACGCTCGCCCCCGGAGGGCCTGACCCGGAGAAGGAAGATCGCGTGATGCTCCGCAGGCACCGCGTGTCACGCATTTACTTTAACCGGAAATTTTTCGACTACCCCATCTCCCTGAAGCCGGAAACCTTTATCAACATGGGGTTTGTGGCCACGATACAGGCGGGTTTCAGCTATCTCGCCTCCATGATACACAAGCGGAAGGAAAATTCTCTGGAGGATTTTTATGTAAACCGTTTTGGCAAAAAACTCTACTCCATGTTCTTTGAAAATTATACAGAAAACTTGTGGGGGAGGCACCCTTCCGAGATCGCTCCCGACTGGGGCGCACAGCGGGCAAAGGGGCTGTCCGTCGCAGCCATCTTAAAGGATGTCTTCTCGAAAATGCTGCCCGGAAAGAAAAACCGCGAGGTGGAGACCTCTCTGATTGAGGAATTCAGCTACCCGAAGCTCGGTCCCGGTCAGCTCTGGGAAGTAACCGCGGAAAAAATCAAGGAGCTTGGCGGGGAAATTCTCTGTCACAGCCGGGCGATCCGGCTCCACAAGGACGAAAACAACCACATCACCTCCATCACCTACGAAACGCCGGAGGGCGAGGTGACGGCGCAGGGTGACATCTTCATCTCCTCCATGCCCGTGAAGGATCTGGTGGCGGGCTTAAATGACGTGCCTAAAGCCGAGGCCAGGATTGCCGCGGGACTGCCCTACCGCGACTACATGACCGTGGGGCTCCTGCTGCCGAAGCTGAATCTGAAAAACAGGACGAATCTGAAAACCATCAACAATATCGTGCCGGACTGCTGGATCTATGTGCATGACCGGACCGTCCGCCTTGGAAGGTTCCAGATCTACAACAACTGGTCGCCCTATATGGTGCGCGACTTAGAGCACACGATATGGATCGGTCTGGAATATTTTGTTACCGAGGGGGATAAATACTGGACCATGTCCGACGAAGCTTTCTCCCGCTTTGCGATAGACGAGATCGTCAGCATGGGGCTGATTGATAAGCCCTCCGACGTGATGGACTCCCATGTGGAGCGGGTGAAAAAGGCTTATCCCGCATATTTTGACACCTACAAGGAAATGGACAAGCTGACCGCATATCTGAAATCCATCGACAATCTCTACTGCGTGGGCAGAAACGGGCAGCACCGCTACAACAACATCGACCATTCCATGATGACCTCTTTTGAGACCGTGAAAAACATTTTAGGCGGTATTTCTTCCAAGGACAATATCTGGAATGTAAACACGGAAAAAACCTACCACGAGGAAGTGCAGAAGGAGAAGCCGTCCGATCAGATCGAAGTGGATTAAAATCTTCCGGCATCACTTCTGTCGTGCGTATCCGGCACATCTGCGGCCTGCTCATCGTCTGCGGCTGTGCACCCGCTGTAATATGGCACTTGCGAGAACAAGCACCGCCGTATAGACAGCCATCTCATATAGGTACCGTGTGTTATGAATAGATTGCAGATAATACCAGGGCGGGAGCAGCAGCTTTCCCGCCTTTAAATATGGCAGATTCAGAAAAACCGGGCAGAGCAAAAGCATCGCCGCCAGAAGCGGCAGGAACGTCATGCCCAGTCTCCGGGGCGTGCGGCAGATCATCCGCAGCAGATTGGTAAAGGCAAGCACACAGACCGCGAAAACCGCACAGCTCACCACCTCTTTCTTCCATTCCGTAAACACCCCCGCAAGCCAGCAGGACAACAGCAGCACTACCGCCGAATCCAGAAGAAACACCGCGCCTGCAATATAGGAAACCCTAAGCCGTCTCGTCACGGGTATGCGCCCGTAGACGCCGCGGTCTTCGTCCTGCATAAACCAGAGCGCCGCCGCCAGCCCCACAAAGGTAAACCAGACGGCAAGAATCCCCCGCAGAGGCGCCTGCACATAGGTAAAATTTTCCGTTTCCCCGGGCGTATCGTCGGGATACACCATCCTGAAAAGGCTCCCCTCCACAGCCACACTGTCGTAAACGCGGTAAAGCGCCTCGTCGGTCATCTCCGCCACCCCCAGATCCTCCCGCACATAACCCGCATAAACCGCATAGGAAAAAGACGGATAGATGGCGGCGTACAGAATCTCCCGTCCCAGAATCAGCGGCACGCTGTCTTTTCGCTCCACCACCGTAACCACCGGACGCACCCTTCGCTTTTCTCCCAGTTCTTCCAGGCGCTCCGACAGATCCTCCGAAAAAATCCATGCCGCATCCGCCTCCCCGGTTTCCACCAGAGTCCGCGCCTTCTCCTCATCCCCGCAGGGCAGATAGCGCAGGACGCCGCCGCCATTCAAAAGTCTCCCGGAAATCTCCTGTGCGGACGCATCCCCTTCCGGCACATACAGCGCAATCGTGGCAATCCCGGCAGGCTCCGCGGACAGGCGGCCGACCCCTGCCGCAAGCAGGGGCGCCAGGCAGAGCATCAGAAGAAAACCGCCCTTTCCAAGCAGCCGCTTCTGTAACAGCATAAAGCGCACAAACATCTGTCCCGGCATAACACCGTCCTCCCACATCTTCCTGTCATCTGCCTTTTTCTGCCAGCGTCCCTATCCCGTATCACTCAGCCTTCCGCCACGCTGTCAGCTCTTTCCCACTGTGCAGGTTTCCGGCTTCTCTTCTACCGCGTCCTGTATTTTCTGACCAGTATAGTCAATGCAAGGAATACTGCCATCCACGCGAAGACAGCCGTCCACGCTGCCATCGGAATTTTCCCAAGAGCCCCCGCCTGCGCAAAACGCACCGCCGCGCCGGAGGGTAAAAACCCGCCAAACATCCGCATTTTTTCAGGAAAAAAGGCGGAAGGATAAAAGTATCCCGAGAGATATCCCATGCCAATCCCGCAGATCAGCTGCAAAAGAATCCCGTTGACAATCCCATCAGCCACCTCGAAGAGAAAAAACTGCAACGCCGCAAACATTGCCGTCACAGGAAAAAGAGCCGGCAAAAAGGCGAGAAAGGGCGCAGCCCCCATCCCGTCCCACTCGGGAATCCCTAAAAGTCCCCGCTCAAACCCGAACCCCAGAAACAGGCATACCGTGAGAAGTCCTGTCAGAACAAGAAGCAGATAGGCAAGATATTCCCCCAGAACCTGCCGGAGCGCCCCCACACCCCTCGCTTTCAGAAAACAGGAAAATGCGCCGTTCTGATACACAAAGAGGGCGCTGTTCAACAGCCCGGAAAGGAGAAGGAACAATAAAACCGCCCCGCAAAAATAGTACAGTTCCAGAGACAGGCCGTCCCCATATCCCAGAACCTCCACCTCGCCAAATCCGCCCCGTGAAAGCACCATCTGGATCAACGCCAGATTCAGTTTGTCCGTCTCCCGTCCGATCTCTTCTCCCCTGCCCTGCCCTGCAAGCACCTGCTGCATGGCATAAATCGCGCTCTGGGAGCAGGTCACCAGGGTGGACGCCACATCCGTGATCTCCCCCATCACCATCGTTCCCAGCCCCTGCTGCCCCTGTGCCGCGGTATATGTGACAAGCTTGTCATTTTCTCCGTATACAATGGACTCCATCAGACCCTCGGGCACCCGCATCACGGCATAAAGCTCCCCGCGTCGAAAGGCCGCTTCCGCCTCCTGTTCCGGCATGGACACCAGTTCGATCATAAAACGGGAATCGTCCATCTCCTGCACGGCTGCAATACCGAATCCCAGATAGGAATCCGACAGATCTCCCACGATACCGATCCGGTATCTGGTTCCCTCCGCCGCAAGCGCTCCCTGTGCGATCAGCAGGCAGGCAGACACGCCCGCACAGAAACAGACGACAACATCCGCCAGTATCTGCCCGGGAAGCAGCCTTGCCGCCCGTTTCAATTGTGCCAGAAAATATGCCGCCGTCTGCTTCATCTGTCCCTCCCTCTCCACTGCGCACAGACTCCTTACTTTCAAGTCACTATGCTTACTTCGGGATGCAGCCCCCGCTGCCAGACTTTAGAAGCTCTTCCCGCACAGCGCCTCCGTCAGTCTGTGAAAATCCCCGTCATACTGCCACGGATGGAGCACTCCGCCCCTCAGAATATAACACATGTTACATAATTCCAGATCCTGGGCGTCGTGGGTTGCCATCAGCACAATTCCGCCCTCTTTTCTGTAAACGTCCAGATAACTGCGGATATTCTCCCTGCAGACAGGATCAAGCGCCGTGGAGGGCTCGTCAAGCACCAGGATCCCGGGATGGGAAACCACCGCACAGCCTATGGAAAGGCGTCTCTTCATACCACCCGACATACGGCGCACCGGCGTCTTTAAGAACCCGTCGATACCGAGCAGCCTGAGCGCCCCCTCCGCAAGTTCCCGTTTCAGTGTCTCCCTGTCATACCACATGCGCAGGTTGTCCCACGCGCTCAGTTCCTCCATCAGCGGGTTCCCCTGGGGCACGTAACCCAGCACTTTCGGAATCCGGCCTGGCTCCCGCAGCAGATCGGTCCCCCGGATCGGGCCGGGATTGTTTTTCCCCCGCCCATGTTCCTTACATCCGTCAGTCTGCCGGCCTGTTTCATCCGGATGCCCGTACACGTAAAAGGAGCCGCCGTCCGCCCTGCGAACGCCCGCCAAAATGGAAAGCAGCGTGGATTTCCCGCTGCCATTGCTGCCAAGGATGGCCGCACAGCTTCCGGCATCCATTGAAAACGATATATCTGTAAGCACCTTTTTCCGGGAATACGCCTTTTTGATCCCCGTTATCTCCACATCCATGGACATCCCCCATTCCAGCACCCTTACACTTAAGCCCGGTCCCGGACAAGTACCCGTTCTGCCATACAACGGACTTTTCCATCTCCTTTGAAACACCGCGGCACCCGTCCGCCTGTTCGGAATTCACGCCGCGTCCTACTGTGCCTGCCCGGTAAAAGCCCGCTCCACCGCCTCCGCGATACAGCGCATCCCCTCCGCCGTGGGATGTACCCCATCGCTGGTCATCTCCTGCAGGTTTTCTATGGTGACGCCGCAGTCATTCAGATCGATCACTGTATGTCCCCTGCTTTGTGCAATCCTGCCAATCACCTCACCGTAATCTTTCGACGTAAGCTGTGAGCCGTTGACAAACTCCACATAAGGCGTCTTTGTCCCATAATCCCCTACCGGGAGCAGGGTACAGCAGTAAATTTCCGCCAGCGGATAGTTCGCCTGCACCTTGTCAAGCATAAGGGTGTAAGCGTCGCTGAAGGTTTCCACCTCTCCCTCCTCCACAAGGCCCGTACCATCATTATTCCCCACGGGAATGGCCTTAAGCATATCATTGGTTCCCAGATATATGACAATCCTGTCAGGGCACGCCCCTTCCGGCCCGGAAAGATCATTGGTGCGCAGCTCATTACAGCCACACTGAGGATCCTCCGCACCCGTGGAATCCCCTGCCACAGTCGCCCCGGAACTGGAACCGTTCACGTAGACCGTCAGTTCCAGATCATCCGCAACCCGCTGCCACCACGTATCTTCCACCGCAGTCACTTCCCCATTGTCCGGGAAAAAGGCATAATACCCCACAGGATTATACCCTTGAAAGGTGGAAATGCTGTCCCCCAGTATCGAGAACGAAGTACCTGCAAGCTTCACGGTATCTGTATCTTTTTCTCCCGCCGCATTTTCGCTGTCCTGCCCGGCAGTCCCGCTCTGGCCTGCCACCGCATCTTCCCTGTTCTGCGCTGTATCATCCTGGCTCTTATCCACATCTTCCTTGTCCGGTGCGTTACTGCTTTCCGCCGCGCTCTCATTTCCACTCTGTCCTGCCGCGCCGCTCCCGCAGCCCCACAAAACCACAGAGAACGCCAGCGCACAGACCGATGCCAAAACCGCTCTCTTCATTCACGCCGCCCTCATCTTCCCACTTTATCTCATCGTCCACAGATCATCCAGAACGGCTCATCCAAAGGCGTCCCGGCATTTTTGTCTCTCACTTCTTTTTAAACATCGACTGTCTCGCACCGTGCATTTCTCTGTGCTTCAGCACATCATCCACCGCATCCATACGCAGCCCCGCATCGATAAAGTCACAGTGCTTGCAGAAGGGATAATTGTGCCTGCCTGTGGCGATAGCCTTGCGAAGTTCCCTGTACTTCTCACTGTTCCAGCCCTCCCTGAGGGAAGTGGTGTTCAGATCAGCCATCTCCGTGACCTCAAAATTATCACAGCAACAGATCCCCAGCTTGCCAAAAGGCGTGATCCACAGATCCGTAAAAGGCATCAGACATGTCTCTTTGATGATCTTCCCCTTGGACTGCTTGTTTGGCGCACTGCCCGCACGGTTGGTCAGCACTTCCTTCAGGTAGCGGATCTGCACGAGAATATCCACATCCCGAAACTCATCCGGGTGCGCTTTCACATAATCGTGAATCACCTGCACATTGTCGTGCATCTTCATTTCCATGCCGTAATTGTTAATGATAAGCTGATCCACATAGGGGACAATCTGTTTCACCCTGTCCACATTGAGGAGCAGCCCGTTGGTGGACATGAAGATAAACGCCTCCGGCAGCTTTTTCCTGGCATACTTATGAAATTCCACAATGCGCGTGTCAAGCCAGGGCTCGTTGTTTCCGTACAGGGTCAGATGGCCCTTGTAACCCCAGTCGTGAAGCTGGTCGATCACGGAATAGTAGAGCGCGTCATCCATTTTCTTGTAAGGGCGCTTTTCCGCATGGATATTGGCAGTGCAAAACTCGCACGTACTGTTGCAGCGGTTCACTGTCTCCAGATTCACCACAAGCGGATGCGGCGCCTCCTTATGGCTCATAAAATAATCAATATACCCTTTCTGGGATCTCCTGCGGCTGACAAACTGCAGCTTCAGATAACTCTCGCTCGCCACCCAGGGCAGATACTTTTTTGCGTTCCACCCGATTACTCCTCCGAAATTGTGTACTCTGATTGGCATATCTACATCTCCTTCTTTTTTTTCCGCCGTGCACGGCTCATTGCTTACACGCATATACGTGAATCGTCATACTTCCGTCCCTCGCCGTGTACTCTCCAAGCAAAGAAAGCCCGACGTCCTGTGCGTTGGAAAGTCTGATTCTGGAAAACAGATACTGTCCGCCGAGCGCATCAAACGCTTCTCCGTCCATATATATGTGGTCGTCCGTTGCTTGCACTGTCTTTGTGGCGCTGACAATACTTAAATCCGTCCCCGAATACAGATAGGCTCTGGCGCCCCAGTCGTCATAGTAAATTCTGGTCGCCTCCACCCGCTCTAAAGCCGGGGCGATAATTTCCCTGAAGTCTTCTTTGTACTGCTGGGAATAGAATCCCAGATAGCCGTCCAACGTGGCAATTCCGTTGTATTCCAACACCGCCGGGTGAAAACCGTAGGCCGCCGCCCACTCACCCTCATAGCCGATCTCTTCCTTGATCTCCTCAAACAGGTCCACCGCGTAGAACTGTTCATAGGAAAACTCGTCCACTTCCTGCCCGTGAAAATACTCGTAAGCCCTGCTATAACAGGTGTTGTATAAATCGTTGTAGCGGTTCGGCGTCAGAATCACCGCCAGCACCGCGACACAGACAACGCCGTTTGCAAGCCACATCTGCCATATCCCCGCATCATACAGCCTGCGCAAAACAAGAAACAGCGCAGCGTACCAGAGAAACGGGTTGAAAAAAATCGTCCGGTTAAACTGCCACCCCTCCAGAGGAGGAATCATTTTTTCCACCAGCGACCGCAGCGGCTCATAGTCGTACAGACCATACACCACACAGTTGAACAGGATAAAGGCCACCAGCAGATTGAAGGGATCGCGAAAAACAGCCTTCCCCTCCTTTTTACGCAGATACAGCGCATTGTTTACAACAAAATACAGTACGCACACAGGTAGCACAACTTTTCCGTGTACGCCGTCCGCGTGGAAAATTCCCTCGCGAAACACCTGCCCGATTTCCCTGAGAATCTCCGGCAGAGAAAGGCTTGCGTTCACGATGGAAGAGCGGATCGTGATCTCTTCACCAAAAAGCATCTGCCCGAACAGTCTGTACTCGCAGACGACGAAGCCTGCGGCAAGCACGAAGAGCGCACCACACAGCCGCCATACGCCATTGCCTTCCCGCTCCTCTCCTGCCTCCGGCACAACTGTCCGCTCCCGGCATCTTTTTGTCCCTGCGCCATATTCTGACCCGCAATCCGCTTCCCTGCCATTTTTCCTGCCAAGATACACCTTCCTGCAAAAAAGCCAGACAATGGCAAGCGCCAGATACCCGAGAATAAAAATCCCATGGTAGGAAAAGTAGGATACAAGCGGGTAGGCAGCTAACGCCACATACCAGAGATACCACCGTTTCCCCTGCCCCCTGTATATTTTAATGAGCAGCCAGACGCACAGCGGAATCGAGGCAAAAGCAAAGCCGAAGGCGGGAAAAAACCAGCAGATCCCGTAAGCAAAACCCGTCATAAACACAATGGGACGGTACCTTTCGTATTTTTCTCTGAGCAGTTCTCCCGCCAGAAGCCGGAACGAAAACATACTGATTATAATCTTTCCCAGAAGCCCTATCACATAAGCCGTGTAGGTCGGAAAAATCATAAATAACATACTGTAAAGCGAAAGCTCCGATGGGAGGTTGTCGCGGCTTACGCCGCCTAAGAAGGGCACATCCACACCGTGTTTCCAGAAAGAATCCGTATTTTTCAGCATCTGGAACTGCGCCAGAAACAGATCCATATTATCGTGGACGCCTATATAACTGCGCTCCCCGTAACCGAAAAGCACCACCGCCATAAGCAGGAGGAATCCGATTACCGGAAAGAAAAACCAGTATTTTGTTATCCACAGAAACCATTTCTGCCCGGTAAGTTTCTTCATACATTCATCCCGCTATTGTTCGTTTTTACGCCGCAGTTTATGACACGGTTGTCGTTTCTTCTTCATTCTTATGCTGTCCCGTCCGGAACACAAACAGCTTCTGCCCGAAGAAATTCATCACGATAAAGATTCCCATGCCGAATATCATGGCCACATTGTCGAGAAGCGCCTTCGAGAACGCTCCGCCCGCCGACAGCCCGGACACATCAAGAAGCCATGCGACCAGAGGCTTCGCCACGCTGAAGGACGCAAGATAGCACACGATAATATTGAGGGCGAACCTCCAGGGCAGCCATTTGTCCCTGTTCTCCACCTTAAAAGTCAGTTTCGCATTGGCGTGGTACGAAAAGACACTGCCGATAAAATAAGAAATCCCGCTGGAAAGCCAGTAATTCATATGAATCAGATTGTACAGCACCGCCATGATCACCCAGCCAAGGAACGTGTTGATCACGCCCACCATGCCGAAGTGTATGACTTCCATGATAAAATCCTTGTATTTTTCAAGCCATGCTCTCATAAGCAACAAAATCCTTCCATACAATACACTATGCCCGTCTTACTTTTCGTCCGCCGCGTGAAAAATAAAGCAGACTGCTTCCTCCCCGGCTCAAAACATGATACACTCTAATTATCTTCCCGGCGCAGAGCCGGAACGCGGCAAAACCGCCACAGAAAGGAATCACACATGCCAACTTTAAAAATACACCATATCGGCTACTTAGTCAAAAAAATCGAGAAAGCAAAGAAATCCTTTGAAGCCCTCGGCTATCTGGTCGAGCAGGACACCGTATACGACGATATCCGCAAGGTAGATATCTGCTTTCTTGTAAAGGACGGGTACCGTGTAGAACTTATCTCCCCCGTCTCCGGGGACTCCGTAGTTTCCGGGCTTCTGAAAAAATATAAGAACGCGCCCTACCACGTCTGTTACGAAGCCGCCGATCCCGAAGCGGCTTACGCAGAGCTGACCGCGAACGGCTTTGCCGCCATCGACACGCCCACGCCCGCGCCCGCGCTGGGCGGCAGCAAGGTAGTCTTTCTGACAAGCCCCGTGATCGGCATGATTGAGTTGATTTGTTGACCATGTCAGTCACTCCCGTCACCCCACCATGCGAAAGACCTTTCCGTCGTCCCGGCTCTGTGTCATTCTATGCCGTTCCTTATATACATCGTGATCGTGCCGCACTTTTGTTCCGTGAAATCCGACAGATCCAGACCAGGCTCATAGCACCAGTGCCGGTCTTCCTCGTTATACATCACAACCACGTCAATATCTTCAAAATCCGCCTGCTCGTCCTCCCTTGGCCCGAAGGAACGATTGATCTTCTTCTCGTCCTCCTCCCAGTAAAACACTTCATCGTAGCCGTGGATGCGGAACCAGTGATACATGGTCTTATTTCCTTCCAGATTCGGCCCAAAGCAAGACAACACTTTCCTGTCCGTCCCCTGTACCAGGTCAAGCGTCGTTTCCAGCATGGTTTTTATGCTCTCCCCGCGGTAGGCAAAATACTGCGCCTCCCGCAGCACCACCCTTCCGTGGGCCGCCAGCATCAGAAGCAGACAGAGCACATAGAGAATCCGTCTCTTACCGCTGAGGGGCCTGAAACAGCATCCCACAATCACAAAGAAGAAAGCATATCCCAACACACACGGCAGTATATACCGCTCCTCAAGCGATGTCTTGCTGTAGGAGACGCACTGGGGCACGATAATCGCCATCGCAAGCAGGATTTCCCAGCCAAGTTTCTTAAGGTGTTCCCAATAAGTCAGAAGAATCAGCCCCATCAGCACACCGAACCGGACATACCACTTCAGATTATTTTCCGCCGCGCCACGCCATACCTGCACATACTGGTCAAGGGTTACCCCCTCATCCAGACCGACATAAGAATAATTGTTTGTGCCGACCACAAACAGAATCAGCAGCATTTCCCCCACAAATATAATACCGATCGTCAGCAGATAAGGCAGTCTGCGTCTGATCGTCTCCCACAGGCCAGAAATCGTCACCTGTTTTCCCTTCATCCCGTCATACAAAATATAGAGTCCTGCAAAGGGTAAGAGCAGGATAAAAGGCTCCTTGTAAATGGACATCAGGAAGAAAGCAGCCACGCTGATAACCGCATACCGCCGCTTCTCCGTGGAAAGCCATTTCAGCAGACAGTAAAACCCCACCGCAAACATCATGATATCATAGGATTCCTGCGGCCCCAGTTTCCACCAGACCGCCGACTGGTAACCCACCATCACCGTCAGGGAAAAAAGCGCGGCATAGAACATATTGCATTTCATCAGCCTTGCGCAGTAGTAGAGCATCACAAGCGCCGTCACAATCTCCGCCGCCTTTACAACTGACATTGCTGTCAGATTTATACCAAACACATAGGTCATCAGAATCCGGTTGATATAATACAGCGGCCGGAACCGGAGCGTCAGATCAAAGCTGACCGACTCCCGCAGACAATCCCACAGGCTGAGATGATCCAGCTTCATCCAGTCAATATACTGTGCAAACTCCCAGTCATCCACCAGATGAAATCCCGACGTCAGCGTACCCGTAACTGTCACAACGCCGAACACCAGCGCAGCAAAGAGGGCCCATATAAAAACGGCCTCTCTCTTTTTACCTATATGATCCAGTTTTTCATAAAAATCCTGCACTCCGCGCAAAAATCTGTTAACCATGCCGTACCTTACCGTCTTTCCGTTCCGGCTGAGCCGACTGTACCGGCACATTGCCGCCAGTCCTTAGCCCTACCCGATCTGGCTGATAATAATATCCGCCATCTCGCCCACATTCTTCATGGACACTACCTGTCCCATATTAAACTTCATGCCAAACTCCTGCTCCACAGCAGCCAGCAGGTTAATGTGCTCGAGAGAATCCCACTCCTCGATGTCATCCGCTGTGGTGGCGTCCGTGACGGTGATCTCCTCATCGTCAAACACATCCCTGAAAACCTCATTCAACCGATCAAACACTTCTTCTCTGCTCATATGTCTGTCCCATCCTTTCTGTCGTTCTGAGTATGCCCATATTCTGACATCTCCCACGTAATACTTAGCGCTCCCTGACCTCCCGTCCAATGGCCGGGCATCTTAAGAAGCACTTTCCACGTCGATTACCGTATTTTTCTTCTCATATTCCGCCGGAATCTCAAATTTCCATATTGTGACGCCCGTGTCAGTTTCATCCGTCTTTTCAAAGCCCATAGTCTGATAGAACTCCTTCACCATGGCATTCTTGGCTGTGGGATAATAATATCCCATAATCGTCCCGGCGCCACATTCCCGGCACGCCGCCACCATGCTGTCCATCATGGCATACTCCATATCCCGCTTCAGCACGCGGCAGCTCATCAGCCACAGTTCCAGATGCAGCACATCCGCGTCCGGCATCCCCTGCTCTCCACGCGGGCACAACTCACTTCCCGCCGCCTCTTTGATCTGCTTTTCCAGCTGACACGCCACGCTTCCCGGCGCCTCTTTGGTCTGCTTTTCCGGCTGACACGCCACATCGCCCGGCGTTTCTCCCCGGCTGTACACTTCCACATCCGCCATCGTTCCCAGCCTGCCGATCACCACGGAAACCACGCCATTGTCCCCGAACCGGTCCGTCAGTTTCCCATAGCGGGTAATATAAGCTGAATCTGCCGCAAATGTCTCGATCTGTGCCTGTGTGAACCGCCTTGTGGTCAGATTAAACTGGTTGCTCTTGTTGGTCAGTTGGGCGATGCGTGCCATATAGACCGCCTCAAAAGGCCGGATCGTCCCCTGCATTTCCAGGGACAGCAGATACTCCCTGTAATCGGCAAAACGCTCCTGCTGCACTTTCCTCGCCATGTTGGCCCGATACATCTCGTTTCGTTTCCTGTCATCTTCCGACAGGCTTGTCACCTCAAAAAAACCGCTGTGATCCAGCACCCGGATGTACTGCTCCGGCGTACCGATCTCAGGAACCGCCACTCCCGCCGTCTGGGCGCTCACAATCTCCCGCTCCGCAGGATTGTCGTCCACGAACACCAGGCTGTCCGGCAGGATATTCAGTTCCTGCGCAATGGCGGTGGTGTTGTCGCTCTTGGGCTCCCAGTTCGCCTTGATCAGCACAAAATCATCCGGTCTGAGTACACCCTCCGGGTGATTTAAGCCTGCCATGGCATTGTCGTACTCGTTCTTGGAGTTCACGGCAAGCATGACGCCAATCTCCTTCTGCGCCTTCACATAGCTCTGAAATTCCGAATAGACCTGTCCCATCGGCGTCTCCTGCCCGATCTCCAGGTTTTCCGGGCCGTCATCCCCCACAACGCCGCCCCAGAGCGTGTTGTCCAGGTCCAGAACAAGCGCCTTCTTATTCCTGCCGAAAACCGATTTGATGATATTCGCCAGATTGTAAGAGAAAACAGGGATCGCCTGCATACAGCAGGCATACTTGTACATGTGCCAGTACAGGGAATCCGCCCATCTGTCAAGCCCGTAGGACGCCGACAGATAATTGATGTCGTGGATATAAAAGTTCCCGTGCTCCCGCGCGTACTGATAAAATTTCTCGTTGAGCCGGTTGACAAAACTGATCCGTCCCTGGGGATACACCCCCTCCTGATTGCCCAGAAGGCGGTAAGAGGGATACTCAAAATTATTCTGGATCACGGGGCAGTGATACACTTGCGCAATTTTTTCCCACATCACCCGGAAATGGTCATACTGCTCCGCAAGCAGCCCGTCCACCCTTTCCTGGGGATCCGGGACAGAAGGCCAGACTGTAATATTCCGGTTGGAGGTATGAATAAAAATCAGATCCGGCGCAAACGAGAGAAGCTCCGGGTTGTCAAACATCACATCCTGCCAGTACTGCGCATACTCCGATTCATAAAACACCGGACAGATGCCCTGCTCCAACAGAAACAACTCAAGAACACGGATGATATCGTGGGTCGTGCTGCCTCCCAGAACCGCGATCCGCTTCTTTGTAAAATCAGAACGCCCCTCGAGAAGCGCACGTTTTATTTTCTTTGATTTCTTTAAGATCAGTTCCCCGTCAAAGGGGTATTCCAGTTCCCGCATACATTTCTCCATATATTTCTATCACACATAGGCAGCCTCAAAATGCTGCGCATTTTCGTTCTCGTTCTCCGTTCCGTGCAGAGCAGGCATCCCCCGGATGTCCTGGGTCTATCGCTGTCCCCATGCCTGCGCTATCTTCCAACCCTGCTTATGCGCGCAAATAGAGCAGGTTTTTACACCTGCCCTTTATCATACCATATTTTACCTGCTCTATGCAATCACTCCTCCGGCGCGAAGTCACTGTGAATGATTTTTGCTATCTTCTCCGCGTATACCCTGGCTCCCAGAGGCGTCATATGAATGCCGTCCGCCAGATACTGTTCGGCGGTACCCGCGTCAATCCCGCTCTCCTCAAAAGCATTGAAAAAGAACACGCGCTGCTCCTCAAACAGCCCTGCCACGTAGCCGGCTCCTCTCGCGTATGTGATCAGCGGGCCGTATCCGTAGTCCAGGGAATAGCCGTCGCCGATAAAAGTATTGCCGTTAAACACCTGGCAGTAGTGAGGGGCAACCAGCAGAATCCCCGCATCCGGGAAGCGTTCTTTCAGTCTGCCGACCGCGTCTTCCAACGCCCCCGTATAGGTATGTGCAGCGTCCATCGCCAGCGTATCCCCGCCCTCCAGATATCTGCTGTTGGGAATCTGTCCGGTCAGGAAATCGTTCACGCCGTACTCTATGATGAAATAATCCGTCTTGTCAAAGTCGCACGTTTTCAGCACTTCACCCGCGGCATAGCCTTCAAAGATATCCGTGTTGATATTGCCCAGAATCGCGTTCACCACGCCCATCAGTCCGCGGGACTCCCACTTCGCAAAATTGTACTGCTCATTCGGCATAAGCGCCGCTGTCGTGCCTCCCATGGACATGTTATAAACCTTCGCGTCAAGCTGTTCGCCGATGATATCCGCCGCACCGCTCTCCGTCCGGTCGCCGTCCATAATACTGTCGCCCAGAATGACAATCTGCATACTGTATTCCCTGTCATCCTCCTCAGCGGACTCTGATTCCTCTTTCTTTTCCTCCGGCTTATCCTTTCCCTGCGCCTTTTCCTTTTCCGGCGTCTCCTGTTTCGTGATCTGGGCAGGCTCCTTTTCCTGCTCCGCCTCACTGGCCGCGGGAACTGCACCGCTCTCAGCGGTCACCACGCTGGATCCCTCCCGCAGACTACGCCATTCCTCCTTCAATTCCTCCACAGCCTGGCGATTCTGCTCCTCCAATTCCAGCCGCTGCCGCTCCACCTTCATCTGTGCCTGTCCGTATACAATCTCAATAATCGCCAGAATACAAAAACCTATCAAAACTACCAGAAGCATATTGATACTCTGTCTGCCACGTCTCGTATTTCCCATCTTTTACCGACCTTTCCCATCATATCAGCTATATATCCTTATATAAAACAGCGCCCTGTCCCCCATAATCTTTATATACTTTACCACATTTCTCAGGATTTTCCTATCATATGCGTCTGGAATTAAAAAAATCTTCCATAAATCTTAATATGTTATGATATAATGAACTCAAAAATCACAGCCGCTACGCGTCTGACGTGCTTTGCACTCAAAGATTTTTCATTATCATGTCGGTTGAAATTAAATGTCTGCTTTGCAGCCGCTTGATTTACTACTTCCATGATATATTATAATAGAGACAACTTGAAAATATGCGAAACAATTCATGATACGAAAGGATAAACCGATGCCATTAATCAATACGGGGGCGCAGCCTGACACGCCCCCTTTCGGACATAAAAACAGGAGAAACCTTCGCGGGAAAATACCGTCTCCTCTTCAGGGCGATCTTTTTTTCCTTCTTCTCCTCACTGCCTTTTACGCTTTACTGTTGTTTTTTATCAAACCCGTGGACGCCATCAACGATGACTGGGGGATGTACAGCATTCTCTCGGGCGCGTATACCGGAACACCTGACGCACATGTCATGTTTTTTCTCTATCCGCTCTCGTTTTTGCTCTCAAAGCTCTATACCATGTGGAGTTTCATCCCCTGGTACGGGCTCTTTCAGCACACCGTACAGGTACTCTGTCTTTATATGGTTTACCGGCGCATTCTGCGGATCCGTCAGCGGCACAATCCCCAGGCCGCGCTCTGGCCGCCTGCACTGACGACTTTCCTGCTTCTGTTTTTCATCGTCAATCTGAACGTGATGGCAGAGGCGCAGTACACCACTACTGCGGGGCTGGCCGCTGCAGCGGCGCTTTTTTGCTTCATCACCTCCCGCGTCAACCAGTCAAATACCGGTTTTTTTCTGGATAATATACCGACCCTGCTCTTTTCCTGGGTCTCCTTCAGCATGCGTCAGAATATTTTCTATCTCATGCTGCCCATGGCAGGCATGCTCTGGCTCTGTAAATGGATTTTGGCTTACAAAAACGATTACGAGAAAGCTACGGCAAAGCTCCTTGGCTTCGCCCTGCTTTTAGTTTCAGGTCTGGGATTGCTCTGGGGCGCCAATGCCGCCGCCTACTCCTCCGACGAATGGTCTGATTTTCGCAAAATAAACCACTACCGGGAGCGGGTCGGCGACTTCTACGGCTGGCCCGAGTACGAGGAATGCCCGGCGGATTTCGCCGCGCTCGGTCTGGACGAGGAGGCATATATGTACCGCAGAAACGGCGCACCGCATATCGGCTACGACATGTCCGTCTCCGACTGGAAGCAGATGCACGATCTGGCAAGACGCTGTTACCTCGACCGCACAAGCCTGTCGGCGCGGTTGAAAAATGTGGCGGTCTCCGCTGTAACCGTCTTTTTCTATCAGGATGGCATGCAGCCTGCGAATCTGCTCACCGGCCTCCTTCTGCTTCTGACCCCTGTTCTGATCTTTTTTGAACGCAATGCCAGGGCTCTTTTCGTCTATCTGATGTATCTCATCGGGCGCAGTGTGAGCTGGGGCTATGTACTCTATGAAGGCCGTTTTCCGAAACGCATCGTCCAGCCGCTGATTACCGTGGATTTCCTGATCCTTCTGGGAATCATTTTAGCCTTTAACCTGCTGCCCCTGGAAAACCGCAGAAGGTATTATGTGATTCTCCCCCTGCTCTGCTGTCTCAGCCTTTTTTCGGTCTGTACCACGTACCGGGATGTGACGGAAAACTACCGCGTCCATGAAGAAACCTGGCATGATCTGCGGGAGTACTGCCGCGCGCACCCGGACAGTTTTTACATATGGACTTACGGTTCTGGGACGCTGGAGCATTTCTATGAAACGCCTTTTGGCAGCGGACAGGACACTTACCAGAATTTCATCTACACCAACTGGGGTGTTGTCTGTAATCCCAACACACAGAAAAAGCTCACTGACCAGGGCATCGGCAACTTTGGCCGTGATCTGGTGGACAGCGAGCATGTATACTTTATTCTGCAGGAGGCTCCTTACAACGAGGAACACCCTGTTATCATGTATTTCAGACATACCTATCAGGCAGAGCTTACCGTTGCGGACACCTTTACTTCCGGTGATACCGTCTACATGGTATACCAGCTACGCCCTTTGTGACCGGCATTCACCGCGTCTTTCCCGGCGTCCGCTCCGGGTCAGTTTGTAAGTGACACGCATGTCACCCTTCTGCCCTGCCTCGCCCGAACAACAAAAGCGCCAGCACCGTAACCGACAACATCAGCGGATACACATAGCGGGTCAGCACACAGGGACCGAGAAGCAGCGTGCCCGCAAGGGCCAGAAGATACACCGCCGGGAGCAGCAGCCCCGGCTTTTTCAGCCCGATACAGCAGAGACAGCAAAACAGAAGCAGATAGCAATAAAATGCCGGCTGCATCACAAGCGCCACAGGCGGGCAATACCGCCACAGCTCATCCCCCGCCGCAAAATACCGGTAGAGAGACTGCAGGGGCTGTAATCTCTGGTGCCTCACATAACCCGGCGCAAGCGCCTCCATATAAGACTGCTGATCACTGGGGTAGGTGATCTGCAGATACCCCTTCGCGTAAGAATACACGTCGTTCAGATAAGTCATATCCGCCAGATCCCACATTCCCTTATTCTTCAATAGAAAAGCATGCAAATATTCCCCCGGATAACGCAGTCCCAGAGAAATCCACTCACTCGCAAATATGCGGAGTGTCTCCCCATCTCCCGAGAGATCCCTCTTGCTCCTGTCCGCAATGGCAGGCACATATTCCGGCAGGTTCTCTCCCCACACAGCGGCAACTGCCTCCCTGTCCTCCTGCGTCAGCTCCTCCTCATGATACTGTACAGCCCTGGCAATCTGCTGCGCCGGAACGCTGAGCATCTCTCTGGCGTAAGTGTCGCTTGTGGCAGAAACCGCCTGCACCATCAGACCGTTTACGCACAAATATGTCAGGAAAACCACGCCGTGAAAAGCGCAGATCCGCTTAAAGAAACGCGGTCTTTTACGCCCGAAAAAAGCCACGGCCGCCACATATACAATCCATGCGTAAACGCTGTTGTTGCGGAACAGAAGCAGCAGAACAGTCAGAATGCCATAGCGGACACACCATCCGTTTCCCGGGTTCTCCTCCCCCACCGCCAGCTCATAGGCAAACGTCGTAAACACCATGGTAAGTGCCGCGTATATAGTGTCTTTCGTGATGGAGACAGCCAGCATCCCGTGGGTGGGAAAAAGCGCCGCACACAAAACAAAAGCATAGCAGAGCCATCCCGACACGCCGCGCCTGCAGAGGAAGCAGTAGACATACGCAAAACACGCCGCCACCACCGCCATCTGTAAAAGGGAGTACAGCGCCAGACCCGCACGGTCCGGATTCGGAAGAAAGGAGAGAACCTCTCCCACCCTGAGACAGCCTTTTAACATCAATGTGTGAATCAGCGGATGATGCGTGGTCAGCCCGCTTATCCTGATCTGGTCAAGCTGTGGGATCACGTCATATGCCATAATCGCCGGATAATAGGTGGCAAAGGGAATGACAAATCCCCCGAAGATCAGCACGAACGCTCCCCAGAAAGAGCCTTGCCGGCCGGCGTAGGTCCCTGCCGCTGCTCCATTCCGCCGCCCTTCCATACCGTCCCCGGCAGCCCTCCCCGCCAGAAAAAAGAGCATATTCTGCCCCGCCAGCGTAAGCGGCGTAAAACAGAGCACCCACAAAACCGCCTCGGGCACGCCGCAGATTCCCGGATGGCTGTAAACCAACCCGGTCACCTGTAAAACGGCAAACCCTGCCGCCAGCAGAACCCGCACGGGTATAGGAAAAAAGACATCCTCCAAAAACAGCGCCCTCTTCCAGAGACAGTACAGCCCAAAGAGAAGCGCCAGTGGGAAAATTCCCATGGTATACACACTTCCCCACGCGCGTAGGAGGAGCAAAATCCGTCCTGCACAGACAATCGGTAAGAATGCGGAAATTCCCGTAATCACGAACTCCCGTGCCGATACCTTTACTCTTTTATGATCCATAATGCCTCTCCAATCCTGCAAAAATCTTTTTCCCGCAAACTGCCATATATGCCCTGCACACAGTCAGAGGCATGTCCGCCTTCCGAACATGCCCCGCCCAGTTCATTTTATCTGTCTGGCAGACGCCTTGTCACAAGGGTCAGCCGATATTCAAAATCCCGTCTATTCTTCAATGTCATATTGGATAGTATCAGTCCTGCAAAGAAAGACTGCAGCGCCGCCAGGCCGATAAATCCACAGACGAAAAGCGTTGGAAACCGCTCCACCATCCCCGTCTCAATGTAATCGATAAAAATAGGGATAAAAAGCACCACCGCAATCAGCGTCAGAATAATGGAACACAGCCCGAAAAATTCAAAGGGCTTGTAATCCCGGTATAACTTCATAATCGTGAGCAGCACCTTAAATCCGTCAGAAAAAGTATTCAGTTTCGACTCGCTTCCCTCCGGTCTGTCACGATAGTCCACAATCACATTTTCAATCTGCATATTATTGTAGACCGCGTGGATCGTCATTTCCGTCTCTATCTCAAACCCTGTGGAAAGAACGGGGAATGTTTTCACAAAGCCATAGCTGAACGCGCGATACCCGGTCATAATGTCTTTGATATTACAGTGGAACAGCCGGTTGATGCTGCCGCGCACGATGGAATTTCCAAAATTGTGAAACGGTCTCTTATTCTCTGTAAAATAAGTGGAGGAGAGCCTGTCGCCCACCACCATATCCGCGCTGTTGAGAAGCACCTTGTCCGCCATCTCCTTGGCGTATTCCATGGGGTAGGTATCGTCCCCGTCCACCATGATATAACACTCCGCCTCGATCTCCCGGAACATTCTGCGAATTACATTTCCCTTCCCCTGCATATGTTCATACCGGATCACCGCTCCGGCTTCCCTCGCCTTTTCTACCGTGCGGTCGGTGGAATTATTGTCATAAACATAAACTACTGCCTCGGGCAACGCTTCCCTGGCGTCCCCCACCACTTTCGCAATCGTCTTCTCTTCATTATAACAGGGAATTAATACCGCTATTTTATCCATTCTCTATCTCCACATCACCCATTTTTCTTTGCAGCTATTATAGCACACATTTCAAGTCTTTACTATCTCATTTTCTAAAATCCCTGATAGATGAACTCCGCCGCGCTGTACCCCGGCCCGTAATATCCCAGCAGAATGACCGCAAACAAAAGCGCGTACCACATAATCCAGCGAAGAGGAAGCGGCCTTTTCGCAATGCTCTCCCGCACCGGTTCCTTTCTCTGTTTCAGGGATACCGCCCACAAAAGGAGAAGGGATACTATAGCCACCGCCGTCTCGATCCCGTCAAGGCCGAGCCGCAAAAGAGAACCGTCCCAGAAAATCTGCGGATTCCACACACACACCGCACTCTTAAGCATGGCAAGTGCGTCGCCCACCGAAGAGGCACGGAAAAACAGGTCACCGATACACACGAGAAAAAAAGTGCGCAGGATGCGGACACCGTTTAAGAACCTTCCCTCCCCGTTTAAATGAAACCGCTCGTTCAGGCGCGCAAAGGGCGGCGCAAGCAGCTCTTCCATCACAATATAAACCCAGTGCAGCAGCCCGGAACCGATCACAAACTTCCAGTCACCGCCGTGCCAGACGCCCACCGTCAGCCACAGGACGAACATCGCCGCGAAAGTGGCGTACTGTTTTCCACGCTTTTTGCCGAATTTCTTTTTAAAGGACTGATTCAGATTCGTAAAGGGTTTTGACCTGAGAAGCGGATAAAACACATAATCTTTCATCCACACGCCAAGCGTAATATGCCATCTGCGCCAGTATTCCGCCACACTCTTCGCGAAAAAAGGAGTCTGGAAGTTCTCCGGCAATGCGATACCCAGACTCTGTGACAGCCCGAGCACAATGTCCATACAGCCGGAAAAATCCGTATAAAGCTGGAACGCATAGCAGACGGTCGCCACCCAGATATACGAGCCCGGATAACTTTCATAGTCCCCGTAAACCGTATTCACTAAAACACCGAGCCGCTCAGCGATCACCAGCTTCTTAAAGAAGCCCCAGACCATGCGCTGCAGTCCCCGCGTCACCTGCCTGTAGTCAAAGTCGTGGGGCGCAAAAAACTGTTCCGCATGCTCTCTGTACTTTAAGATCGGTCCCGAAATCAGATTCGGAAAATACAGCCCGTAGAGCGCGAGTTTTCCGAAATTTTTCTGCGCGTCCGCCAGTCCGTAATAGACGTCGATCACATAGCCCAGCAGGGAAAACGTGTAAAAACTTACCCCCAGGGGAACCAGGAAATCCACGCCGGAAATCAGCTCATCCGGACCACCGGACAGACTGGCAACGCCGTTTGCGGTATTGATAAAAAAATTCACATATTTGAGGGCAAAGAGAATACCGATATTGACCAGTATAGTCACTAGCAGAATGCCCCTGCGCTTCTTCTCCGCCTCCGCAGGCGTCCCGGAAAGGAGTCGTGCCCCCGTGTAACAGGCGCCCACCGACACAAACGGATATAGAATCAGCACGCCCTGTCCCGCAAGCAGACAGTACGCCACGCTTCCCAGCAAAAGAAATCCCCACTGGAACTTACGGGGGATACAATAATATACAGCTAATAAAACGGTAAAAAAACACAAAAAATAAAAGGAAGTGATACCCATATTTTATCCGCCTCCGCTTTCACTATAGCACATGGTTGTAAATATTTCCACAATACAGTAAAATAATTAGCAGAAACAAGGGAGCGGAGGGTGCTATGCTATTTAATTCCATGACGTTTGCCGTCTTTTTACTGGCGGTGTTTATCCTGTACCATATCGTACCTGCCAGATTCCGGTGGGTTTTCCTGCTGGCGGCAAGCTACGCCTTTTACATGAATCTGCACGCCGCCTATGGTCTTCTGCTCCTTTTTACCACGGTTCTTACCTACTTTCTGGCTCTGAAACTGGAAAAGGCACCGGATCATGCAAAAAGAAGGATCTGTCTTCTGGGCGGTGTCCTGCCGCTTGTGGCAATCCTTCTGCTCTTTAAACTGGGTGCTCCCGCAATCGACCGCATCAATGCCCTGATCGACGCCGGGCGTCTGGCACTACAGCCGTTTACTTTGAAAATCCTGCTGCCCGCGGGCGTATCCTTCTATTTTTTCCAGTCCATGGGGTATTTGATCGACGTTTACAAAGGAAAAATCCGTGCGGAACGGCACTTTGGTTACTATGCTCTCTTCGTCTCCTTTTTTCCGCAGCTCCTTGCCGGTCCCATAGGCCGGGCGGACGCGCTTTTGCCGCAGTTCAAAAAGGAGCGGCATTTTGATTATGAAAATGTGACCTACGGACTGAAACTGATGGCGTGGGGATATTTCAAAAAGCTGGTGATCGCGGATGTTTTTGCCACTGTCGTCAACAAAGTATACAACAATGCGCAAAGCTATGTGGGACTCGTCTTTATCATTGTCACTGTCATGTTTGCGATTGAAATCTACTGTGATTTTTCGGGCTACTCGGATATCGCCATCGGCTGCGCAAAGCTTTTCGGGATTACACTTGCAACGAACTTTAAAAGCCCATACTTCTCCTTTTCCATCAGGGAATTCTGGAGCCGCTGGCATATTTCGCTGTCCACGTGGTTTAGGGACTACGTCTACATTCCTCTTGGCGGCAACCGGGTACCGAAATGGCGCAACTGTCTGAATCTCCTTATCACCTTTCTGGTGAGCGGATTCTGGCACGGCAGCAGTCTGACTTACCTCCTCTGGGGCGCGGTTCACGGTCTCTTACAGATCGCTGAAATTTTTATTTATCCAAAGACCAGGCATGGCGTTCCCGTCACCCGCCGGAAACATTGGTGGCAGCTTCCCGTCACTTTTGCCCTGCTCTGCTTTACCTGGATCTTTTTCCGGGCAGGCACCATCCAGGACGCATTCTGGATTATCTCAAGGCTGTTCTGGGATATCGGGAGACCCGTAAACTATCTGAAAACCGCAATCATCTGTCTGGACATGTCGTATCTTTCCATGTCCGGCATGATGCTGTCGGCGGCGGTGCTGCTGCTCTATGATCTGGTTTCGTTAAAGGAGGATGTGATCGCGATTGTTTCGCGGCAGAAAGCTCCCATCCGCTATAGTGTCTATGTGCTGCTGCTGGTGGTGATCGCACTGTTTTCTTATAAGGGGATTGCGACAGAGTTCATTTATTTTCAGTTTTAAGATGAACAGTATCGAAAAGTCTCATTTTTTTCACAAGGACAACTGCGAGAGTCATTTGCACAATCTGCCCGTATGAACCAGGAAAGGAATATTGTATGAACCAAAAAAACACAATCCTTCTCTTTATTATAAAATGTATCGCTATTCCCACAGCGGCCGTCTTAATTCTATTTCTTCTGAATATCCCGTATCGGGAAATTGACGATGCGAAGTATATGGATATGTGGAATCTGCGGATGCTGGGGAACCAGATTAATGAGGTGGAGATTGCCAATGTGGGCAGTTCCCACGGCGCGTACGATTTTGTCTATGACGGGCTGACGCAGGACGGGTATTCCTGCTTTAACTTTGGAAGTGTCAGTCAGACTTACCCGTATGACCTGGCTCTTCTAAAGGAATACGGGAAACATCTGGAGGAGGGCTGCGTGATATTCATTCCCGTTTCCTACTTTTCCTTCAACAATGAGACGGTGAACGAAACCGAAGCGCAGGCGCTGTCCGTGAAATATTACCACTGTCTCTCCCCAAAAAACGTGCCCGACTACGATCTCTACACAGATATCGTGACGACCAGGCTTCCGATTCTCTCCGCCGGGGAGGATCTGTTAAAACTGCTGCCGGCGTTTTCGCCTTCTCTCAAAGTATTTGCCGCGGAAGAAAACTTTGAGACTGACACGGCATCCGGGATGGATGAAGCCGCCGCAGAGAGCCAGACCGCACACGAAATGGACGAAGCCGCTGTGGCGGAGTTTGCAAACCGGGCAGCTATGCGCTTTGACCGCCATTTTAATAACAAAGAAAATCTCTTTTTACCCGAACGCGAAGAGCAGCTCCTCTCCCTGATTGATTACTGCAAAAAACACGGGTTTACGCCCGTGCTCATCACAACACCTTTTTCTTCCTACTACAACGCACCGGTATCCGAGGCGTTTTTCGACCGCTTTTACAGCACCGTCAACCGCATCTCATCTGACACAGGCGTCAGTTATTACGATTACTCCCACGACGCGCGGTTTGGCGAAAATCTGACTTATTTTTCCGATTCCGACCATCTGAACGCGGAAGGAGCGGCATATTTTATGGAAATTATCGCGGAGGAAGTGCCGGAGTTACGGGAAGCCGTCCGCAAGACTCGGAGCGGGTGAAATCACGTCCCCCGGCAGCCCGGGTAAACATATTTTATTGTCATATTTCTCCATATGGCAAAAACAGGTGGTTCATCACAACAGTTCCCGCATTTTCCCGGCAAGATATAGAGGGATATTGGTAATATATCCGTCCTTTCGATAACCGCGTTTGGAAAAGCGAACCGCATATTCGGGTTTGCGTTCGGCAACATATTTTTTGAACGACGGAGCTGACTTGTCTTCCCCGCCTTTTACTTCGATGGGTATGATCTCCGTGCCGTACTGCAGCACAAAATCAATCTCACTATTTTTGTCGGCAAAGTAGCGGGGGGCGACCTCGAACTGTCCCCGCAGCTGCTGAAGGCAATAGTTCTCAGTCAGCGGTCCCTTAAACTGGTAGTCGCTTTTTAATAAGATTGCGCTGTTGTCAATGCCTGCCATATGTTTGAGAAGACCGGTGTCAAATACAAAGAGTTTAAACTGATCCAGTCTGTCGAAAGCCGAAAGCGGATGTTCCGTTTTAGAAACATTGTAAACACGTCCCAGCATACCGGCTGAGACAAGCCACTCGATCGCCTCCTCAAAGTCACGTGCCCTGCCGCCCTCGCGGACTACGCCATACATGAACTTCTCGTTCGGCTTGGCAAGCTGTTTCACAATACTGCGGAAGACTATGAGAATGCGCCCGCTGTTCACCTTTCCGTTATGTTTGGAGAAATCATTTTCATAGACTTCTATCAGTTCATGCTGTATCCGGGAGACCTTCATCGGATCTCGATGTCTGACCCATGAATCCACACATTCCGGCATGCCGCCGATGATCAGATAGTTGTTGTACGCCTCTAGCAGACGGTTGTGAAAAATATCCTCAATCTGCTGATTTTTCTGAATACCTGTATAGTAGTCATAAAGACCCGGATCAACCACATCCAGAAATTCGTCAAAAGTCAGCGGAAAGACGTCTAGCAGATTTACCATGCCGACCGGATAAGATTTCGGCTTTGCGAGGAGCGTTCCCAGCAGGCTGCCCGCCGCTATGACATGATAATTATTGGCCTTTTCTTTAAAGTATTTCAACGTGTTCAGCGCCTCCGGGCATTCCTGAATCTCATCAAAAATAATCAGCGTTTCACCCGGAAGAATTTTTGCCCCGCCAATCATGGAAAGAAGTTCAATAATCCTGTGGGGATTCTTATTCGTTTCAAAGATGGACTTCAACTCATCTTCTTCGTCAAAGTTAAAATAGACAAAGCTGTCATAGCAGCTTCGCCCAAATTCTTTCATGAGCCATGTCTTGCCGACCTGACGCGCCCCCTTCAACACCATGGGCTTTCGCTCCTCGTCGGCTTTCCAGTTAATCAGATCCCGAATGGCATTACGTCTCATCACACGCCCCTCCTTATGTGCCCAAAATCAGTATTGCACATTTTTCCGGGGTTTTCAATTATATTTTACACATTTTTCTGCGTTTTCCGACGCGAATTTACACATTTTTCTAAGGTTTTCAACAGGTTTTTACACATTTTTCCAAGGTTTTCGACAGGATTTTACACATTTTTCTGAAAAATGCATTTATGCACCACTATAGCAAGGTCAGCCGCTTTCACAAACGCGACATCCATATGCCCGGTCATCACCACTGCACGCCGAGCACTGCCTCTTTCTCCACATGCCTGTCCTGGCGCATGTAAAAATCTTCCGCCGCCTCCGCCGCGATCTCAGGGGTAACTTCCTCTGGCAGGGTAAGTCCCGGATGAAAGAGAATCTCCAACGTTCTCCCATCCCGCTCTGCCCTGCGTCTCATTTTCCCGTAAAGCCTTTCTATTCTTTCCCGGTCCATCCGGCCGCTCATCACAAGCCCCCAGAGGTACATCTGCTTCATCCCGTTCGCTCTGCAGAAGCGGTCCGCCCTGTGGGAGTAGAATGCCAGAATCCTGTTTTTCACAAAGTTCACAGGTCGGTATGTTTTGTAAAGTGACACATCTGTCAGAAATATACCAAGCAGCTCCTTGGAATTGCGGATATACTCTAATGTATACCTTTCCTCACGCACCACTTCCAGAACTGCCTCCCACACAACGGGAATCATGTGGGCATGCTGGTGGCTGTCGATCCGAAGCCCCTTCTGCCCGCACGGAACTCCGCTCCCGGCAGCAATTTCCATACATTTTTTTATCGCCTCCTGCACCTTTGCAAGCTGCGCCTTGATTTCACATTTTAACTGCGCCTTAACCTTCTTTCTTTTGTGGGGCAGATAGGACGCCGCAAAAAGCCCGCTCCAGCCAAGTCCCATCAAATCGCTGCCCGGCTTTGTCAGATCAGGGGTTTTATCTCTCCCCGCCAGGCTTCTTCCCTCCACAAAATCCAGATGCACTGACAGAAGCGGCAAAAACGGAAGATTCGGTATCGCCCCGTAAAGCAGTTCCATACACTTCTCAAAACAGCACATATTAGGCACAATACTGATGCTGTCAAGCCTGCCTTCCCGCATACACTCCAGCATATCTCTGGATGTATTCATGGTCAGCGCATAGTCGTCAGCGTGAATATCCGGCTTACTCATGTCGAAATCCCTCCCAGAAGCTATCTCCTCTCAGCCGCAGAACCTGAAGCTGTCCGCTCTGCGGCGTAGCGGGAAACGCAAAATACCCCGACAGATCCCCCTCATCCGGCATCCAGATGTGCAAATGATCCACCGGATACTGGGTAGACTGCCATGACAGATAATCCGGCTGTCTGACAAAGTCCTCTGTCTCCATCCTGGAAAGTCTGGTAATTCCTGCACCATATTGCAGCAGGAATATGGCCAGAACTGTCATTGTCAGAATACCAGGCATTCTTCTCCACACAGAAATTTTTCCCATACCGTCACCCGCAGCTGCCTTCTCCATGCATGCGGCTGCGTTCCTCCTTTGCGGCGGGAAAACTGTCATCCCGAGCGTCAGCGCCACGAGCATATAGATATACGGCCCGCCATAGCGCATGTGCGGCGCAGTCACCAGCCAGAACAGCAGATTCACAATTTCCGTACTTAAGAGCGCGGCCCATGCGTAATCTTTCCTGCGAAAAAGCTGTACCAGAAAATATAGAACCACCGGAATACAGAAAGCCCCTGCCGCAATCAGAACCCTCTCCCCGGTCTCCATTTTGGAAAACCATCCGGGAATCCAGCCAAAAAAGGAACTATCATACTCTGCGGGATTTCTAATTCCCCTTGCAAACATTTTGATATCCAGACTGTCCCTGGCAAGCACCGCCTTATCCATCTTCCAGTCCGGATCAAACAAATCCAGTCCCCCGTACGGATAAACGAGATAGCCGGAAATGATCACATTGCGGATCAGATACGGAAGCAGGATAAACATTCCCGCCGCCACGTGGGCAACAACGGCTTTCCCGTTTTTCCCCCTGACAAAGAGGTACAGCGGGTACAGCGCCAGAACTGCCACCGATGCGGCAGACAGCTTCACCGTTGCCGCATAGACACTGACAAGGCACAGCCAACCGTACATGACGCCGTCCTCCCTGCCATTTTCACAGTATTCGCTCCACTTAATTAATATATAACAGACCAGAAGCATCGCCCAGATATCGGTACCGGAGGACGCTATATCGTGCCTCTTCTGCACTATGAAAATGACCATCGCACATTTCAGAAAATCTGAAGTCCGCAGGCTTTTCTCACCCCACAGGCGGATAGTGGCACAGACGTAAACAAGCGCCGCCAGACAAAAAAAACCGTTTAAACTGTGCAGGGACTGTCCAAGAAGCCACCCAAGACTGAACAGCGCCTGCAAGGACATAAACGCACTGTTATAAGCCAGGCGCATATGCAGGTTCCCGAGTCCCGGAACGACACCGTAATCCTCAATCCAGCGAATCGCCTGCGCATGATAAAGCCCTGTATCGTACTGCCCCGGACTGCGGGTTGTCCAGATCAGCGTGAGAAAAAAGCTAATCAGAATTGCCACAATCCGCCAGACAGCCGGTTTTCCCCATGTACAGCCCGGAAAAAGCGCGATGGGTTTTCTTTGCCGGAAACACCGAAATGCCCACATCAGAAACAAAAGAATGCCCGCTGCTCCCAGAATGGTGTCGGCAATTCCCGCCACCTTATAAAAGAGACTGAAAAGCTGGGCATAAATATTTAAAACAATAAGGCCTGTCACAATATAGACGTCGGGGCATCCCATGTTCTCCCGACAGTTCCGATAAATACCATCCGTAACCGCCTTCCCGAAGAGCAAAGCTGCCCCGCCGATAACCACCCATGAAAAAAGCACCATCAACATACCTGCACCCCCACGTCATCCCCGGCACAAGCACCCATGAAATACGCGGGCATAGTCCTTCTTTTCATCTTACCTGCTCCTCTCCGCCGTCTTCGCGCCACACAAGCGTATCTATGATGTACCTGGGTCTGTGCTTGGTTTCCATATAAATCTTACCAACATATTCACCGATAATCCCCAGCGACAAAAGCGTAATCCCGCCGATAACCAGAGTTATGATCAGCGTCGTGGTATAGCCCGGCACATTATAGCCTCTGACCCAGTCCAGCAGACCGATCACGCACATCACCATGCTGAACACAAACATAAAAAACCCGAGACCACCTATCAGTCTGAGCGGGCGCACACTCATGGAAGTAATACCGTCAAGCGCCAGCGTCATCATCTTGCTAAACGTATACTTGGAATGCCCCGCCTCCCTTGCCTTTACGTCAAAGTACACCACATCGGAGGGAAAACCCATCGTGGGAATCAGCCCGCGCAGAAAAAGGTTTGCCTCCTTGTACTCCGACAGCGCGTCCAGCGCTTTCTTCGACATCAGCCGGTAATCCGCATGGTTCGTCATAACCGTACTGCCCAGCATGTGCATCAGCTTATAGTAAGCGGTCGCCGTTGCCTTCTTAAAAAATCCGTCAGAATGCCTGTCATTGCGCACACCGTATACCACCTCACAGCCATCCATGTAACAGGCAAGAAACGAATCCAGCGCCTCAATATCCTGCTGTAAATCCGCGTCAATGGTAACCACCACATCCGCATATTTTCTCGCCGTCATCATTCCGGCTAAAATCGCGCTCTGATGGCCATAATTACCTGCCAGACTTACAACAGAAAAACGTTTTTCTTTCGCCGCAATCCCGTGCAGCAGCTGCAGTGTTCTGTCCCGGCTCCCGTCGTTGACAAACATGACTTTGGAGCCTTTCGCTATTTTTTCTTCCCGCTCCAGACGGGTCAGTTTCTCCCCCATAACGGAGGCGGTTTTTTCCACCACCTCCTCCTCGTTATAACATGGCACTACCAGATATAAAACCGGAATCTCTCTCTTTGTTTCAGTCATCTGCTGTCTTTCCTCACAATATATTCACCCAACACCCGATTTGTCAGACTCATACGGTCCTTCAAAACTACTTACTTATAGTAGCTCCGGTACCAGTCCACGAATTTCTGAAGCCCGACCTCGATGGGCGTATCCGGCTTAAAATTATAGTCCCGCATCAGCTCCGTGACATCCGCGTAAGTCTGATACACGTCGCCGGGCTGCATGGGCAGATACTCTTTCTTCGCCTCCACGCCAAGACAGCGCTCCAGCGTCTCTATATAATCCAACAGCTTCACAGGCTTATTATTGCCGATATTGTACAGCTTATAGAACGCACCCTTTTCATTCTTTTCGGGTGGATTACAGAGAATGTTTTCCACGCCCTGCACGATATCGTCGATATATGTGAAATCCCGCATCATATCGCCCTTGTTATATACCTGGATCGGTTCTCCCGCAAGAATCTTTTTCGTAAATTTAAAATACGCCATATCCGGTCGTCCGAACGGCCCATATACCGTAAAAAAGCGAAGTCCTGTAACCGGAATCTGGTACAGCTTGCTGTAAGCATGCGCCATCAGCTCGTTGGACTTTTTCGTGGCGGCGTAGAGGCTTACCGGCTCATCCACCTTATCCTCCGTGGAAAAGGGCACTTTCTCATTGCCGCCGTAAACAGAGCTGGAGGAAGCGTACACCAGATGCTCCACAGGGAAATAGCGGCAGCCCTCCAGAATATGGAAAAATCCCATCATATTGGATTCCATATAAGCTGACGGATTGTCAATGCTGTAACGGACACCCGCCTGCGCACCCAGATTCACTACGATATCCGGGCGGTATTCCTGAAACACCCGGAACACATCTGCATTGTCTGCCAGATCTCCTTTGACAAATGTGTATTTGTCATAATAGTACAGCTTTGCCAACCGGTCTTCTTTCAGACTCACGTCATAATACTCGTTCATATTGTCAAAACCGATCACCCGCACGCCCTTCTCCAGAAGGCTTCTGGATAAATGAAATCCAATAAAACCTGCGCCGCCGGTAATCAGATATGTCTTTGAGGGATCTAACTCTTTCACAGCTACTCCTTTCCGCTACTTAGCGCCCTATACTGTAATACTCAACTCCTGCTTCTCTCATCTGCTCCACGTCGAAGACGTTGCGCCCGTCATATACAAGCGGTATCCGCATCCGCTCTCTGAACGTGTCCGGTGTCAGGGAACGGATCTGTTCCCACTCCGTAAACACAAAACAGATATTGGCGTCCTTAAGTGTCTCCTCCGGCGTGTCCGCATATACAATGGAACCTCTGCCAGCCGGCCCTTCTGGATAAACCTTGCGGAAATTATCCGCCGCCACAGGATCATATGCCGTAATCTGTGCACCGTTTTCCAGAAGCAGTTCCACATTGTCAAGCGACGGCGCTTCACGAAGATCGTCCGTCCCCGGCTTAAAGGCAAGTCCCAGCACTGCCACCTTAAGGCCCTCAAAAGTAATCATCCGGTTGCACGCCTTATGGTAAAGCCTTGTCTTTTGCATGGCGTTCACATCCACCGCCGCCTCCACGGTCTTAAGCTGGTAGCCGTACTGCCCCGCCAGATATTTGAGCGCCTTCGTATCCTTGGGGAAACAGCTTCCGCCATATCCGATACCCGCCTTCAGGAAATTCGCGCCGATCCGGGCGTCATAGCTCATGCCCTCCGCCACGGCATCGATATCCGCCCCCACCAGTTCGCAGAGATTCGCGATATCATTCATATAGGAAATTTTGAGGGCAAGGAAATCGTTGCAGGCGTATTTGATCATCTCCGCCGACCGCCTGTTCACCGATACAATGGGCAGGCCGAAAGGCTCATAGATTTTCTTTAACAGTTCCTCCGCCGCCTTACTCTCCGTACCGATAATAATACGGGCTGCATGCAGCGTGTCCCGCACCGCGGATCCCTGTGCCAGAAATTCCGGATTGGAGGCAACCTCCACCTTCACATCCCGCGTCAGAAAGTCGCGGATAAACTGCTCCACCTTGTCATTCGTCCCCACAGGAACCGTGGATTTCACCACGACCAGGCAGTCCCGCTCCACAGATTCCGCGATCTGTCTGGAAACCTTCGCGATATAGTTCAGGTTGGCGGAGCCGTCCGGCTGCTCGGGCGTGCCGACGCCGATAAAAATGGCATCCTTATCCCGGTAAGCCGCGTTATAGTCCGTGGTATAGTGGAGCCGTCCCGCAGCGTTATTTTTCTGCATCAGTTCCTCCAGTCCCTCCTCAAAAATGGGACTGTTTCCCGCCTCCATCATTTTTATTTTCCGCTCATCCACATCCACGCAGGTAACGTCATGCCCCTTTTCCGCAAAACACACGCCTGCCACAAGACCTACATATCCTGTTCCCGCCACCGCAATTTTCATACTCTGTTACCTTGTACCTTTCCCAGTTTCCTTTTCATGTTCTTATAGTTTCTCTTTACTGAATATTTTCTTCACTTTCCGCACTGCCCGCTGTGTAAATGTGGGCCCATGGTACCGGCGCGCTTTCTCCTCATCAAACAGATCCCTCAGATCCGGCTGTGTATTCACATAGTCCCACCAGAGACTTCCCAGATTCGTGTCATAGCGTTTCCAGGGCTTGTCCCCCGCATAGTGGATAATGGCCGGAGACTGCAGCGCCTCCCGCTGCTCCTCCCGCGTGTAGATCCCCTCCGCGACAAACTGCCCAAAGTCACTCTCTTCCAGATAAGCAAGCCTGTTATACTTTGGCGGAAGATAGGTGATGGTTCCCCTGCAGGTGATATTCAGAATATCCTGATCCTGATAATAAAACCGTTCTCCTGTCAGCGCATGCCAGCGGGCTGCAAGTCCCCGTCTTCTCACCTCTGCCAGATTGAGAAGCGTAACGCCCGCATTGATATAACCGCCCTTCGCCCCCGAAAGCAGATGCCAGTAAGGCCTTTCGCTGTTCCACTCCCACTTGTCAGAGAGGTTCACCGCGCCCTTCACAGCCGCAAGCGTCATTCCCTCCATGGGCGTCTCCCAGATCCGCGCAAGACTTTCCCTCACCAGCACGTCCGCATCCATATAGAGTATTTTGTCTATCTCCGTCAAAAGCCCCGGCAGCGCCAGCCGCAGATACGTGCCCGCGGAAATATCCCTCACCTGATACGCGTTCTCGTAAGGGTTTTCCATACAGTGCATCACAAGCGCGGAAGCCGGATCCCTCTTTTTTATAATCTGCTCCAGCAGCGGCTCTGCAATCCCAGCCTCTTTTGTGCAGACACAGTGAATTTCAAAATGATCGCCCGCACCGCGGCTGTCAAGAAGCGAAGCTGCCGCCGCCTGCACCTGTGACACTAAATTTTCGTCAAAGCAAAAAACTATCCTGAACATTTCCATATTTTGTATTATTCTTTTCTACGGTCAATTTCTGTAAGATTTGCACCGGAAGCAATCAGTATACTTTTGAGTCCATGTATCTTTCTTTCAGTATCGGCCAATAGTACGACATAAGTATATCACAACCCTGATACGAAGTCTATCGCATTGACCTCTTTAAAACCTCACTCCAAAAACGCAAGAAACCGCTTGGCGCACGTCACATTGGAAAGCCGCTCTCTGTAGGAGAGGCAGTTCGACACATATCCGTCGTTTCCTGAAACGATCCGCGCAAGCGCATCCGCCTGCCAGTCGTCCTCCACAATCCCCAGTTCTTCCCGCCTGATATAGGAGGCGTTATAGGGAACGGAGGTCGTCACCACCGGGGTGCCCATCGCAATGCTCTCCACAATGGAGACCATGTTGTTATCCTTTTCCGTGGAAACAAGAAGCGCCCTGGACACCGCAACAATGGGCAGCAGTTCTTCGTGGGAAAGCTTTCCGTGAAACGTCACCTTTTCCTCCAGACCAAGCTTTCGCACAAGCTGTCTGAGGGACATTTCCTCCTCTCCCGCCCCGATAATATGCAGGACATACGTCTCATGCCCCGCCTTCACAAAACTGCCGAAGGTCTCTATGGTATGCGCAATCCGTTTGCGGGGAATCAGCTGGGAGACCACCGCAAAGCAGTCCTCCCTCTCTCCGCCTCCGGAAACCGGAAATTTTTCCAGATCCACGCCATGGTCGACAGGTTCCGCCTCCACCCCCGGCATAAACCGGCGGATAAAAGCTGCCGCTTCCTCGGAGCGGGGAACCACCCTCGCGCGCCGCATCAAAAACTTTGCCACAAACTGATACCAGAACTTGGCAGGAATCTGATGCAGCATATGATTGTAAGCCGCCAGTTCATGCCAGATGACCGTTTTTTCCGGAGCCACCCTTGCCGCCGTGTAGGACCATGTGGCAAAAACCTCACTTGTGACAATAATGTCATATTCTTTGTGATCCCTCAAATACCTGCGAATGCCGGGCATATACGGAAAGCAGCGGGGCATAAACAGCCTGCGAAAAACGGTGTGAAACCAGAGTACAGGAAACTCGTACTTTTCCCCGCAAACCGGCCTGTAATCCTCCGCGGCGATCAGCGTCACATCGTGCCCTGCCCGCAGAAATCCCAGACACATCGTATAAATCATTGTGTCCTTTATGGAATCCACCCGGGGAATCCTGTTCGTCTCCGCCGTATATAATATGGGATTGATCACCAGCACCTTGCTCATAGTTACCTCCTCACCGGAGCATTCTTATCCCTTTCATCGCGCCACCTGGGCAAGAAATCTGTCCGCAATCTTTGCTGTCGTAAGCTCACCCCTCAGCTTCACCGCTTCCCCTCCGAGTCTTTCACCAAGAGCCGGATCGTCAGCCAGCCGCCCCATGGCATGCACAAGCGCATCCACATCTCCCACCGGAACAAGGACGCCGTTCACACCATCCCGGATGTACATGCGGGAGCCGCCGATCGGGCAGTCCGTGGCAATTACGGGAAGCCCGATCGCCATCGCCTCCAGCATGGAATTGGAAATACCCTCGTAATCCGAGGAAAGCACATACATGGCTGCCGTCCTGATATCTGCAAGGACATGATCGGAAAACCCTCTAAAGCTGACACATTTGTCAATTTTGAGTTCTACCGCGAACTCCCTGAGTTCTGTCTCCATTTCCCCCTGTCCGTAAAGCTCCAATACATAGTCCCTGTGATTTTCCACAAAAGAAGCAAACGCCCGCAGCAGCAGTTTATGGTTTTTCTGGGCGTTCAGGCGCCCCACCGCCACGATCCGTTTCTCTCTTTCCCCCTCATAGGACTCCTCTTCCGGCTCCAGCGGGTTGGGAATTACCACGCTCTTTTTCCGGATTCCCGCCGGAAAACTTTTCACCGCGTCCTCTGTCTGACACACTACCACTCTGGCCCGGCGGTAGCAAAGATCGCGAATCCTCCTGTGCTCGTAACGGGTAGGATCATTGCGCTCGGAGACGAGGAAAAAATGCTTCTGTCCCAATGCGGCCACCGCGGAAAACACCGTTCCCATAGCGCTGAAAGCCCATATCTGACAGTTTTTATTCGCACGATAAAACTGCCGCATCCTGCGCAGTCTCTCAAGCCTTGCCCGGGCGCTTCCGCCGGAAGGAGCGCCAATGCTCACCACCTCAATCCGGGAGTCAAGCGGATACGCTCTCTCTCTGCCGGCAAAGAGAAGGATCGTTACCGGTATGTCCCGTCTGCTGTATTCATTTGCCAGAAGCGCCACAACCCGCTCCGTGCCTCCCCCCGGCATGTCGGGTATGACAAATACGATTTTTTCCATTCTGATTCCTCCACCAAAACCCCCATTTTACGATACGGCATTTACATGATATAATGAGCGCAAGAAAAAACATTCCAGAAAAGGAGCCGCCTATGTCACCCACACCATTTTTAAGCATCATCGTGCCCATATATAATACAGAATCCTGCCTTTCCGAATGTCTCGACAGCATCCTTGCCCAGACCTTTGCGGATTTCGAGGTTCTTCTCATAGATGATGGCTCCACAGATGGCTCGGCCGCCCTTGCCGGATCCTACGCCGCGAAGGACTCCCGCATCCGCTGTATCCACAAAGAAAACGGCGGACACATGTCTGCAAGGCAGGAAGGTTTCCGATATGCTTCCGGTGAGTATGTGACTTTCGTGGACAGCGACGACTGGATTGATCCCTCCATGTATGAACATATGTGCGGCGCTGCCGCAAAACATGACACAGATGTCGTTTGCTGTAACTACACTGCAGTCACGCCCAATAAACGCATTGAGCGGCGGGACGTCTGTGCCCCCGGTTTCTATGACCGCAAAGGACTCGAAGAGAACGTCTTCCCTGTCATGCTTTTTTCCGGGAATTTCTACCACTTCGGAGTCTCCCCAAGCCTCTGCAACAAGCTGTTTCGCAGAACGCTTTTCAAAAAACATCTTTTCCGTGTTCCCCTGTCCCTTAAACTGGGCGAAGACGGGCTTGCCGTCTATCCCTGCCTGCTGGAAGCTTCCTCTGCCTGCTTTCTCGACAAATCCCTCTATTATTACCGGAGCAGCGACGGCTCCCTCACCCACACCATGGATCACGGACGACTTGCGGAAAACCGTCTGCTCTTCGATACCTATGACAGACTGACCGACCTTACCGCATACCCCTGTATGAAAAAACAGCTTCTCTATTACTATGCCTATCAGTGTCTCCTGACCTTCCCCCCCGTGTTCCGCACGGAGCAGATGTCCGGTCCGACCGGCAGAAAGGCTTTTTTGGCAGAATGCAGCTATCCTCCAATCAGACGGGCGTTTCGCGGCATCAGGAGCAACAGCGTTTCCGGGCTCCATAACAAAGCCTTTGTCTTCTGCATACGTCACAAATTGTATGGGCTGTTCCGCTTTTTCCTGGCACACTAAACTCCGTCTGCCCTATACCCTGCCAGCGTCCCGTCTCCTTCGCCCCATATAGCCAACCTCTTGAACCTGCTCAGTATGATTTCTCCCAGCTCCCTGTCTGATAGAACTGCTCACTGGCATCAATCCCCTGTCTGTCGTCATCCAGCGCAAGCGTCCGGTTGAAGAGATTCGTCCGCGTAAATGCAAGAACAAGCAGACAGAAGCCAATGACTGCAGCCACACCCAGAACCTTGCCCGGCTTCTTCCACCACCCCGTCCATAAAGGCGATTTCTCAGCCCCGCGCAGCCCATCCGTCAGCCTCTCCAGAAACGCGGCCCACTCTGCCATACCACAGACCGCATAGGGAATCAGCAGCACAAAGTAAGGTATGGTATAGGATGCACTGGATTCCCAGAAAAGGTGGAAAAGATAACCGCCCAGAAAGATCACCGCTCCCATCAGTTCATAGAGATTTCCCCTTCGCCACCGCAAAATAAGATAAAGGAGCATTCCAAGCAGAATCCATGTCTGCATGTAATTGAGCAGAATCGAAAGTCGCACGCTGCCCCTGCCGCTAATCACACTTTTCAGCCATCCCGGTATCTGCGTCTCCGACTGCCTTCCCCGGGTACGGTCCAGACAGATAAAGGTAGGGTCATTCCATTGAAAAGCCGTCTTTCTCGCCAGAAAGGGAATCCCCTCGTCCACAGGATATTCCAGCATTCTCGCTATAATTGCCTGAAGATCCTGCATGGACGCCTGTGTGACCAGTTCCTGGTCATAATGGTTGTCCGTAAATACGTTGCTGATGTAACCATTGTAACCCCCAGGACCAAGCGGCGCCTCCTGCATTCCCATAACCACCCAGGAAAGCATAACCTCTCCCTCTGGCAGTTCCTGCCCTGCGATCCGTTCCACAGCGACATTGGAAACCTGCGTACAAAACACCACGCTCAGCCCCATGCAGACGATGAAAACAAGAGAAGCCGCGCCCTCTTTCCAATTTCTATCCTCTGAGAAAAAGAAAATCGAAATCGCGTCATAGACCAGAAAGCAGGCAATGGCGATCAGATAAATCAGACAGTTCATCTTAATCACTGTGGCAAGCCCCATACAGACAGAAGCCGCCGCCATATACCGCAGGCGTCTGACCGCCAGGTAGCGCTGCGCGAAATAAACCGCTCCCAGTGACAACGCCATGCCCGGCAGAATACCATATAAATATGTCACATAAAAGGATAACGGCACCCAGGCCAGAAGCCCCAGATACACCGCTATCTGCAATCCCACTCTCTTCTTTTCAAATCCCTCTGTGTCTTCTCCGGCGGTCACCCCGAAAAGCCCGGAAAGTTTCACGAGCAGGCAGTAAATCACAGCCAGAAAAACCACATACATCAGCTGAATTCCTACAAAATTTCCCTCTCCGAAAAGGAAACTCAGCAGATAAAAAAACAGAACTATCCCCGATTGAAATGGATAGCAGAAAAGATAGGCTTCCTCCTCAAACGAGGAGAAATCCCCCTGTCTCCACTGCATGGCAATGCCATACACCTTCGCCGGATCTGATCCCGGGTAAAGCTGCGTCAGACCCACGTAAGAGGCGGCCAGAATCACCGTGAGAAGGGTCAGCCCCCAGAATACCATATCTCCCCTGCCTGCCCCATATACTTTTCTGCCCTGCCTGCCAGCCTGACCAGCTCTCCCCGCACCAAGTACTTTCCACACTTTGCGTCCCACAAGCAGCGCCGCCGTCAAAAGAGCAAATACAACCAGATGACGCAGGGGGCTGTCCGCTATATTCAGAGTTCTCTCCTGCTCACTTCCGTCCTCCAGAAACAATCTGCCCACAAAACTTGTGCTGAAAATACTGTGTAAAAACAGCAGAAACACCACTCCCGCAAGCAGCAGCCGGATCATGCCGTTGACAATCCGGTAGAATAAATGATTCTGCTTCGTATAATTTATCATTTTCGCGCCCTTATCCTTCATTCCTGTATTTTTATATTATAGCAAAACTTCCATTTATTTACACGCGAAACTTTATCCGCTTTTCGCTCTGCTACACTGTTTCATGCCTCATCAGAAAACGGCCGCCGCACAATTTGGCTTTGGCCGTTATAACAGTATCAGTTATTTTCTTTTTTCAGAATGACCGCTAAAACGATACCCACCAGCAACGCCAGCACTACCGCAGATCCCCACAGAGGAAGTGCCTGCTGTTTTTTTACTGTCTGCGCTACGTCATTTCCGGCTGACTCAGCCCGAAGACTGATTGCATTCCCTTCCTGCGGTTCCACAGCTTCAGAATCGATCTCCGCCTCAGCCCCCTCGGGATAAATTACCCCTTGACGCTCGACATTTTCCGGCGCATCTATGACGCCGTCGCGACTTTCACTCTGTTCATTCTGAATCTCTTCCCCGGCCTGTTCATCCTGCCCGGTCTGAACGCCTGCCCCGGTCTGTTCATCCTGTCCGCTCTGGACACCTGCCCCGGTCTGTTCAT
>CASWVG010000014.1 GCA_949472775.1 uncultured Lachnospiraceae bacterium
TAAGTTTTCAAGGTACAAATATATCAAAGGTCAGTGACCTTTTGACACCCTAATCATAATAGGAAATTGCGATAGTGTAAAAAATCGAGCGTGCCGACGCTCGATTTTTTATAGTCAGCAGGATAAAAATACTTGCTTTTTTCTTCTTTTGTGTTGTATGATAGATTTACATAAATATTTATTATGGTAATCTTGTGCAACATGAGATGGAGGAGAAGATTGAAAAATCAAATGGGTGTGCTGATTTTTCAATCACGAGTTTGCGTCGAAGCCACAAACTCGGTATCGCAGAGCCAGATTGGAGATTTGGCTCGCGGCCTTCGCAACATTTGCTCAGGCGAGGAGGAAAGCATGAAAAAATACAAAAGATCGGCGAAGATATGTATGACGGCTCTTGCGGCCTGCGGGATGCTGCTTGCGCCTGCGGCAACGAGAATGGAGGTACAGGCGGAGGAAGTGATCGCCACAGTGCAGGGTAAGGTGATGGAGGGCACCACCGCCAAGTTGCTGTATCTGGACACCTCAGACGGAAAGATGGAGATAAAGATTGACGGGAGCACCAGCACGGGAAACTGCAAGATGCTGCTGCCGGACAAGAAGATTAGTGTGTCGGTGGCAAACGGAAACGACGGTTATCTCCATGCGGTTACGATCTCAGAGAACGGGGAGAATCCCAGCGTTGAACTGGACACCTCAAAGGTTTCCAATGTGGTCGGGACTGTGAATGAAAAGACGACGGAAAATGTTCTGCATCTGGATACGGCCCAGGGCGAAATGGAATTAAAAATTGACAAGAACACGGATTTGAGCAACTGCTCTGTTCTGGTGGTGTCCGGGAAGTATGTGGTAAGCTGTGCGAGAGGTGAGGACGCTTACATGCATGCCCTCAGCATTGCGGATGTGGCGGCGGCGCCCGTTCCCTCGACAGACACGTCACAGACAGGAACGGTTTCCCAGACGTACAGTCAGACGCCGGTGGTAAATCCGACAGGCGAGACAAGATCCGTGACGGGAACGGTGAAGGATAACTCGGAGGAGTCAACGCTTTATCTGGCAACTTCTGAAGGGACTTTTACCTTTAAGATCGACGACAGTACGGACACGTCCAAAGGCATGGTTATGACGCCGGAAAATAAGATGATGGTTACTTATTTCAGAGGTTCGGACAACTTGCTTCATGCGACGTCGCTTATGGGCGTGAAGGACAGTTCCTCAGCCTCGGTGGACACATCTTCCCAGGCAACTGTGATTGGTACGGTGAAAGGCAAGTCTACGGAGAATATTCTTGTTCTGGATACATCCGCAGGCGAGATGGAGCTGAAGATGGACAAGGTAGCGGGTCCGTCCGGCTGTAAGGTGTTGGTGGAAGGAAAGAAAATTTCTGTGACCTGCTCCAGAGGGGACGACGCCTATATGCATGCGCTCACCATCACAGCGGTAAAATAAGTTTTGTACATAAAATATGGAAATACATGTTTCAGACCTTCTCTGTGCATACTAGTGTACTGACATGTTCATTCTCAGGCAGGAAATTTGGCAAAAAATGAGCGAGTCGGGACATTGGATGAAAAATGCACAGAGGAGGTTTTTTATATGGGCAGTAAACTGAGGATTGTGGAGGTACATGCGAGACAGATACTGGATTCCAGAGGAAATCCCACCGTGGAGGCGGAAGTGACCGTGGAGAAGGAAGTGGGCGGCTGTCAGTACAAGGGCCGGGCGGCTGTCCCCAGCGGCGCCAGCACCGGGCGGTTTGAGGCGGTGGAACTCCGGGATGGGGAGACGGTATACTTTGGTCTGGGAACGACCAAGGCAGTCAATAATGTGAATACGAAAATCAGAGAGGCGCTTCTTGGCATGGACGCCTTTGACCAGGGACAGATTGACAGGGTGCTGATCGAACAGGACGGCACGGATAATAAGAGCAATCTGGGGGCCAACGCCACGCTTGGCGTCTCTATGGCCTGTGCCAGGGCGGGCGCGGAGGCGCTGGGAATTCCGCTTTATCGGTATCTGGGCGGCGCCTACACCAGACTTCTGCCGGTGCCGATGATGAATATTTTAAACGGGGGCAAGCATGCCGACAACACCGTGGATTTCCAGGAATTTATGATTATGCCCGTGCAGGCGGAAAGCTTTGCGGACGGACTGCGCATCTGCGCGGAGATCTACCATAACTTGAAAAAGATCTGTAATGACAGGGGACTTTCTACAGGCGTGGGGGATGAGGGCGGATTTGCACCTTCCCTGCCGGATGCTTTCGCGGTGCTTGATTTGATTGTGGAGTCCATCAAGGCGGCGGGCTATACACCGGGGCAGGATATTAAGATTGCGCTGGACGTGGCGGCCTCCGAGCTTTATAATGAGGCGGACGGGGTATACCATTTCCCGGGGGAGACGGAGTTAAAAAGATACAGACAGGAGACCGCAGGCTCCTTTGTCGCTGAGTGTTATGAAGCGGGATGTCAGACGCCGGACTGCGGGGAAATCCCGGAGATCACGAGAAGCACGGAGGAGATGGTGGCCTACTATGAAGAACTGGTGGAGCGTTATCCCATTATTTCCATCGAGGACGGGCTGGCGGAGGATGACTGGGACGGCTGGCAGATGATGACAAAAAAACTGGGAGAAAAGATCCAGCTCGTTGGAGATGACCTGTTTGTCACAAATACCAAGCGGCTGGATGCGGGCATTAAGCTCCATGTGGCCAATGCAATTCTGGTGAAGGTGAACCAGATCGGCACAGTCAGCGAAGCTATGGATGCCATAGAGATGGCGCAGAAAAACGGGTACAAGGCAGTGATTTCCCACCGTTCCGGCGAGACGGAAGATACCTTTATCGCCGATCTGGCCGTGGCCGTAAATGCCGGGCAGATCAAGACGGGCGCGCCCTGCAGGAGCGACCGCGTGGCGAAGTACAACCAGCTTCTCAGGATCGAGGAGGAACTTGGCAGTGTGGCCTGCTATAAGGAGCCGTTCAACAAGATATAAGGTTGAAAGGGAAACTCTTCCGTATGGATTGAAATTGTACAAATAGCTCTCTTGTGTCGGGCTCCGTAACATGGAATCTCTCAAATATTCCGGCATGATATATGGATGTGAGACGGCGTATTAAGAAAATCTCATGTTACTGTGAAAGGACAACTGAGAGAGCTATTCGCACAATTATTATGATATAGAGGAGAGTTTCGCAACTGCTCAGATATAGTGTGCCATTATGCATAAGAACAGATGCGCTTTTTGTAAGGGCAGGAGACGGCTGTTTTGAGGGAGCAGGTAGTATGTTATGCTTAAAGATGGGGAAGGAAAGGGAGAGGGAAATGAAGCGAATTGGCGTTCTGTCGGATACGCATGGGAAGCTCAGGGATGAGGCGGCAGAGATTCTGCGGGGATGCGATGTGATTTTACATGCGGGGGATATCAATACCCCGGAGGTGATGGAGCGTTTACAGGAAATCGCGCCGCTCTATATTGTCCGCGGAAATGCGGACAAGGAGTGGGCGGAGGGACTGCCGGAAAGTCTGTCGGAGGAAATCTGCGGTCTGCGGGTTTTCATGGTACATAACAAAAAGCATATGCCGAAAGAGATGGGGCATTATGATCTGGCAGTGTATGGGCATTCGCATAAGTATGAGGAGCGCAGGGAGGGAAACTGTCTTTATCTGAATCCCGGCAGCTGCGGACCGAGGCGTTTTTCTCAGCCTGTGACCATGGCAGTGGTGGAAGTGGAGAACGGAGAGATTCGCGTGATCAGAAAAGATATCATACAGGAGACGCAGAGGACGGCAGATAAAAGGAGCGGGCGCAAGGCGGCAGAAGAAATGGGAAAAGAGGCAGGGCAGCAGTTTTTTGCGGAGAGACTGCATCTGATTTTGCGGGACGTGGACCGGGGAAGAAGCGTGTCCGAAATTGCCGCAAAATATGAAATGACAGAAGAAACGGCGGAGCAGATCTGCCGGCTCTATCTGACCCATCCCGGCATTGACGCCGCAGGCGTGATGGACAAGATGGGGCTTCCGGGGAATCGGTAGCACTGTGGGGCAAACGCTCCGAAATGGAGATTATTATATCATTTGCAGATATAGATTTGTGATAGAATGAAAGTAGTAATATGCGATAAGAAAAATAGTGGCAGGGGAGGGATTGCTATGACCATAGAAGAGGTATTAGCGTTTGAAGAAATGCAGATATTTGAGCGGAAGAGTGTTCATATTGAGCCGAAAGCGCTGGCAATACCAATCATAGCATTTGCAAATGATTGCTATTGGGATATCCGATATAACGCGTAGAATTGAGGGGGTAGACTATGATAATAGGAACTTAAATGAACTTCTCCGTGTGCCATATGACTTTTGCGTACCGACTGTAAAAGTCGAAATTGAAAAAATACAGTGTGTAGATTTTAAAGGCAGAAAGAATCATGTGCTTTTGATACATATAGAGCCAAGCATGGAAGTACATGCAAATCAAGCAGATGAAGTTTTCATGCGTGTGGGAGATAAGTCAAAGAAACTCACGTTTGAAGAACGGATGCAGTTGATGTATGACAAGGGAGAGAGATTTTTCGAGGATAAGCCTGTTCCAGAAGCAAACATAGATGACATTGATTTGGACGTTGTAAAAAATTACATTGATCAAATTGGCTATTCCAAGACAACGATGGAATATTTGATGGAGAATAAAGGATTTGTAAAAGAAAAGAATGGTATGATGCAGATAAGTTCAGCCGCAATATTACTGTTTGGGAAAAATCCGCAATTATATTTTCCTAGAGCCCGTGTACGCTTTATCCGCTATGAAGGTACAGAGGAACAGGTTGGTACAGAGATGAATGTGATTAAGGATGTCATCTTTGAAGGAACTATTTTGAAAATCATAACAGAAGCTGTTGCATATCTGGATACACAAATTAAAGAGAAAACATATCTAGGTGAGGATGGTAGATTTATAACAGAAGAAGAATATCCCAGGTTTGTCCGTCAGGAAATGATTGTAAATGCTGTTACGCATCGCGATTACAGCATTAGTGGAACGGATATTTAGGTAAAAATGTTTGATGGAAGGATTGTTGTAGAAAGCCCTGGAAAACTGCCAGGTCTTGTAAAGACAAATAATATCCGGCATACACATTTTTCGAGAAATCCTAAGATTGCAGAATTTTTGAAAGCCTATCGGTTTGTGAAAGAATATGGAGAGGGTGTTGATCGGATGTGGAAAGAGCTGGAAGCGATTGGGCTGCAAGGGCCGGAATATAGAAACAATGCTTTTATGTTACAAACGATCATTAGAAGCAATGCAGTACTTGAAAGAAAACCACAGTTTGAGAAAGAAAACCACGGTTTGGATATTGAAAAACCACGGTTTGGGAAAGAAAACCACGGTTTCGATGTTGAAAAACCACGGTTTGAATGGAAAGAACCGCTGTTGCAAATGATTGATGATGCAGTATATAGCAAAGAATTAACCCCCATTATTGCAGGAAATGTAAAAAGAATTATAGAAATATTTGAGCTGAATCAGATTTTTGGTCGAAAAGAAATTAAGAAAGAATTAGGTTATGGTGATTATAAAGCAGGAAAAGCGATTGAGGCAATGCAGATGCTGAATATCGTAATTCCTGTAGCAGGAAAGGGGAAAGGAAAATATATGTTAAAAGAAATGCAGGGGATTAGACGATGCAGATTATAGAGAGCAATAAGACACAGTTTGAATATGACATACAGGCGCTTTTAAAGTCCTTTTACCCGGAATGGGAGCCGCGAATGCTCGCGCCGGATTCAGAGATCAGGGATAGAAGAATTTTGGAGGGAGAGCCGGTGATGGCGCTCTTTTTCGGGGAGGAGGAAGTGACCCTTGAAATATTTCATACAGACTCCAGCCTTAAAAAGATTGATGGTTTACATAATATGGAAAAACAGGATGCCCTGGATAAAGAACGGAGCGGCCATGTGTATACTTGGCATCCGCAGGAGGCGCCTGGCACGCCGGCCTATAAAAATGCCTTCAAACGTTTCTTCTATCTCTCCATGCAGAAGGAGACGGGCATCACTCTTCCGTGGGGCAATCTGACAGGCATACGTCCCACGAAGATTGCCATGACGATGTTGGAACAGGGGAAAAGTGAGGCGGAGACCGCCGATTATTTGAGAACCATGCATTTGGTGAGTGAGGAGCGGACTGCGCTGGCATTGGATATCGCGGAAAGGGAGCGGCGGATTTTGAGCACGCTTCACTATGAGAACGGTTACAGCTTATATATAGGGATTCCTTTCTGTCCAACAACCTGTCTGTACTGTTCCTTCACCTCCTATCCGATCGGCGCCTGGAAAAAGAGGGTGGGGGAATATCTGGATGCGCTGGAGAAAGAGATTGAGGCGACGGCCCGGCTCTGCCGGGATAAAATACTGGATACGGTTTACATCGGGGGAGGCACGCCCACTTCCCTGTCGGCGCAGGAGCTGGAACGGCTTCTCAGCAGACTGAAAAAAGCCTTTGATTTCAGCCGGGTGCAGGAGTTTACGGTGGAAGCGGGCAGGGCTGACAGCATTACGGAAGAAAAGCTGCGGGTGCTTTTGGCAATGGGGGTGACGCGCATTTCCGTAAATCCCCAGACCATGAAGCAGGAGACGCTTGACCTGATCGGCAGACGGCATACCGTGGAGCAGGTGGAGGAAGCGTTTTATCTGGCCAGACAGATCGGATTTGACAATATTAACATGGACATTATTTTAGGACTTCCCGGGGAGACGGCGGCGGATGTGGCACATACCATAGGGCGGATCAAGGCGCTTTCCCCCGATGCGCTGACGGTGCATTCCCTGGCGGTAAAAAGAGCGTCGAAACTGGGACGGTGGATTGAGGAAAACGGCGCCACTGCCTACAATAACACAGGGGAAATTATGGACATCGCCTCCAGAGGGGCGGCGGAAATGGATATGGTGCCGTATTACCTTTACCGACAGAAAAACATGTCCGGCAATTTCGAAAATGTGGGTTATTCCAGACGGGGCAAGTATGGCATTTACAACATCCTGATCAACGAAGAAAAACAGACCATTGTGGCTCTAGGGGCAGGCTCTATCACAAAGGGCGTCTTTACCGACGACAGAATCGAGCGGTGCGAGAACGTGAAGGACGTGGCGCAGTATATAGAGAGAATCGATGAGATGATTGAGAGGAAACGGCAGCTTTTCGGACAATAAGTATTATAGAACAGGACCGGCACGCTGCCGGTCCTGTCAACACGTCTGTCCGCTCAGAAGGCGGCTTTTTTACGTTCCAAGGCGCTGTTTAAAGTCTGCGTATGCAAAGGTCCGCAGGCGCTGCAATTCCCTGTCCTTGCAAAGAATCGTGATATCCGGCAGGGGCATCCCGTTGAAGGTGTTGTTTTTACACATGGTATAGATTGCCATGTCGCCGAACAGGAGAAGGTCTTGCTCCTGTAACGGTGCGGCGAAACTGTAATCTCCGATCACATCTCCGGCCAGACAGGTTGGCCCTCCCAGACGCACCGTGCAGGGCAGCTCCCCCGGCTCCCCGGCTCCGTACAGCGGCGGCCGGTAGGGCATTTCCAGTACATCCGGCATATGACAGGCGGCGCTTGTGTCCAAAACAGCAGTGGTTATCCCGCCGTTTTGCACGATGTCCAGCACGCGGGCGGCCAGATAGCCCGCATTCAGCGCGCAGGCTTCCCCCGGTTCCAAATAGACTTGCAGATCCCATTTTTCCTGTGCAGAACGGATGCACCTTTCCAGCCGGGGGATATCGTACCCGGGCCTTGTGATGTGATGTCCGCCGCCGAAATTGAGCCACTTCATTCGGGGGAGTACATCGCCGAAGCGTTCTTCCACCGCGTTTAGCGTGTGTTCCAGCGCATCGGCGTCCTGCTCGCAAAGGGTATGGAAATGCAGGCCGTCCAGCAGTTCCATCAGTTCCGGGGACATGCCGGCATTCCACTGTGCGCGGGTGGCGCCCAGGCGGCTGCCGGGGGCGCAGGGGTCATAGATGGCGTGATCCTCCTGGGTGGAGCATTCTGGATTGATGCGCAGTCCAATGCTTTTTCCGGCTTTTTTTGCTAAAGGGCCGAACCGCTCCAGCTGGCGTGGAGAGTTAAAGACGATGTGCCCCGCGTAACGCAGCAGCTCGTCAAACTCCGATTCCCGATAAGCGGCACAGAAGACATGCACTTCCTTTCCGGGCATCTGTTCCGCGCCAAGCCGGGCCTCATACAGTCCGCTGGCTTCTGTCCCGTCCAGATAGGGGGATAAGGCTGGGTAAAGGTCATAATTGGAAAATGCTTTTTGGGCAAGCAGAATCCGGCAGCCCGTCCGACTGGACACCCCGGCCAAAATTTCACCGTTTCGGTGCAGCATAGCCTCGTCCAGGATATAACACGGCGTAGGCAGTTTTTCAAACAGTTGTCGTGGTGAAAGGCCGTCCAGCCCTGCAAAGCATGGGCGGCTTTCTTTTGCGCGGGTATCCATCAGTCCACCAGTACCGGGGTCCGGCTTTCACTACGGGGCAGACCGTACTTGTCCAGCGCCGCCAGGAAGGGATCGGGGTCAAACTCCTCCACCGTGTAGACGCCGGGTTTGTTCCATTTGCCTGTCAGCAGCATCAATGCGCCGCACATGGCGGGTACGCCTGTGGTGTAACTGATGGCCTGGCTGCCAACTTCCCGGTAGCATTCCTGATGGTCACAGATATTGTAAATATAATAAGTCTTGTTCTGGCCGGACTTTTTCCCGGTGAAGATACAGCCGATGTTGGTCTTTCCTTTTGTGCGGGGACCGAGGCTGGCCGGATCGGGCAGCAGTGCTTTGAGGAACTTTATGGGTACGATCTGCTGTCCTTCAAAGTCTACGGGACTGGTGGAAAGCATTCCAACATTTTTCAGACAGCGCATGTGATCCAGATAGCTCTGCCCGAAAGTCATAAAGAAGCGGATCCGCTTTACCTCTGGGATATGCAGCGCAAGACTCTCGATTTCCTCATGGTGGAGCAGATACATGTCTTTGTGTCCCACCTGGTCGAAGTCATATTCCCGTTTGATGCTCATAGGGGGGATTTCCACCCAGTGTCCATCCTCCCAGTAGCTGCCGGGGGCGGAAACTTCACGCAGATTGACTTCCGGGTTAAAGTTGGTGGCGAAAGCGTAGCCGTGATCGCCGCCGTTGCAGTCCAGAATGTCGATGGTATCAATGGTATCAAACTCGTGCTTTTTTGCGTGGGCGCAGTACGCCTGGGTTACTCCGGGATCAAAACCGCAGCCCAGAAGTGCGGTAAGTCCTGCGTCTTCGAACTTCTTTCGATAAGCCCACTGCCAGCTGTAGTCAAAATATGCCGAAAACCCCGCTTCCTTACAGCGTTTTTCGTAGACAGCCCGCCACGCCGGATCATCGGTGTCTTCCGGCTCGTAGTTGGCTGTGTCCATGTAATTCACGTCGCAGGCCAGACAGGCGTCCATGATGGTCAGATCCTGGTAGGGGAGCGCAATATTCATCACCAGATCCGGTTTGTAAGTATGGATGAGGCTGATGAGCTGCTGCACATCGTCCGCGTCTACCTGGGCGGTGGTGATTTTTGTTGTAGTTTTGGGGGCAAGCTCTGCGGCCAGCTTATCACATTTGGATTTTGTCCGGCTTGCGATACACAGTTCAGTGAATACCTCGCTGACCTGACAGCATTTTTGGATGGCAACGGATGCAACGCCGCCGCATCCGATAACAAGAACTCTACTCATAGTGGTTATCTCCTTTTTAACGATTTTTTTTATGCAGGGCTAAAATCAATTCCCGCAGCACTTTGCAGGCGGTGGCGGTGGAAACGCCGCTTGGATCCAGCATGGGCGCCAGTTCGTTGACATCGGCTCCCACCACACGAGCCGTGCAGACTGTCTGAATGGCTTCCAGAAGCATCAGGAAGCTGACGCCGCCCGCTTCCGGCGTACCCGTTCCGGGAAACGCGGAAGGATCCATGCAGTCTAGGTCGATGGTGAAGTAGACGGGAAGCTGCTGCTCTCGCAGGTTTGCAACGGTTTTTTCCAGGCCGTCAAACAGGAAGGGGTGCATATCCGTATGCGCGCCGGCAAAACGGAACTCCTCCCGGTCACCGCTTCGGATGCAGAACTGATGGATGCGGCCGTCGCCTACCAGTTCGTGGCATCGCCGCAGGACGCAGGCGTGGGAGAGTTCGGCTCCCAGATAATCGTCCCGCAGATCGGCGTGGGCGTCAAAGTGGATGATGTGAAGATCCGGGTACTGTTTCACCACGGCACGCACCGCGCCCAGCGTGACCAGATGCTCGCCGCCAAGCAGCATGGGAAATTTCCCATCCCGCAGGATTTCGCAGGCGCGGGCCTCGATGTCTGCCAGTGCCGCCTCCGCGCTGCCAAAGCAAAGCTCCAGATCGCCGCTGTCAAATACGGCGCAGTCTGTCAGGTCTGTATCCTGATAGGGGCTGTAAGTCTCCAGGCCGAAACTCTCGTGGCGCATGGCGGCGGGACCGAACCGGGCGCCGGGCCGGAAACTGGTTGTGGAGTCGAAGGGCGCGCCATACAGGACCATCTGGGCACGCTCGTAACTGCAGTCACAGCCGATAAAAGTTTCAATATTGGGTTTCAGCATAAGTTATCCCTCCACTTCCCGCAGCATCTCTTCCAGAAACGCAGGCAGGCAGAATGCGCCTACATGGAGTCTGGGGGTATAGTAGCGCGTGTGCAGATTCAGCTTCTGCCACGCCGCCGTGTCCAGATCGTCGGTGGGATGATACTTCTTACTGGCAAAGCCGAACAGCCAGTATCCCGCCGCATAGGTGGGGATATGGGCCTGGTAGACACGGCTGATGGGAAAGGTGCTGACAATGCGCTTGTGGCTGCGCTGCATGGCTCCGGCATCCTCAGCGTAGAAGGGACTTCCCTGCTGGTTTACCATGATGCCGTCCTCACGCAGCGCATTGTAGCAGCTGCCGTAAAACTCTCTGGTGAACAATCCCTCAGAAGGTCCGAAGGGGTCGGTGGAGTCCACAATGATGAGATCGTATGCCGCTTCCTGCCTGCGGATGAACTTCAACGCGTTCCCAAAGTGGATGTGGACCCGCCTGTCATCCATCCGGCAGGCGTTGCTGGGCAGATAAGTCCGGCAGGCTTCCACCACAAGAGGATCCATTTCCACCAGATCAATGTGTTCGACACGGTCATACCGGGTCAGCTCCCGCACCACGCCGCCGTCTCCCGCGCCGATGACCAGAATGTCCCGGATGCCGGCATGCACCGCCATAGGCACATGGGTAATCATCTCATCGTAAATAAATTCATCCCGCTCCGTCAGCATTACATTTCCGTCCAGAGTCAGCACCCGTCCAAATTCCGGCGTCTCGAAGATATCGATGCGCTGATAGTCGCTCTGCTTGGAATACAGGTGCCGGTTGACCCGGATGCTGTGCTTCACGTCCGGGGTATGAAATTCACTAAACCACATTTCCATTTTTTCCTCCTTATTATGCCAGCACGTTCAACCGCTCCAGATCCGGGTCCTCCGGCCCGGTCATGCTGCATCCCTTTTCCTTGGCGTATCTGATGTGTTCCAGAATCTCCGCTGTGACCCGCTCTCCCGGGGCCAACAGAGGAATACCGGGTGGATAGCACATGACGAACTCGCTGCATACCCGCCCTTTGGTTTCCGCCAGCGGCAGGCTGAGTTTTTCCGCATAAAACGCCTCCTGGGGGCTCGCCACCACTTCCGGCTCCACATATTCCTGATTCAGAAGGCCGGTCGGATCCTTCTGGTAACGCCGCCGGATTTCCGCAAGAGCGCTGACCAGCCGTTCCACTTCCTGGGGCCGGTCACCCATAGACAGGTAGGCCAGAATGTTACCGATGTCGCCAAATTCAATTTGAATGTCGTATTCATCCCGCAGGATGTCGTACACCTCAATCCCTGCCAGACCGATGTCCAGAGTGTGGACGCTGAGCTTGGTAGTGTCGAAGTCGAACACTGAGTCACCGTTCATCAATTCCCGGCCAAAGGCATAGTATCCGTCAACGGCGTTGATCTCCTGTCTGGCGTATTCCGCCAGATCGGCCACCTGATGGAACACGGTACGGCCCCGCAGGGCTAGATTTCGGCGGCTGATATCCAGACTGGACATCAGCAGATAGCTGCCGGAGGTAGTCTGGGTCAGGTTGATGATCTGCCGCACATACCCCGCGTGGATATCGGGCCCGACCAGCAGAAGGCTGGACTGGGTCAGACTGCCGCCGCTCTTGTGCATGGATACGGAAGCCATATCTGCCCCTGCCGCCATTGCCGATACAGGCAGGCCGCCGCCAAAATAGAAGTGAGTGCCGTGTGCCTCGTCCGCCAGACATTTCATTCCGGCAGCGTGGGCCATTTTGACAATGGCACGCAGATCACTGCAGACACCGTAATAAGTAGGATTGTTTACAAGCACCGCCACCGCATGGGGATGCTCGGCGATGGCTTTGGCCACCTGTTCCCGGCGCATTCCCAGGGAAATGCCAAGCCGCTGATCTACGTCTGGATTGACGTACACCGGCACCGCGCCGCACAGAACCAGAGCGTTGATCACGCTTTTATGTACGTTGCGGGGCAGGATGATTTCGTCTCCCCGTTTGCATGCGGCCAGAATCATGCTCTGCACGGAGCTTGTCGTGCCGCCCACCATCAGAAACGCATGAGCTGCGCCAAAGGCATCCGCTGCCAGTTTTTCTGCCTCCAGGATGACTGACACAGGGTGACAGAGGTTATCGAGCGGCTTCATGCTGTTCACGTCCACGCCGATGCACTGCTTTCCCAGAAATGAGGTCAGTTCTGGATTGCCCCGGCCCCGCTTGTGGCCCGGCACGTCGAAGGGAACAACCCGCATTTGCCGGAAGGACTCCAGCGCCTCATAAATGGGTGCGCGGTTTTGATTCATTTGATTGGAATGGGGTTGAAAATTTTTCAATTTTTTCTTACGCCTTCTTTCTGATTGCTGGCAAAACAAAACCGCAGGCTGCGCTGTATGCACAACTTGCGGTTATCAGTCAGATAAACTTCATACTTCCGTTTTTCGGCAAAAGATCCATCATCAAAAAGGCGATAGAAAAATGCAAATAACGGGATGCGGGCATCTGTTCAGATATACGGAAGATCAGAGTCTATATAGCAATACTACTTTTGCCACTCTTATTGACCGTTTCACAAGTCTGTGCACAGGGCACATTTCGGTTATGAAGTAACCAACTTATAAAATTTGAGCTTTTAACTCAATCAATAGGGTAGCGCAAAGCCACCAATCGGCAGTGGACCCGGCTGTCCGTATGGCCTTAACTCCTGAAGGAGTGGTCCGAGTAATTGCTTTGAAAAGACTCCGGAAAGGACCTTTTCAATTGCTGACATGCTATCACAGGCTTGCCGTTTTGTCAAGGCTATATTAGCAAAAATGCCGCTTGCTGTTTTGGCGTTCCAAAAATATAATGATACATAAGGAAGCAAAAGGAAATCGAAAAGAACATGTCTTCCCAGACGGTCGCAGAGACTTTATGAGAATGGGAGAACGTGGCACGGATAAGCGGGTAGTGTTTTATGAGACATAAAAGAATCAGAATATTGAAGTCGTTGTGTGTGATTGTCATGGCAGTATGTCTGATAAAGATCGGTCAGACATATGTATTGTCTGTAAGACATGTGGCGAGACAGGATGAACTGCGAAACATGCTGGAATATTCGGATGGAGAGCAGGAGCAGGAAAACGTCCTGTCTGGAACAGAGCAGAACCTGCGGGGGACAGAGAGGGGACAGTCTGATGGCGAGACGCTGTCCTATAATGACGTCGGACAACAGACGGATGGCGGGGAAGAACAGGCAGGCGGTTTTGCAAAATCAGATGAGGAAACGAAAAGGGAGGGAGAACGTCAGCAGAAGCTGTGTGGAAGTGGCATACCCGGCGAAGAGGGCGGTCATCCCATATTGGGAAAATATAAGTCCCTGTATATGGAAAATGGGGATCTGGCAGGATGGCTTACCGTGGAGGGCACAAAGATCGACTATCCTGTCATGCAGTGTGAGGACGACGAATATTATCTGCATCATGATTTTGACGGGAAGGACAGCAAGTATGGCTGCCTGTATGTACGGGAAAAGGCAGACCTGGAGGAGGGGACAAACTTCGTTATCTATGGACACAATATGAGGGACGGTTCCATGTTCGGGGAGCTGGATCTTTACCTGGAGGAGGAATTTTACCGGGAGCACTCCCGTATTTCCTTTGACACCCTTTATGAGGAACACACCTATGAAATTCTTGCGGTGTTCCGTTCCCAGATTTATGGGGAAAAGGACGATGTGTTCAAATACTACCAGTTTTACGAGGCAGAAACCAAGGAAGAATTTGATGATTTTTATGAGAATATCAAGGAGCTTTCCCTGTATGATACGGGTGTGACAGCCAGGTTCGGGGACAAATTAATAACTTTGTCCACCTGCGCTTATCATGTGAAGGATGGAAGACTTGCGGTGGTGGCGAAGCGGATAGAATGATGAGGTCTGGACTGTATATGTAAAAACAGGAATGCATTCTTCCATAACCGGGGCGATGGCTTTTAAGGAAATTGTCGGAATAAATGATTGTAGGATGGATGAGAATGTGCGAAAATAGATGAGACAAACTTTTTGTGCGAAGGAGGAGTTCAATATGCAGTACAGAATTATCGGAGATACCATGCCGGCTGTGGAGGTTTTGTTTGATGCGCCGGGGGAGGCAATGTATACCCAGTCGGGAGGCATGGCTTGGATGTCGGAAGGGATCACCATGGATTCCAATATGAAAGGCGGTCTGGGAAAGAGTATCGGCCGGATGTTTTCAGGGGAGTCACTTTTTATGGCAACTTACAGGGCGGAGCGGGCAGGAAGTATGATCGCTTTTGCGTCAACCGTTGCCGGGGAAGTGCTTCCTGTTGATGTGGGCACAAATGGCGGCCTGATCTGTCAGAAGGGGGCGTTTCTCTGCGCGCAGGAGAGCGTAAATCTGAACATAACTTTTACGAAAAAGTTTTCTGCCGGGCTGTTCGGCGGTGAGGGGTTTATTCTGCAGGATATCAGCGGCAGCGGCATGGTATTTCTGGAGATTGACGGAAACAGGGTGGAGAAAAATCTGGCGCCCGGGGAAGTTCTGAAGGTTGACACGGGAAATGTGGTTGCTTTTGAGAGGAGCGTCAGCTATGAGATCGAGACTGTGAAGGGGATTAAGAATATCCTCCTGGGCGGTGAAGGGTTGTTTCTGACGAAGCTGACGGGACCCGGTAAGGTGATTCTCCAGACCCAGAACTTTAATGAGTTTGCGGGGCGGATTATCCGGATGGTGCCGTCGTCGAGATAGAGGACGGCAGCGGTATATGCAGAACATAGGTATTTTGGTTAAATGGGGATTTACTTATTTTATGGGTTGATAAAAAGCTACTTTAAAGTATACTACTTATAGGTAGCTTTTTTCTTAATGCGGAACAGACCGAATCTACGAGGAAGAGAGTCAGTTTTGCTGACAAATATATGAAAAACGAGTATAAGTTATTGCAATCAGGAAACAAAGCAGATACTAAATAAAAGGGAGAACCTATAATGGCAGCAGGAAACAGTAACAACAGCGGTGGTGGAAACGGATCCATATTTATAGCGATATTAGCTCTTATAATTCTTTTTTGGCCGATAGGTCTAACTGGCGGAGAAGAGGGTAGTGAGGTGGTGCTTATTATCTGGTGGCTGGTTCTTATATGCATTGTCTGTGTGATAAACAGCGCATCCAAAGCAGCAAAAAGCAATTCGGCAGCTACATATATAGAACCTACATTTCAATTGCTGACGCCCAAAATTGAATCGGAAGATCAGTCATATGTTACCGTTTCAGAGGAAACTCTTAAGGCAGACACAAGTCTTTTTCATGAGGCATTAATGGATAATTACAATGAGATGCGGGAACGGGTGAATAAGTTAAACCGGGAAATAGATGATATTTTGGTAGAACAAGCCAATATCGACAGCAGGATTAGCGGAGTTTATTCAAAAATCAATAAAATCAAAGAATTTGATGATAAACCGTTTTGGATGCCGAAAAGAAAGTATCTTAAACAGAGAGAGCCAGATCTTTTACGAATGCAAGAAGATATTTTGCAGTATGAGAAAAGAAAAGAGAAAAATGAAGATGTTTTAAAACATAAAAAGGATGAAATAGCTGGGTTAAAAATTCATTTATCAGATGAAACAGATCATGCTTATGAATTGCTAAAAGATGCATTGGATCAGATAAAGCAGTCCTGTCACATTTCGGGAGCCCCAGACATAAAAAGAAGTGATGTGGATGTGTCACAAAGAAATAAAGATTTGAGGAATATTCAGTGTAAGATAGAACCTTATTCTATGAGACTGAATAATTACCGTTTCTATTTTTTCCCAAATGTCATATGCGTTTTTTCAGGATGGAATAAATTGGTTGGAATATACAAAACGAAAGCGATACAGGGATCAATTGAAGTAAGAGAGATACCTAAAACAGAAAATATGCAGCATGTTTATGACGATACGACAGTGATAAAGAAAGACATTGCACATGAAAATTTGTATACCGATGCAGGTGGTTCACAGGATATAAGTTTTACGAGTAACCCAGTGCAGACAAATGATGCACAGCAAGAATATTATCTGGAGTGTTCCGTTTATCTGACACTTTGCGGATGGCATTTAAAGTATGAGGTGAGTTCTTATAATAATTGTGAGCTCCTTCAAAAAGCAATTAGTGCATACGCCAGTAAGGACAGAATTCCGATGCTGTTGGAGCTTTTGCAGCGATGTTCCATCGGAGATGACGTCCAAATGATAAAAAAACATATCGGGAATCATGACAGGGAGGGCAGACATGGATGACAGGACACAACTGAATCGGAATATCAATGCCACGATGCTTAACAGCCAGATTGCGAAAGATAGCGCTACAGATGACGGCCAGATGTTCGAAAGAGAAATCAATGTGCCCGGGGAAATATTTGACGAAAAATATGTTGTTAAGTCGAAGATGGATGTTTCTACCGGAGAGGCAGATTTGTATATCTGCTCCGATGGAGTAAGTGAATTTGTGGTTAAGATATATCGCAGGAAAATGGCAGTTAAGGAGGAGATTACAGAGGTTCTAAAGGCAATTGATTCACCATATGTAGCCAAGGTGTTTGCAACGGGAGAGAGAAATGGATTTCACTATGAAATTATTCCTTATTATGAAAACGGAAGTCTTGAGGGGAAAAAGTTTTCATATGAACAGTTAAAATCAACTATTATTCCTGCACTTAATGAAGGTTTAAAAGTTCTTCACGAAAAAGGGATCATTCATAAAGACTTAAAGCCGTCGAATATAATGCTTGGAGACAACGGGCAGGATGTTGCCATTATAGATTTTGGCATCAGCTCTGTCAGAGAGGATGGCAATACGGTAATTGTGACGAGAACAGGGATGACACCGGAGTATTCTGCTCCAGAAACATTTAAAAGTCTGTATTTGAGTGAATCGGATTATTACTCTCTGGGAATCACCTTATACGAACTGTACTGTGGACACACCCCGTATGAGTTGATGAATCAGGATGAAATAGAGCAATTTGTTTCAGTCCAAAAGCTGCCGCTTCCGAGTGATATGAGGAGCGAAATGAAAGTGCTGATTAGTGCTTTGACGTATTCGGACATTACCAATCGGAAGAATAAATCAAATCCAAACAGGCGGTGGGGGTATGAGGAAGTTCTTAAATGGTGTGTTGGGATTAAGCAGCCAGTGCCCGGGGAAGGAGCGGAAACGACGATTCTGTCAGAGGATATCAGACCATACAGATTTTTGGGAGAAACATATACGGAAAAACAAAAACTGGTAGCTGCATTGGCAGATCATTGGAAGGATGGCAAAAAGCAATTATTCAGAGGGCTTCTGTCTGCGTATTTTAAGGAATTTGACGCTGAAATTGCGGGGTTTTGTATGGATGCCGAAGAAGAGGTGGCTGAAGGGGATGAAGACTTGATTTTTTTTAGGACGTTATATAAAATTGATCCCTCAATGACATGTTTCCAGTGGAAAGGAAAACGGTACGAAGATCTTTCTCTTCTTGGAAATGAATTTCTAAACGGGTTGTGGACCAATCAGGAAGATGTATGCGGTTTTGTGGGAGAAATACTGGAAAAAGGCGTTTTTTCTCAATATGCACTTTGCATGGGTGAAGGTGATACACCAAGGGCTAATGCGATAAAGGCGATAGAATCTGCCTATCGCACTTTTCAGGATGATAGTCGGGAAAAGACCGTGAATTCTTATCTACTTGCGTACATGCTGTCGGGCAGGAAGGTTTTGAACAAGGCAGGGGTGAAGTTTGAGTCGGTTCAGGATCTAACAGGTTTCCTAAAGGCGGCATTGGAGCGTTCGTACAGTGAATTTGAAGAAATATGTTTTGATTTGATTGATTATGGCTATGAGTTGGACGCGCAATTTGAAAGCTGGCTCATTGCTCTTGGAAATAAAGAAAAACTGGATCAGTGGAAAAAAGAGATGGATTGATAGAAGAAAGGGAGTCAGCATGAGCGGACCCAAAACAGCCAGATATGTTTTGACAGAGGAGCAGAGAAGAAGAATAGCGGAGCAGCAAAGAATCCGCAGGGAGACAAAACTCGCGAAAGATAAACGAGGAAAATTGATTGGGAAATGTAAAAACAGTTTACTTGAAACGATAGCCCTGGTGGACGAATTGGGGAAGCTGTGTGCAGAGTCGGGGATGGAAACCGACAGTTTTCAATCTATCTGTCAAAAGAGGAAAGAAATCGAGACACAAATTTTAAGTTTTGAAAAAAACACGGATTTTGTCGGGGTGCATAAGCTGCAGGAGGAAAACAGATATTTGGAGCATCTGTTGTGCCAATCACAGGAAACAGGAACGATGTCGAGGGAGCTTGTCGGTAAAGTCTCTTCGGATTACAGGCAAAAATTGTCTGATGTCATAGCAAAAGGCTTTACATTTTCATTTTCCGATTTGTGTACACAAAGAGGGAAGTGCGATAATCCGTTTCTTTTGAAGATAAATGAGGCATTGAAGCGGGTAGAAGGGATAGAACTTGCTCCCCCGCTGATAAAAAAATTGCAACAGATCAGAAAGTATGCAGATGAAATAAGCAATGAGGATTTTCTTGAAAATTTTTGCTCTATGCAAGTGTATCCTTTTGTGCAAGAATGTGAGTTTTACAGGGATCATGCAGCAGAATTTGAAGAACTGTCGGACTCGTATGCTTATTTGAAGACGGAAATGGGAGAACGGGCCGAGGAATTTGTGTTTTCGGCGGAGAGTATGGAAAAACTGAGGACGGAGATTGCGAGACTTAATGAAAAGCTACTTTGTCGGGAGGAACAGGAATATATCAGCGCAGCCATTGATGAGGCAATGACCGAATTGGGATATGAGTTGATTGGCGAAAAAAGTATTACGAAGAAGAGTGGAAAAAGAGTTAGAAATGGATTATATACTTTGGAAGAGGGTACAGCAGTAAATGTTACTTTTTCCGATTCTGGTCAGATTTCTATGGAGCTTGGAGCGCTGGATACGACAGACCGGACACCTACAGGCGGGGAAGCGGAGGAGCTTGCAGATGACATGCGGGCATTTTGTCTGGATTATGCCGCTTTGGAGAAAAAACTGTCGGAGCGGGGGATTGCCGTCAGAAAAATGTCAGCTCTGCCAGCTTTCGCGGAATATGCGCAGGTATTTAATATATCAGATTATGAATTAAAGCGGCCTGTCGAAGTTTCTGAAAGAAGAGAAAGAAAAGCAACAGGCAGAAAGCAGCAATACAAAGAAGGATAAAGATGAAAAAATATAAGGTATGTCCGCTCTGCGGGAGGCGTAATCCGCCAAAAATGTTGGAATGTATCGGTTGTGAGGCTGATTTGTCAAATGTGTGCATCATCGACTCGGAAATAGAGCAGAGACAGTCGGAGGAGTCAGCGGAATCGGTTACAGTACCTAAAATGATCAGAATTTGTGACTGCGGCGTGGCAAATCCAGTTAATGTGAGAAAGTGTATCAACTGCGGTGAAGCTATTTCGGATATTGTGCCGGTTGAAGACGTTGAGACAGAAGAGAACAACATGAGATATGCATTTATTTCACTTGACGGCGTGTATACATATGAAGTCGTGGCAGCCGAAATTGTGATCGGCCGTGAGGCCGCGATGCAGGATTATCTGGTTTCCAAACCTTATGTCAGCAGAAAACATGCAATGATAATCGTCAGGTCGGGACGTTTGTATATCCGAAATATCAGTCGGACAAATTATACATATGTTAACAATGAAAAGATTCCGGACGGTGATTTTGAATTACGGGACGGAGATGAAATTGGCTTGGGCGGACATAGACACAATGGCAGCAGGCAGGAGGAGGCGGCTTATTTTCAAGTCAGGGCGGGCATATGTATATAGCAAGGATTTTATACCCTGTCAAAGTGCTGGGACCGGGGAACCGAATCGCCATATGGATGGCAGGATGTGAGCATCAATGTAAAGGATGCAGTAATCCGGAATTGTGGTTTCAGGAGGAGAAACAGAGCATCTCTTTGAACGAAATCAGAAGTGTCATACATGCATTATGCAATAACTATACTGTGGATGGGTTTACATTAACAGGAGGAGATCCCTTTTTTCAACCAAATGCGTTGAGGGAGCTTTTGCCTTATCTTTTTACGATAAATAAAGATATTTTGGTGTATACAGGATATCAGTACGAAGAACTGAAAGACAGATACGAAGATATTTTTAAGTACATCACTGTTTTAATAGATGGAAAGTATAAGGAATCTGAAAATCATGGCGCTGTTTTGATAGGTTCTGATAATCAACAGATTCTATATCTGGATAGTTCTGCAAAATCAAAATATCAAGCGTATTTGCGTCAGACAACTAGTAAAATACAAAATTTTGATACGTCAGACGGAATTATTTCTGTTGGGATTCATTTACCAGGATTTGAGCAAAGACTAAAAAGTAAAGCGAAAGACAAAGGGCTGAAAGAACATCTGTAAAGGAGAATGAAAGGAAGGCACAGGATAATGGATGAGTTTATCCCAAAGTGGCACAGGGAATTGGATATTTTCAGCAAAATTAAATCGGTTATTATTCTGGAAGGAAATATACTGGACAGATATCAGTACCCGCTGGAAGGGAGCGTGTGTAAGGGCAGTATTCTGAAGTTGGTTGAATATTTGCATTTCTATTTCAAGGATCAGGGATATCAGAACATCGTATTTTATGACAGCATTCGAGGCTTTTATAATGACTGCGAGGAAGGTTATCTCAAGCAATTTTCAAAATTGGTTGGTGGTGAACTTAGGTCTGATATGCTTAGGGCAGAGTTCAAAGGAAAAAATAATACGGCTACAACTTATATCAGAACCGCTTTAACACAGTCTGAAGAGGCCAGCGTTGTCGTACTTGATTTTGCATCGAGATATATTGCTGATCCGACGAATATGGATCAGTCGGAAACAGACGGATTTACTATTTTGCTCCAGACATCCTTGGAAAGCCAAGATGTTAGGACCGATCAGGGAATTTTAAAAAACATCGCGGTGATTTTAGTTGATAAAATGAATGATTTACCGGCATGGTTTTATCTGGACAATCCAAACGTGAAAAATATTGTGCTTCGTACTCCGGCGAAAGAGGAAAGGGAACAGCTAATTAAAGGTGACAACTTTCCCAGTTTTTTTGCAGGGGACATTTATGAGAAGGAATGTGCTTACTATGAACAGCATGTAGAAGAATTGGAAAAAATACAGGACAGATTCGTGGCGCTTACAGAAGGGTTTAGCTTCACGGAATTAAATGGACTCAGGCGGCTGTGCAAGAATCAAAGAATCAACATGAAGAATATGTGTGATGTGGTTGATCTGTATAAATTTGGAATCAGAGAAAATCCATGGAAGAGTCTGGAGTATGAGGAAATGAAGACTGCTTATCAGGATTTTCAGAAGCGGATCAAGGGTCAGGAAGCGGCGTTGATCAAGAGTCTGGACGTTGTAAAAAGAGCAATTACGGGAATGACAGGTTTACAGTCATCGTCACATGGAAGACCGAAGGGCGTTTTGTTTTTTGCAGGCCCCACCGGTACAGGTAAGACAGAAACGGCTAAGGCAATGGCTGAAAGGATATTTGGTGATGAGAGTTGTTGTATTCGGTTTGATATGAGCGAATACGGACAGTCTCACAGCGACCAGAAGCTTCTTGGAGCACCTCCCGGATATGTCGGATATGAGGCGGGCGGCCAGCTTACCAATGCTGTCAGGGATAATCCGTTTTCCATTTTGCTTTTTGATGAGATAGAAAAAGCGCATCCCACTATATTTGATAAATTTTTGCAGATTCTCGAGGATGGCAGAATGACGGACGGACAGGGGAATACGGTGTATTTTTCGGAGACGATTATTATTTTTACCAGTAATCTCGGGATTTACTGTCTGAATGACAGGGGAGAGCGCTATCAGAATGTTTCCTCAGATATGACATACGATCAGGTGCAGGAAAAAGTGAGAAGAGGAATAGAGGATTACTTTAAATTGCAGCTGGGAAGACCCGAGATATTAAACAGAATCGGGGAGAACATAGTGGTGTTTGATTTCATCAGGGAAGATGCAGCAGATGAGATTCTAAAGTCTCAGACAGATAAAATAACCAATCTGCTAAAAATGGAGAAAAACATTATTTTAGACATCTCTGATGCGGCGAAGGAGACTCTGCGAAGCAGAGCGATCAGCAACCTTGACAATGGGGGCAGAGGCGTTGGTAATATCGTAGAAAGTCTTCTAATTAATCCGTTGTCCAGATATATGTTTGACCATGAGCTGTTTTCTGATTTTAAGATTTCGATTGATGCAATAGATGCATCTAAGATGCCATATTCATTGGAATGCTCCGTCACGAAATAGAGTGTTTCATTCTGGAGGTACAGCGATGAGAGTCACATACAAAATACAAAAAGGAATCCACAAGGAAAAATGCGATGATTCCGCACTTATCGGCGGTCAGATTTTGAATGACGTTTTTGGCAGTATGGAAATGCGGTTGCCAGATAAGATATTGATTGGGGATGGCGTTGGCGGCAATGCCGGTGGGTATGAGGCGTCCATGTTCGTTATGAATGAGGCGGCTGAAATAAAATGTCAGGGTTCGGAGGAGCAAATAAGGGAACAGCTGCTAAATATCAATAGCCGCCTTTTGGAATATGCCGGATCTATACAGGGACATGAGCGGATGGCGACAACCGTGACAGGGTTATTATTTGAATCGGATCAGACAATTATGGTACATTGTGGAAACACAAGGATATACTGTCTGCAGGGAAGCTTTTTGAAACAGATGACGGTTGACCAGACAACATATCAATGGTTAATTGCCACTGGCAATGATGAGGCGGCTGAACACTGCAATAAAAGTGAAATAAGGGGTGCTTTTGGCGGCGGGACTTCAAAGCAGGCGGATAAATTGATTGTGGATCGTGTTTTTGAGAGAGGGATTCCGCAGGTTATTCTGATAACCTCTGATGGAATACACGATATTCTGGAGATTGATGATATGGAAGAAATCGTTTCGGATAGGAAAAAGACGTCTGAGGAAAAAGTAGAGTCGTTAGTTGAGCTCGCAGTGAAAAAGGGGAGTTTGGATGACTGCACGGTGATATTAATTGAAAATCCGATTGTCACCGCATCTTGAAAAACCTTCCAAAACAGTGTAAAATCTAACAAGCATATATTGTGTATGACAATGCAAATAAACGGGAAACAACTCTGACACGGAGGTAACTATGGCATTAAGTAAAAAACCGATGACAGGCATGAAGGACATTCTTCCAGAAGAAATGGAGATTCGTGACTATGTGATCGGCATCATCAAAGAAACCTACGGCAATTTCGGCTTTACTTCGATCGAGACGCCCTGCGTGGAAAACCTTGCCAACTTAAACTGCAAGGCGGGGGGCGAGAACGAGAAGCTGATCTTTAAAATATTGAAGCGCGGAGAGAAGCTGCGCATTGACGAGGCGAAGAGCGAGGAGGATCTGACGGACGGAGGTCTGCGCTATGATCTGACGGTGCCTCTTGTGCGGTATTATTCCAACCACGCAAACGAGCTGCCTGCGCCGTTTAAGGCTTTGCAGATGGGCAACGTATGGCGGGCGGACAGGCCCCAGCGGGGACGCTACCGCCAGTTTATGCAGTGTGATATCGACATTCTCGGGGAGGCTACGAATCTGGCGGAAATCGAGCTGATTCTGGCTACCACCACTACCCTTGGCAGGATCGGATTCAAAGATTTTAACATCCGCATCAATGACAGGCAGATATTAAAGGCGATGGCGGCTTACAGCGGCTTTGCCGAGGAGACTTACGACCAGGTTTTCATCATTTTAGACAAGATGGACAAGATCGGCAGGGAAGGCGTTTCCGGGGAACTTTTGGAGGCCGGATTCCCGAAGGAGAGTGTGGACAAGTATCTGGCGCTCTTTGAAGGGATGGAACAGGCAGATGATGCCATCGCCTATATCACAGAAAAACTGGAAGGCGTGCTTCCGGCAGGGGTAAAAGAGAGTTTCCAGGAGATCATAGACAGTGTGGAGGCCACCAAGGGGGACTTCTTTAAGCTGGTGTTTGATCCGACGCTTGTGCGCGGCATGTCCTACTACACGGGCACGATCTTTGAGATCGACATGCCCCAGTTTGGCGGAAGCTGCGGCGGCGGCGGAAGATATGATAAGATGGTTGGAAAATTCACAGGCAACGATGTGCCGGCCTGCGGTTTTTCTATCGGTTTCGAGCGGATCATCCTGTTACTTTTGGAGAGCGGTTTCAAGGTGCCGAAGGCGGGAAAGAAAATTGCGTATCTGATGGAGAAAGGGCTGCCCTCGGAAAAACTGTGCGAAGTGATGGCAAAGGCACAGGCGGAGCGGGAGAAGGGAAATCAGATTCTGGTGGCTCGGATGAACAAGAACAAGAAATTCCAGAAGGAACAGCTCACCGCACAGGGATATGAGGCTTTCGAGGAATTTTACAAAGAGGAACTGAAAAGATAACAAAGACAACATAACAGAAAAGAGGGAATCACAGTTATGGCAGAATCAATGAAGGGCTGGAAAAGATCGCACCGCTGTGCGGAGCTTTCCTTAAACAATGCAGGGGAAGAAGTGACCGTAATGGGATGGGTGCAGAAGCAGAGGAACAAGGGCGGAATTATTTTTGTGGATCTGCGCGACCGTTCCGGCATTTTGCAGGTAATATTTGAGGAGTGTGACTGCGGGGCGGAAGCGTTCGCCAAGGCGGAGAAGATGAGAAGTGAGTTCGTTATCGCCGTGGCAGGCAAGGTGGAGAAGCGTTCCGGGGCCGTCAACGAGAACTTGAAGACGGGAGAGATCGAGATCCGTGCGGCGCAGGTGCGTGTCCTGTCCGAATCCGAGACGCCGCCCTTCCCGGTGGAGGCGGAGTCCAAGACAAAGGAGGAAATCCGCTTAAAGTACCGTTATCTGGATCTGAGAAGGCCGGATCTGCAGGAAAAACTGATTCTGAGAAGTAAGATCGTCTCGGAAATGCGCGCTTTTATGGCGAAGGAAGGATTTTTGGAGATCGAGACGCCGATTTTGTGCAAATCCACGCCTGAGGGGGCAAGGGACTATCTGGTGCCCAGCCGTGTGCATCCCGGCAGTTTCTATGCGCTGCCCCAGTCTCCGCAGCTCTACAAGCAGCTTCTGATGTGTTCCGGGTACGACAGGTATTTCCAGATTGCCAAGTGTTTCCGGGACGAGGATCTGCGGGCGGACAGGCAGCCGGAGTTTACACAGGCGGACATGGAGCTGTCCTTTGTGGATGTGGACGACGTGCTGGATGTGAATGAACGGCTGATCAAGCATATATGTAAGGAGGCCATCGGGCTGGATGTGCAGCTCCCCCTGCCGCGCATGACATGGCAGGAGGCAATGGACCGCTTCGGTTCCGATAAGCCGGACACCCGCTTCGCGATGGAACTGACAGATGTGTCAGATGTAGTGGCAGGCTGTGGTTTCGGCGTGTTCACCTCTGCGCTGAAAAGCGGCGGTTCCGTGCGCGGCTTAAATGTGAAAGGACAGGCAGCGATGTCCCGCAAAAAGATCGACGCGCTTGTGGATTTTGCGAAGGGCTACGGCGCGAAGGGGCTGGCTTACTTAAGTGTGCAGGAGGACGGCACTTACAAGTCTTCCTTTGCGAAGTTTATGACGGAGGAGGAGCTTTCGAAGCTGGTGCAGGCGATGCAGGGCGAAAAGGGAGATCTGCTTCTGTTTGCTGCGGATAAGAAAAACATCGTTTACAGCGTGCTCGGCGCGCTGCGCGTGGAGCTTGGGAAGCAGCTTGGGCTGATTGATGAGTCCAGGTTCAATTTCCTCTGGATTGTGGACTTCCCTCTGCTTGAGTGGAGCGAGGAGGAGAACCGCTTTATGGCGATGCACCATCCGTTCACGATGCCTATGGAGGAGGACTGGCAGTACATTGACTCCGATCCCGGCAGGGTGCGTGCGAAAGCTTATGACATCGTGTTAAACGGGGTGGAGCTTGGCGGCGGTTCTGTCAGAATCCATCAGGATGACATTCAGGAAAAGATGTTTGAGGTGCTGGGCTTTACAAAGGAGCAGGCGTGGGAGCAGTTCGGTTTCCTCTTAAGCGCCTTCCAGTACGGAGTGCCGCCTCATGCGGGACTTGCCTACGGCCTTGACCGTATTGTGATGCTTTTAACTCATGCGGACAGCATCCGTGAGGTGATCGCATTCCCGAAGATCAAGGACGCTTCCTGTCTGATGACAGAAGCGCCCGGTACGGTGGATGAGAAGCAGCTTGCGGAACTGCAGATTGCGATTACACCCGCGCCGGAAAAGGCGGATCAATAAATTTTTTGGCTGTGTTTACAAAAAAAGGCCAGTTGGAGCAGCAATAAACGTTTCGGAACGGAGGAAAATATGGCGGATCAGAAAATAGATAACAGTGCGCTGGAGGAGGCGATAGAGGTCTTTCGCGCCGATAAGGAGAGGGACAGCTATGTGAAGGTGATGGAGCTTTTGGAGAAATCCATTGTGCTGGTGCCTGCCATTCCGCCGAAGGACATGGATCCGGCTCTCATGGAAGAGCTGAAATCAGGAAGGCCGGTAAAGTTTTCCAGGGATACGAAGATCGTACCCTGTCTGCTGCGCAAGGAGACAGGAGAGCAGGCGCTTCCGATTTTTACTTCGCCCAGACAGATTCCCGAAGATAAGAAGAGCCCCATGGTGATGGCAATGCCCTTTATGGGGGTGATTTCCATGGTTTCGGCAAATCAGGATAAGGTGTCGGAAGTCGTTGTCAACCCCTTTACAGGCATTCTGGTCTTAAATCAGTCGGTGCTGGAGATAGCGGAAAAGCGCAGAAAGGCAGCCGGACAGATTAAGACCGTCCAGTTGACGAAAGAGCAGTTTCAGGATCTGGCCCACAACCGGGTAACACATGCCATTTTGCCGAAGTATCTGTTTGAAAACGGAGAGGAAGGGTTTAAGACGCTGCAGCGTGAGGAAGGCGCGTTTCTTCTGAAACTTTACGAGCAGATCTATCCCAAAGGGCAGAAGTGCGGCAGCAGGGCGGAGGATTTCTCCCTTATGACGCTGAATCTGACAGAAACGATACAGCTTACCCGCCTGGACATGCCGGATGAAACCAACAAAAAGGGGCTGTGCTACCGGGTTTATGCAGTCTTTAAACGGGACACCGAAGAGGTGCTGTACTATACGATGGTAAATACGCAGGACGGAAATATGATCGGCAGAGTGATGCAGGACGGAAAGCATGAAATTCTGGAGCCCGCGCCGGACAATGGAGCGGAGATTGAGGCGATTCTGAATCTTGTAGAGCCGAGCTGAGACAGGTATAATGCCAGGAGGTCAGATTTGTGAGTTCTGGGAGAGTGTTAGGAATACAGGTGGCGTAAATCTCAGACAGGAAGGAAAGAAAGCGGCATGACAGATACGGTTATATTTGATTTAGATGGGACGCTCCTCGATACGCTGGAGGATCTGACGGACAGCGTCAATTATGCCATGGAGAAATTTGGCTTTCCCCAGCATACGATTGATGAGATTCGCAGCTTTGTGGGAAACGGCGCGCCGAAGCTTTTGGAGCGCAGCATACCAGGCGGTGTGGAAAATCCTGACTACGAGGCAGCTCTGGCAGCTTTTAAGGCGCACTATGCCGAGCACTGTGAGGACAAGACAGGTCCTTATGAGGGCGTGCCGGAAATGCTTGCCGAATTAAAGGAGCGGGGATATCATCTGGCGGTTGTCTCGAATAAATTCGACGGTGCGGTGAAGAAGCTCTGCAAAAAGTATTTCGGGGAATTTATTCCGGTGTCAATCGGGGAGAGCGCGGAAGTGAAGAGAAAACCTGCGCCCGATACGGTGTACCGGGCGCTTCGTGAACTTGGATGTGATGCCTCCCGCGCGGTCTACGTGGGAGATTCCGAAGTGGATATCCAGACAGCAAAAAACGCGTCGCTGCCGTGTATCAGCGTTACCTGGGGCTTTCGCACCGAAGAAAAGCTTCGGGACGAGGGAGCGCCGGAACATATGATGATCAGGACTCCTCAGAAGCTTGTTCCCCTTCTTGTTCTTCTTCGAGAGGAAGGGTAATCAGTACCTTTACAATATGATTGTCCTGAATGCCGCAGGCCCGCAGGGTAATGCCATTGTCCAAAAGGATGGTTTCCTGATCCTGCGGCAGGCGGTCGAGCTTCTCGATCATCAGACCGCCGATGGAGTCGTAGTCCTCAGAGTCCAGAGAGATATTTAAGGCATCGTTTATGTCGTTCAGCTTCATGCCGCCCTCTACCAGATACTGCCCTTCCTCTGTTTCCTGAATCAGCTCTTCTTCATCCGCATCATATTCGTCGCGGATTTCACCGACCAGCTCCTCAATGATATCTTCCATCGTAATCATGCCCACAGTAGCGCCGTACTCGCTTAAGACGAAGGCGATGCTGCTGGATTTTTCGCGGATTTCCATTAACAGATCGGATACGTTCTTATACTCATAAGTATAGTAGGCCTCCCGGAGAATCTTCTTGAGGCTGAACTTTTCTTTGTCTTTTACCAGAATAAAATCTTTGATATTGACGATGCCGATGATATGGTCGGGATCCCCGTCATAGACGGGCAGGCGCGTAAACATGCAGGACTGGAACGTGGAGAGCAGCTCCTGGTAGGTTGCGCTTAAAGGGACCGTGGTCATCTGGATGCGGGGAATCATAATGTCCTTCGCGACGGTGTCGCCGAAATCAAACACGTTGTAGATGAGCGTCCGCTCCTCCGACTCGATCGCGCCGCCCTCATGGCTCACGTCCACATAGGTTTTCAGCTCTTTCTCAGTGATGCTGAAATTGTTGCCCTCGGAGCTGATATGTAACAGCTTGAGAATCCAGTTGGAGAGCATATCCACCAGAAAGATAACAGGCGTAAGAACTGTCATCAACAGGCGAATGAGGGGACTGAACAGGAGCGCGATAGGTTCTGCCCGCTGCATAGCCCATGTTTTGGGAATGATTTCGCCAAACATCAGAATGACAAAGGTCAATATGCCGGTGGCGATTCCCACAGCCTTATTGCCCCAGAGACTGATGGCAAAAGTAGTCATCAGAGAGGAGGCGGACAGGTTGACAATGTTGTTGCCGATCAGGATGGCGCTCAGCATTTTGCCGTACTGGTCCAAAATGGCGAGCACACGGATGGCTCCCTTGTGGTCTTCCTCAGCTAAAGTGCGCAGTCGAACGCGGTTAACAGTTGAAAAGGCAGTCTCGGCTGAGGAGAAAAAAGCGGATAAGAATACGAGCACTCCCAGCGAGACGAGTTGTATGACACTTGTGGAATCCAATGATATTCACCCCTTGTTTGTATATTATAATCAAAAATATTACTTGAAGAATAAGATTGTGTCAAGTTTTTATGGACGGGAGAATACATATTTAAAAGAGAGAAATGCAGTACACATAAAAGGAAATGCTTTTTTGCCAGGAAAAGGCATATGATGTGGACTGCGCGGGACAGGAAAAGGACAAGGGGGTAGTTATGGGAAAAAGGGATTTATATATGGAAAAGGCGGTCTTTATTATTAAGTGTATGCTGGCCGCGTACATTCTGACGGCGGGGCTTCTGCTGCTGCTGGCGTTTATGCTCTACCGTTTCGGGTTGTCCGAGAAGGTGGTGTCTGTCTGTATCATTGCGGTTTATATCATTGTCACCTTTCTGGCGGGTCTGCTTGCGGGAAAAAAGGAGAAGCGAAAGAAATTTCTCTGGGGGCTTGTGATGGGCGCGCTGTATTTTGGCATTCTGGTAGCGGTGTCTCTGGTGGTAAACAAAGGCGTGGAAGATATCGCGGGAAATATGATGACGGTCTTTTTCCTCTGCGCCGGCAGCGGGATGCTTGGTGGGATGGTAGCTAAATGAGACTGGACGGGCGGAAAGTTATATGTTATACTGTCTAAAGTTATGAGCAAGTCTATACATAAGGAGGACACACCGATGAAACATATTAAGACATTATCTACCAGAGACCTGAAGGAGTCCATGAAGAAGGGCGGCTGCGGCGAGTGCCAGACTTCCTGCCAGTCTGCATGTAAGACTTCCTGCACGGTAGGAAACCAGAGCTGCGAGAAGGCAAGATAGGTTTTCAGGCGGCGTATCAATTTAAAACGAAAAAGACAGGCCCGGCATGCGGCGCATGACGGGTCTGCTTGTACGTTATGCAGCAGTTTGGCGAAAGTGACGGACACGAACCAGGCTGTGATCAAAGACAGAAGTCAGGAGAATCATTGTGATACATCAATATATAAGCAACGGTTACCATATTGTGATGGACGTTAACAGCGGCAGCGTCCATGTGATGGACAAGCCTGCCTATGACGCCGTCCCGATCGTGGAGCGGCTGCTTCGGCAGGGAATAGAGGGACAGGAGGAAATCGCCCGCACTGTGGCGGAGGAACTGTCCATGGACCGTCCCCTGGCAAAGGAGACGGTGGAAGAAATCCTGTATTTGAAGGAACAGGGGCAGCTTTTCACGGAGGATATTTACGAGAAATACATAGACGCCTTTAAAAACCGGGAGACCGTGGTGAAGGCGCTCTGCCTGCATATTGCCCACGACTGCAATCTGGCCTGCAGATATTGTTTTGCCGGGGAGGGGGAATACCACGGCAGACGGGCGCTGATGAGCCTGGAAGTGGGAAAGAAAGCGCTGGACTTTCTCGTGGCCAATTCCGGCAGCCGGGTGAATCTGGAGGTGGATTTCTTCGGCGGGGAACCGCTTATGAACTGGCAGGTGGTGAAAGACCTGGTGGCTTACGGCAGATCCCTTGAGGAGCCATGCCACAAGAAATTCCGCTTTACCCTGACCACCAACGGCGTGCTGTTAGACGATGAGATCCTTGAATTTGCTAACAGAGAAATGTCAAATCTTGTTTTAAGTATAGACGGCAGAAAGGAAATCCATGATCTGATGCGGCCCCACCGCGGCGGACAGGGCAGCTACGATGAGATTCTTCCGAAATATAAGAAGGCGGCCGAGAGCAGAAACCAGATGAACTACTATGTGCGGGGCACCTACACCCACAACAACACGGACTTTGCTGCGGATGTGATCCATCTGGCAGACGAAGGTTTCGAGCAGATCTCGGTGGAGCCTGTGGTGGCGGAGAAAAAAGAGGATTACGCGCTGCGCATGGAGGATGTGCCGAAGCTTCTTGCGGAGTACGACAAGCTTGCACTGGAATATATTAGAAGAAAAAAAGAAGGAAAGGGTTTTCAATTCTTTCATTTTATGATAGATTTAGAAGGTGGCCCTTGTGTGGCAAAGAGATTGTCGGGCTGTGGGTCGGGTACGGAGTATCTTGCGGTGACCCCCTGGGGAGATCTTTATCCCTGCCATCAGTTTGTGGGGCAGGAAGAATTTCTCATGGGAAATGTGGATGAGGGAATTGTCCGGGAGGATCTGCGGGATCAGTTTAAAGCGTGCAATGTCTATGCTAAAAAGGAATGCAGGGATTGTTTCGCGAAATTTTATTGCAGCGGCGGCTGTGCGGCGAACGCCTACCATGAGAGCGGCGATGTGAACGGCTCCTACGCGCTGGGGTGCGAACTCCAGAGGAAACGTGTCGAGTGCGCGATTATGATTAAAGCGGCGCTAGCCGATGAGGAAAAGGAGAGTTAGTCATGAAAAAGAGCAGAGCGGTTGTCAGTCTGATCGTCTATGTGCTGATTTTGGGATTGCTGGGATACACGGCAGTTTTCGGTGTCGGCTCGGACAAGTCGGGCGCGGCGGAGAGCATTAAGCTTGGATTGGATCTGGCGGGCGGCGTTAGTATCACCTACCAGGTGGTGGGAGATGAGGAACCTAGTGCGGAGGACATGAGCGACACCATCTACAAGCTGCAGCAGCGTGTGGACGGTTACAGTACGGAGGCGCAGGTGTATCAGGAGGGAACCGACCGGATCAATATCGAGATTCCCGGCGTTACCGATGCCAACGCGATTCTTGAGGAGCTGGGCAAGCCCGGAAGCCTCTACTTTATCGCACAGACAGACAGCGAGGGCAACAATAACTATGAGATGGGCTACGGCATTGACGCTGAGGGAAATATGGTGCCGCAGTACCAGTTGACGAAGACCATTGAGGAATTGCAGGCGGACGGTTCCATTGTTCTTTCCGGTACAGAGGTGGAGAGTGCGCAGGCGAGAGCACAGCAGGACTCTATGGGCAATCTGGAGAATGTGGTTTCTCTGACCTTCAATGAGACAGGCAAACAGGCCTTTGCGGAAGCAACCACCAAGGCCTATGAGAACAGTGAGACCATTGCGATCTATTACGATGAAGAATTTGTGAGTGTGCCGAACGTCATTGCAGCGATTACTGACGGTAATGCGGTCATCACGGGACAGAGCACGGCGGCGGAGGCGGAGCAGCTTGCTTCCACCATCCGTATCGGCGGATTGAAGCTGGAACTGGAGGAGCTGCGTTCCAATGTGGTGGGCGCACAGCTCGGTTCGGCGGCGATCCAGACAAGTCTGACTGCGGCGGCAGTCGGTTTTGTACTGGTAGTTGTTTTCATGATCGCGGTATATTATTTTATGGGTCTGGCGGCATCGTTGGCGTTGTGCCTGTACACAGAGCTTCTGGTTATTCTGATGTATGCTTTTGAGGTGACATTAACCTTGCCCGGTATCGCAGGTATTATCCTGACTGTCGGTATGGCGGTGGACGCGAACGTGATTATCTTTGCCCGTATCCGTGAGGAGATCGCGGCAGGCAAGGGTGTGCAGAGTGCGATCAAGACCGGTTTCCAGAAGGCATTATCCGCAATTCTGGACGGCAATATCACCACGCTGATTGCGGGTCTGGTGCTTTACTTCATGGGAAGTGGTACAATCAAAGGTTTTTCCATCACCTTGATGTTAGGTATCATCCTTTCCATGTTCACGGCTCTTGTGGTGACGAAGTTCTTAGTGAACATCTTCTATTCGTTGGGGATACAGAGTGAAAAGGCATATGGTACAGTTAAGGAGAAAAAGACCATCAACTTTCTCTCGAAAAGATATGTGTTCTTCGGTATCTCCATCGTGGCGATCCTGGCTGGCTTTGTGGCTATGGGCATCAATAAATCGAGCATGGGTATGACGATGAATTACAGTCTGGATTTTGTGGGTGGTACTTCCACAACCATGACGCTGAATGAGGACATGAGCATCGAGGAGATTGACGCGCAGATCGTTCCCCACATTGAGAAAATCACCGGGGACGGCAACGTGATGAGCACCAAGGTGGCAGGTTCCAACGATATTATTATCAAGACAAGGACGTTGAATGTGCAGGAGAGAGAAGCCTTCAACGAGGTGATGGTGAATAACTTTGGCGTGGACGAGAGCAGCATCACGGCGGAAACCATCAGCGCGACGATCAGCTCCGAGATGCAGTCCGGCGCGATCAAGGCGATCCTCGTGTCCACGGTGCTGATGCTTCTGTATATCTGGTTCCGCTTTAAGGACATCCGCTTCGGCGCAAGCTCTGTGATCGCACTGTTGCACGATGTGCTTGTGGTGCTGGCGTTCTACGCGATTGTGCGGGTGTCTGTGGGCAATACCTTTATCGCCTGCATGCTGACAATCGTTGGTTACTCCATCAACGCGACCATCGTTATCTTTGACCGTGTGCGTGAGAATCTGCGCACGATGCGGAGCAAGGAAGATCTGGAGGACATGGTTAACAGGAGTATTACCCAGACGCTCACGAGAAGTATCTTTACTTCTCTGACGACCTTCTTCATGGTGGCGGCACTGGAGGTGTTTGGCGTTTCCTCCATCCGGGAGTTTGCGCTACCTCTGATGGCGGGTATCATCTGCGGTACGTATTCTTCCATCTGTCTGACAGGTGCGCTCTGGTATGTGTTCCGCACGAAGCTGGTGAAGAAGGCTGCGAAGTAAGAGAACGGTTCAGCACGCGCGATTCGCAAAATCGCATCTTCGATGCTTTCCTTTGATTGAGCGAAGCTCAATCGGCTCATTAAGCGGGCGCTCCCTCAGACCATCATCTGTCAGCCAAATTCATGCAAGCATGATTTGTCAGACAGTCTCGGTCTGGCTGAACTAGAAAATAAAGCACTATAAATTACCCTCTGGAAATGTTACAATAAGTTGTGACTTTTTCGGAGGGTATTTCTTATTTTATAGAAATTTTTATAGAAATTTTTATAGAAAGGTACGGCGGCGTAGATGATCTCAGGGAGAATGTGCAGCATTTTCTGGATCAGCGCAGCCTGGCAGTGATTTTGTATGGCGAAATGGATGGTGTCCGCAAAGAAGGCGGATTTTGATGGGATAGGGAAACGGTTTGGGATTGATCCGGTGATTGCCAGGATCATACGCAACAGAGATGTGGTGGATGATGGGGCAATCGAAAAATTTTTACATGGCACGACAGCGGATCTCTATGATCCTACGCTTTTAAAAGACGCAGACAAGGCGGCGGATATTCTCTGCGAAAAGACGAGGGAGAAGAAAAAGATCCGGGTGATCGGTGACTATGATATCGACGGCGTCTGCTCATCCTACATATTGGCGGCATGTCTGGAAAAGTGCGGCGCGGATGTTTCGGTGGTGATTCCCCACAGGATACGGGACGGATACGGGCTGAACGAGAAGCTGATTGAGGAGGCGGGCGAGGACGGTGTAGATACGATCCTCACATGCGATAACGGCATTGCGGCGTTCTCCCAGATCGCTTTCGCGAAGGAACTTGGCATGACGGTGATTGTGACGGATCACCATGAGGTGCCCTACGAGGTGCGGGAGGACGGCAGCCGGGAGGAGATACTGCCCCCGGCGGACGCCGTGGTGGACCCGAAGCAGGACGGCTGCCCTTATCCCTATAAAGGCATCTGCGGCGCCGTCACGGCATATAAGCTGATGGAACTATACCTAAAAGAAATGGAGGGGGAGGGCGCTCTGTCAGTGGGAGAGAAGGAAACGCTTTTGCAGGAGCTTCTGGCGTTTGCGGGTTTTGCCACGGTAGGAGATGTGATGGAACTGACCGACGAGAACCGCATTCTGGTCAGGTATGGATTGAAGCAGATCGAGCGGTCCACGAATCCGGGGCTGCGCGCGCTGCTTACGGTGAATGAACTGGCGGAAAAGAAACTGACAGGCTATCATGTGGGTTTTATCCTCGGTCCCTGCTTAAACGCCACGGGGCGGCTGGACACGGCGGCAAGGGCACTTGCCATGTTCCGGACGAAAGAGCAGGCGGAGGCTGTTACCATTGCCGGGGAGCTGAAGGCATTAAATGACAGCCGGAAGGAAATGACGCTGCTCGGGACGGCGCAGGCGATGGACGAGATTGAGAATACGGCACTGCGGGAGGATAAGGTGCTGGTGGTCTTTCTGCCGGACTGTCACGAGAGTCTGGCGGGGATTATCGCCGGGCGGATCAGGGAGCGGTACCACAAGCCGGTCTTTGTGCTGACCCGGGGCGAGGAAGGTGTGAAGGGCTCGGGGCGTTCCATAGAGGCTTATCACATGTACGATAAGATGAGCGAGTGTAAGGAACTGTACACGAAGTACGGCGGGCATAAGATGGCGGCGGGGGTGTCCATGCCGGAGGAGAATGTGGAGGCGTTCCGGACCTTTCTGAACGCCCACAGCGGTTTGCACGAGGAAGATCTGGTGGAGGTCATACATATCGACGTGCCTATGCCCATGTCCTATGTGACCCCGGAACTGGTCAGACAGCTTTCCCTTTTAGAGCCTTTTGGCAACGGCAATCCAAAACCGGTTTTCGCCCAGAAGAATGTGCGCGTATGCAGAGGGCGGATACTGGGGAAAAATAGAAACGTGGGGAAATACAGGGTGGCTGACGAGAACGGGCGGGAGTATGATATGATGTACTTCGGGGATCTGGAACAGTGGCACGCGTTCCTTTCAGCCCATTTCGGGCAGGAGGAGACGGACAGACTCTACGCCGGAGGCAGCGCACGGATAGTCATCAGCGTGATTTATTACCCCGATATCAATGTGTACAAGGGAGTCGAGTCCCTGCAGATGGTGATGCAGGATTATAGTGCATAAGCAAAAGAAAAACATAGCGCCGTCGCAGAAAAAATCTGCGACTGAAGCCGGCATTTGTTTTTCAGAAGAATCGAAGATTCTTCACGGCACATAACGAGCAAATGTCCGATGAAATCGGACGTGGAGCGCTGAAAGCGCGGATTTGCGAGTCTCATGCGTAAGCAAAAGAAAAACAAGCGGGACACGAAAAAGCCCGGACGTTCCGGGCTCTTTCGCAGTTTTCTTATGAGGGGGAGATAGTGAATTCATCAACTATCTTGATACTTATCATAATGTGTAATTGTGTCCAAAATGTGTTTAGTTTGTGAAGGAAAAATAAAAAAACATTAAGAAACCTTAAAGACAGAGGAAAACAGAGAAAAATTGCAAAAACGCGTATTTCGTGCTATCTTACTATATAAATAAATATAAGAAATAAAGGAAAAGGTTTTGACGAGGTGAATTATGGCAGCTTTAGGCGAATTGTTGAAGGAAATATCCTATGAACGTGTGAGCGGCGTGATGGAAAGGGAAATAACGGATGTTATCTATGATTCCAGAAAGGTGATCGAAGGGTGCCTGTTCGTCTGCATACCAGGTGCAAAGGCGGACGGTCACAAGTTTGCGGCGGATGCAGTGCGCGCCGGAGCGTCGGCACTGTTGACAGAGCATGAGGTGGAACTGCCCGGGAAAGCGGACGTGACGGTGATCCGTGTGGCGGATGTCCGCTATGCGTTTGCCTTTGTCTCGGCGGCATATTTCGGGCATCCCGCCAAGCAGATGAAGATCATCGGCATCACGGGCACGAAGGGCAAAACGACCACTACCTATCTGGTGAAGTCCATTCTGGAGCAGGCGGGCAGAAAGGTGGGGCTGATCGGCACCATAGAAATCATTATCGGGGAGACGCACATTCACGCGGAGAACACCACGCCCCAGTCTTATCTGGTGCAGAAATATTTTCGGATGATGGCGGACGCGGGCTGCGATACCGTGGTGATGGAGGTTTCCTCACAGGGACTGATGCTGCACAGGACGCAGGGCTTTGTCTTTGATTTCGGCATCTTTACGAATCTGGAGCCGGATCATATCGGAGAAAACGAGCATAAAGATTTTGACGACTATCTGCACTGTAAGAGCCTGTTGTTTAGACAGTGCAAGGTGGGGATTGTGAACCGGGATGATTCCCACTGGGAGGCGGTCACAGAAGGCTGCACCTGTCAGCTTGAAACTTACGGGATCGGTACGCCGGCGGATCTGCGGGCGGAGGATATCGCTTTCCTGAACGAGGGCGGCAGTCTTGGCATGCGCTTTACGGCGAAAGGGCTGACTGAACTTCCGGTGAAAATCGCATCGCCCGGCAGATTCAACGTTTACAATGCGCTCACGGCGATTGCCATCTGCAGACATTTCGGGGTGGACGGAAAGGCGATACAGAATGCGCTCGCGGCGGCGAAGGTGAAGGGAAGGACAGAGATGGTGAAGGTATCCGACGAATTTACCCTGATGATCGATTATGCCCACAATGCCATGGCGCTGAAAAGCCTGTTGGAGACGCTGCGCGCCTACAATCCGCACAGACTGGTCTGCCTGTTCGGCTGCGGCGGCAACCGGGCGAAATCCAGGCGGTACGAGATGGGCGAGGTCAGCGGACGAATGGCGGATCTGACGATCATCACCTCCGACAATCCGCGTACGGAGGAGCCGCAGGCGATCATCGACGATATCAAGACAGGGATGGCGAAGACGGACGGCAGGTACGTGGAGATCTGCGACAGAAAAGAAGCCATTGCCTACGCCATCGACCATGGCGAGCCGGGAGATATCATCGTGCTGGCAGGCAAGGGCCATGAGGACTATCAGGAGATAAACGGTGTGAAGTACCCGATGGATGAGAGAGTGCTGATACAGGAAATTTTAGAGGAGCGGGCATGACTAAGCGGTATGCGGATGTCATCATAGATATCGCCCATGAGAAGGTGGACCGGGTTTTTCAGTACCGGATTCCGGAAGCATTGTCGGAGTCGGTGAGACCGGGCGTGCAGGTGCGCGTGCCTTTCGGGAACGGGAACCGGGAGCGGACGGGATATGTGGTGGATCTCTCGGAGGAGGCGGATTATCCTCCGGAGAAGATCAAGGCAGTCATCTCCGTGGATGAGAAGGGTATGACTGTGGAGGGCAGGCAGATCCAGATCGCCTACTGGTTAAAGAGCAACTACGGCGGAACGACCATTGCGGCACTAAAGACCGTGCTTCCCGTGAAACAGAAACAGAAGCAGCTTGAGAAAAAGAAGGTGCTGCGGTGTCTGTCCGGGGAGGAAACCGCGCAGGCGGCAGGCGAGTGCGAGAGAAAGAACCAGCGGGCGAAGGCGAGAGTGCTGATGGCTCTTCAGACGGAGGAGGAACTGCCCTACGAGTTAATCAGACAAAAGCTCCATGTGGCGGCGTCCACTTTACAGGCGCTGGAGAGACAGGGATACCTGCGTATAGAAAAAGAGGCTTTTTACCGCAATCCTGTCAAGGCGGGGGATCGGAGCGAGACGCGTCCCGTGCTGCATCAGGCGCAGCGGCATATCATAGAGGATGTGCTTGCGGATTACCGTGCCGGGCATCCGGGGGTGTATCTGGTACACGGCGTCACGGGCAGCGGCAAGACGGAGGTGTACCTTGGCATCATCGAGGAGATGATTGCCATGGGGAAACAGGCGATTATGCTCATCCCGGAGATCGCGCTGACGTACCAGACTCTGCTCAGGTTTTACAAGAGATTCGGGGACCGGGTGTCGGTGATCAATTCCTCGCTGTCCGCGGGAGAGAAGTATGACCAGATCGAGCGGGCAAAGGCGGGGGAGATCGACGTGATGATCGGACCGCGCTCGGCGCTGTTTACGCCCTTTGCCAATCTGGGCGTTATCGTGGTGGATGAGGAGCACGAGAACAGCTACAAGAGTGAGACAACGCCCCGGTATCATGCGAGGGAGACGGCTGTGGAGATCGCGTCCCTGTGCGGCGCCAGTGTGGTCCTCGGTTCGGCGACGCCGTCCATGGAGGCGTATTACCGTGCCGAGAGGGGAGAATATAAGTTATATGAGATGAGGGAACGCCCCGGGAACAGTGTACTCCCAGCGGTGCATACGATAGATCTGAGAGAAGAGCTGAGACAGGGGAACCGTTCCATGTTCAGCCGGAAACTGAAGGAACTGATGCAGGAGCGGCTTTCCGGAGGGGAACAGGCCATTCTTTTTCTGAACAGAAGAGGCTATGCGGGATTTATTTCCTGCCGTTCCTGTGGGCATGTGATGAAATGTCCACACTGTGACGTATCCTTGTCAGAGCACAGAAACGGGATACTCACCTGTCATTACTGCGGGTATCAGGAGCGGAAGCCTGCGAAATGCCCGTCCTGCGGCTCCCCCTATCTGATGGGTTTTAAGGCGGGAACGGAGCAGGTGGAGGAGGCGATCCACAGGGAATTTCCGGGAGCACGGGTGCTTCGCATGGATGCGGATACCACCCGCAGGAAGGACAGCTACGAGCGGATCCTTTCCGCCTTTGCAGATGAGGAGGCTGATATTCTCGTGGGAACGCAGATGATTGTGAAAGGGCACGATTTTCCCGGTGTGACGCTGGTGGGTGTGCTGGCGGCGGATCTGTCTTTAAACAGGAACGATTACCGGGCGGGGGAACGCACGTTTCAGCTTCTGACACAGGCGGCGGGACGCGCGGGCAGGGGAGAGCGGCCGGGCGAGGTGGTGATCCAGACCTATCAGCCGGAGCATTACAGCGTGGTCTACGCGGCGAAACAGGATTATCGGGGATTTTACGGGGAGGAGATCGCCTACAGGGGACTTGTGGGCTACCCGCCCGTGGAACATATGCTGGCGGTTCTCATCGTCTCCCGTGTGCAGGAGGATGGAGAGCGGCTGGGAAGAGAAATGACCAATGTAGTCAAGAGAGAGATGGCTGATGTGGCAAGGCTCCGGGTAATCGGACCGGCGCAAGCTGCGGTCGGAAAGATAGCCGACCTTTACCGCCACAGCTTTTACATCAGACATGGGGAGTATCAGATATTGGTGGAAGCAAAGGACAGGCTGGAGAATTTTTGCAGGGAAAGGGAACTTAAGGGTCAGACGGTGCAGTTTGACTTTGACCCTATGAATACTTTTTAAAGAAACAGGAAACAGAAAAGGCAGGAGGAAAAGCAGTATGGCAACCAGAAAAGTCAGAGAGATGGGAGATCCGGTTTTGGGAAAGAGATGCAAGGAGGTGACGGAGATCACACCCCGGCTGCAGGAACTGATCGACGATATGTTTGAGACGCTGTATGAGGAGAACGGAGTGGGACTGGCGGCGCCCCAGGTAGGTATTTTAAAGCGCATCGTGGTGATAGATACCACAGGGGAAGATCCCTTGTTACTGATTAACCCGAAGATACTGGAGACCAGCGGGGAGCAGGACGGTTACGAGGGATGCTTGAGCGTTCCGGGCAAGAGCGGCAAGGTGACCAGACCCAATTATGTGAAAGCGCTTGCCTATGATGAAAATATGGAGCCTTTTGAAATAGAGGGGACAGAACTGCTGGCCAGAGCGATCTGTCACGAGGTGGATCACCTGGAGGGGCATCTGTATGTGGAAAAGGTTCACGGCCCTCTTGTCAATACGGAGGATCTGCAGGCGGAAGAGTGACGCCGGCTCTATACTGTTGTGAGCAGTGCACTACAAAAAGTACATGTGGGTACGCAAGCATAGTGTCGCCAGCTCTGTACTGTTATGAGCAGAACAGATCGGAAAAGAAGGCAGAAACGGGCCGGCGTGAAGCGGAACCGGGGATGCCGGATGGTCTGGCGACGGGAACGGAAAATTTTCATGGTGTTTGGAAAGGAGTGGGTGGAGTAGATGAAAGTGGTGTTTATGGGGACCCCCGATTTTGCGGTGGGAGCATTGGAGGCGATCGTCGAAGCCGGGCATGAGGTGACGGCGGTTGTAACCCAGCCCGATAAGCCGAAGGGCAGAGGCAAGGAAGTGCAGATGACGCCCGTTAAAGTATGCGCGATAAAACACAGCATTCCTGTGTTCCAACCCGTGAAAATCAAGGAGCCGGAGGCAGTGGAGACACTTCGGGGTTATCAGGCGGACATCTTTGTGGTGGCGGCTTTTGGACAGATTCTCTCGGAGGAGATTCTTGAAATGCCAAAGTACGGGTGTGTGAATATCCATGCGTCTCTGCTTCCGAAGTATCGTGGTGCGGGACCGATCCAGTGGGCAATTATCAACGGAGAAAAAATAACAGGTGTTACCATCATGCAGATGGATAAAGGGTTGGACACCGGGGATATGCTTTTCAAGACGGAGGTGGAGATCGCCTCTGACGAGACGGCGGACACCCTGCACGATAAGCTGGCGGTGGCAGGCGCAGGGCTGATCGTGGAGGCGCTTGCAAAGATTGAGGCGGGCGATGTGACGCCCGTGAAGCAGAATGACGAGGAGTCCTGCTACGCAAAGATGCTGAATAAATCCATGGGGAGAATTGACTGGAACATGGAGGCGGAGAAAATGGACTGCCTGATCCGGGGGCTGATTTCCTGGCCGGGGGCTTCCACTGTTTATCGGGGAAAGAACCTGAAGATCTGGCGGGAAGAAGTGGTTTTGGAGCAGGAGCTGGCAGCTTTGGAAGCGCAGACCGGGCAGAGCGATGGCGGCTGTGACGGAAGTGGCAGGCCTGGCACGGTGGTCCGGGTGGATAAGGATGCTGTCTATGTGCAGACCGGGGACGGGCTTCTCAGAATACTGGAAGTACAGCCGGAGGGCAAAAAGCGCATGGCAGTAAAGGACTTTCTGCTGGGGTACCCGGTGAAGGCCGGCGATGTGTTTGAGATGAGCAGCCGATAAGAAACGGCACAGGACGTTTGCGGGCCGGCTCAGCGTTTCGAAGGGGAGAATGGCGGAAGGTGTTTTCCCCAGACAGGAGGAATGAATATGGGATATTATGGGTATGGATTTGGGTATTATTTTGATCCGACTTACTTTCTGGTTCTGATCGGGGCAGTGCTTTGTCTGTGGGCACAGGCGAGAGTCAGTGCCACTTACAATAAGTTTTCCAGGATGCAGAGCCGGACGGGCATGACGGGTGCGCAGGCGGCGCAGAAGATCCTGCAGATGTCTGGGATTTACGACGTGCATATCGAGCATGTGGGCGGGAGCCTTACCGATCACTATGATCCGGTGCACAAGGTGCTGCGTCTCTCAGACTCTGTGTACGGTTCGACTTCCGTGGCGGCGATCGGGGTGGCGGCGCACGAGTGCGGGCACGCGGTGCAGCACGACAAGGGTTATGCGCCCCTGAAGATTCGGTCGGCGCTCGTGCCTGCGGCAAATATCGGTTCCAAGGCGGGGATTCCGCTTATTATTCTGGGCGCGATTCTGGGAATGAATCAGATGTTGATCCAGATCGGCATCTGGGTGTTTGCGCTTGCTGTGCTTTTTCAGGTGGTGACCCTGCCTGTGGAGTTCAATGCATCCGGCAGGGCGCTTGCCATGCTGGGGGATTACGGTATGCTGGAGCGGGATGAGACGGCGGGATGCCGGAAAGTGCTGAAGGCGGCGGCACTGACTTATGTGGCGGCGGCAGCGTCTTCGATTTTACAGCTTCTGCGGCTGGTGCTGCTGTTCGGCAACCGGAGTCGAGATGATTAAATATAAGGTGGTCGCAGTTGCAAAGAGACCAGAAATAATGTGGGTAGCCGTGACTGAGAGAAAAAATATAAACGGGAGAACGAAAGCGTGGCACAGATTAATGTACGGGAGATAGTTCTGGACATCCTGCTGGAACTGTCCGGACAGGCAGAATACAGCAATGTCCTGATCGGGGCGGCACTGGACAAATACGATTATCTGGACAGTAAAGAGAAGGCGTTTATCAAGCGGGTCAGCGAAGGTACCATTGAAAGGCGGATCTATCTTGACTATGTGCTGGACCAATATTCAAAAACACCTGTTATTAAAATGAAGCCGCTGATCAGGGAGCTTCTGCGGATGAGTGTGTACCAGCTTCTGTTCATGGAGCATATTCCGGCGGCAGCGGTGTGCAACGAGGCGGTGAAGCTTGCCAAAAAGCGTAGGTTTCAGAGCCTGCAGGGATATGTGAACGGTGTACTGCGAAATATTGCCAGAGGACGGGAAAATATCGTCCTGCCTGACAGACAGAAGGATCAGACAGCCTTTTTATCTGTGTGCTATTCCATGCCGCTTTGGCTTGTAGCGCATTTTTCGGCGTGTTACGGCGAGGAGGCTTGTGAGAGCATTCTGCAGGCTTATCTGGAAAGGGGCGCGGTGAGCGTCCGTCTGGACGAACGGCTTTCGGAAAAGGAGAGGGAGAAACTGCTTGCCGCATGGGAAAGAGACGGAGTCATTGTGGAAAAGCATTCGTATCTGCCCTATGCCTACAGGCTTCGGGGCGTGTCCGGTATTCGCAGCCTCGCCGGATACCGGGAGGGGCGGTTTTTCGTACAGGATGTCAGTTCCATGCTCGTGGTGGAGGCGGCGGGGATTCGTCCCAAAGATACGGTGATAGACGTCTGTGCGGCTCCCGGCGGCAAGGCGCTTCACGCGGCGGCGAAGCTGAACGGCACGGGAGAGGTCATTGCCTGCGACGTTAACCGCTACAAGACGGACAAGATCGAGGAGAACCGTGCCCGGCTCGACGTGGAAAACGTGTCAATCCGTGTGCAGGATGCGCGGGTGAGAGAAGACTCCCTCGTGGGAAAGGCAGACGTGCTGCTGGCGGATGTGCCGTGTTCGGGTCTGGGTGTGATGGGTCACAAGCAGGATATCAAGTACCGGGTGACGAAGGAATCCCTGGCGGAGATCCAAACGTTACAGAAAGATATAATAACGAATGTTATTAATTATATAAAGCCCGGTGGTATTCTGATGTACAGTACCTGTACTATGAATCCCGGGGAGAATGAGGAGATGGCGGCATGGATTTGTGAAACCTTCGGTCTTGAGCCGGTGAGCATGGAAGACAGACTGCCCGCCGCTCTTGCCGGGGAGGGGAAACGGGGGATGCTGCAGCTTTTGCCGGGTGTCCATGAGACGGACGGGTTCTTTCTGGCGAAACTACGGAAGAAATAGAATTAGGTGCAGGGGAAGTGGAACCCGACTTAAGAAACAGTGAGAAAGCGTAAACGATGGAGAAGAAAGATATCAAGTCCCTCACATTGACAGAACTGAAAGCGGAGATGGCGGCCCTCGGGGAAAAGCCGTTTCGGGCGGTGCAGCTTTACGAGTGGATGCACAGGAAACTGGCGCGGGGCTATGAAGAAATGCGTAATATTCCTGCGGCTATGAAAACGAAATGTGGGGAAAGCTATCATTATACGGTGCTGAAAACGGTGGCGGTACAGGAGTCTGCCATAGACGGCACGAAAAAATATCTTTTCGCCCTCTCTGACGGCAATATGGTGGAGAGTGTGTGGATGCGCTATAAGCACGGCAATTCGGTCTGTATTTCCTCCCAGGTGGGGTGCCGTATGGGATGCCGTTTCTGCGCTTCCACGCTGGACGGACTGGTGCGCAACCTGTCTGCTTCGGAGATGCTTGACCAGATCTACGCGATCACGCTGGAGACGGGGGAGCGGGTCTCCAACGTGGTGGTGATGGGCAGCGGAGAGCCGTTGGACAATTACGAGAATGTTCTGCGGTTTATCACGATGCTGACGGACGAGAACGGGCTGCATATGAGCCAGAGAAACGTGACAGTCTCCACTTGTGGGATTGTGCCCAAGATGCGGGAACTGGCGAAAGAAAAACTGCAGATTACGCTGGCACTGTCCCTGCACGCGGCGACGGATGAAAAGCGGCGAAAGCTGATGCCCATTGCCAATCAGTTTACGCTTGCGGAGCTGATGGACTGCTGCGCTTATTATTTTGAGCAGACCGGGCGGCGGATTACTTTTGAGTACAGTCTGGTGCGGAACGTAAACGATACAAGAAAGGATGCGGAGACGCTGGCGGCTCTGATCCGCGGGCTGAACTGTCATGTGAATCTGATCCCGGTGAATCCTGTCAGAGAAAGAGACTATGTACAGTCGGAGAGACAGGCGGTGGAGGCGTTTGCGGCCCTTCTTGCGAAAAAAGGGATTAACGCCACAGTCCGCAGGGAGATGGGGCGGGATATCGACGGCGCCTGCGGCCAGCTCAGACGGCGGTTCCTGGATAACAGTTCAGCCGGAGAGAATTTGTCGGTCAACTGATGGTCTGAGGAAGCGTCCGCTCATAAGCAAAAGGAGCTGCGAAGAGGCGGGGAGCACCGTAGGTGCGTTCTGCGCATGGATGCGGGCTGAACGGCTGCCGCAGGGGAATGCGGTTTAAATCGCTTGCTCTTTTGCAGGGAATATGCTAACATGGGTAATTGGTAAAATATGCAAATCACTAAAAACGGAGGAATATGCCGTGCTAAAGTCTTATGCGCTGACAGATATCGGGCGAAGAAGACAATTAAATCAAGACTATATTTATTGCAGCGAGACACCTGTCGGAAATCTGCCGAATCTGTTTATCGTGGCGGATGGCATGGGTGGTCATAAGGCGGGAGATTACGCCTCCGACCTGGCGGTGGAGACTGTGATAAAAGAGGTGGGAGCCTCCTTTGAGAAAAGCCCTGAGAAGATCCTGAGTCATGCCATCTCCAGGGCAAACGGTATTCTGCGCAAACGCGCCAGCGAGGACTTTGCCTTGAGCGGTATGGGAACGACGCTTGTCGCGGCCACCTGTATCGGCAGATTTCTGGAAGTGGCGAACGTGGGAGACAGCAGGCTTTATGTGATCGGTGAGGAGATCGTACAGATCACGGAGGACCACTCTCTGGTGGAGGAGATGGTCCGGATGGGTGGGATCAACCGGGAAGAAGCCAGAAACCATCCCGATAAAAACATCATTACCCGTGCGGTAGGAGCAAGGGATGATGTGGAGGTTGATTTCTTCAACCGGGAATTACAGACAGGAGAAATGGTTTTACTTTGTTCGGATGGATTGACTAACATGGTGGACGACGAGACGATATGCCGGATTCTGAAAAACGGTAAGAGCCTTAGGGACAGGGTAGAAGAACTGATAGAGACGGCCAACTTAAATGGCGGCAAAGACAATATATCGGTGATCGTTATTGAACCGTTAGCAGACTTAACAGACGAGGTAGAACATGATTAAGATAGGAATGATGATCGCTGACCGGTATGAGATTCTGGAAAAGATCGGCACCGGCGGCATGTCAGACGTATATAAAGCGAAAGATCACAAGCTGAACCGCTTTGTGGCGGTCAAGGTCTTGAAACAGGAATTCAGTGAAAACGCCAATTTTGTGTCAAAATTCCGGATTGAGGCACAGGCGGCAGCGGGTCTTATGCACCCCAATATCGTCAACGTTTACGACGTGGGCGAGGAGGGCGAGAATCACTATATCGTCATGGAACTGGTGGAGGGGATCACCCTCAAGAAATATATTGAGAAGAAGGCGAGGCTTTCCGTCAAGGAGGCGGTGAGCATTGCCATTCAGGTTTCCATGGGAATTGAGGCGGCGCACAACAACCACATTATCCACAGGGATATCAAGCCGCAGAATATCATTATTTCCAAAGAAGGCAAAGTGAAGGTGACGGACTTTGGCATCGCCAAGGCTGCTACCAGCAATACAATCACATCCAATGTCATGGGGAGCGTGCACTATACGTCGCCGGAGCAGGCAAGAGGTGGCTACAGCGATGAGAAGAGCGATATCTATTCGCTGGGTATTACCATGTTCGAGATGCTTACGGGCAGGGTGCCCTTTAACGGGGAGACTACCGTGGCAATCGCGATCAAACATATTCAGGAAGAGTTTCCCTCACCGAGGGACTATGTGCCGGAGATACCGGTCTGTGTGGAACAGATCGTCTTTAAGTGCTGTCAGAAGAGCCCGGACAGAAGGTACCAGTCCATGTCTGAATTGATCGTGGATTTGAAGCAGTCGCTGATCAGCCCGGATGAAGACTTTGTCAAGGTGACGGACCCGGACGAGGAGGCTTCCACCCGCATGATCACCGACAGGGATATGGTGCAGATCAAACGTCAGTCAGACAACCGGGACTCCATGGATGAGGCTATGCGTCTGAAAAAGGATGTCAGGGACAGAGACCATGCGCGTTCCTACGAGGATGAGGACGACGAGGACTGGGACGATGACGAGGAGGACTACGATCCCAAGATGGAGAAGATCACTACCATACTGGCGGTGGTGGCGGCTCTGCTGATCGGCGGTATTCTGATCTTTCTGGTAGGCAGGACAATGGGCGTCTTTAATTTCAGTGGGGAAAAAGCGCCAGAGGAGCAGGAACAGGAGGCGGAGCAGGTGGAGATGATCCGCGTGGTCGGCATGCATGTGGACGAGGCGAAACGTATGCTCCTGGATCTGGAGCTTTCGCCGGAAATTAAATACGAGGAAAACAGCTCTTACGATGCGGGCACGGTGCTTCGCGCCAGCGTACAGGATGGGCTGATGATAGATAAGGGTACTACGATTGTGCTTACGGTGGCGGAGGCCGCTGAGGGGGTAGAGGTTCCCGACGCGACGGGAAAATCCCAGACGGAAGGCACGGCGCTTCTGGAAAAGGAAGGATTTGTCGTAAACGTGGTGGAGAGTAATGACCCCCAGGTGGAGAAGGGCATTGTGATCTCCCAGTCTCCGGAGGCGGGGACGAAGGCGTCTGCGGGACAAAGCGTCACCATCCGCGTCAGTCAGGGTGCGGAGGACAATAAAGTCAGGGTGCCCGATGTGGTTGGTATGACGGAGATGGACGCTACGGTCACGCTGACGGAGAGCGGGCTTCCCGTAGGTAACGTTACGGAGACGCCCCATGAGGACCCGGCGCTTACGGATCTGGTATGCTATCAGAGCTATTCGGTCGGCTCCTATGTGGACAAAGGTACGCCTGTGGATCTGCGGATCAGCACGGGACCTGCCCAGAAAACGTATAAGTATGCCGAGGGGATTACCGCGCCCACGGAGGATGCGTCTTATCAGAGCGGTATGCAGGTGAATGTGACGCTTACTGCCGACGATGGCACGCAGCTTTTGAATACACAGACGACCACTTTTCCGGTAGGTGTCAATTATACAGGAATCAAGTCGGCAACGGGTACCATCCGTTATACCTTTACGGTGCAGATGGAGCCAACTACGATCACCGACCCAGAGACCGGGGAGACCACGACCGAGGGCGGTGGAACAGAGACAAAGACAGTGGAGCGAAAGGTTAACTTCACGGAAGAGTAGCGCGAAAAGTGCTTTATAAGACGTTCCGCCATTGGACAGGATCAAAGGCAGCAGAGCTGACCTGGGAGCACTGTGTTTCGCGCGGGAGAATGCCTGAGGTGCGGCATTCCCCGCATGGATTGGAGTATATGACTGGCAAGATAATGAAAGGGATCGCCGGGTTCTACTATGTGCATGTGGAGGGGCGCGGCGTCTACGAGTGCAAGGCAAAGGGAATATTCAGAAAAGAGGGAATCAAGCCTCTGGTCGGGGATGACGTCGAGATGGACGTGCTGGATGAAACAGAGATGCTCGGAAATATCCGGGAGATTCTGCCGCGGAAAAGCGCGCTCTTAAGACCAGCGGTAGCCAATGTGGACCAGGCATTGATTCTCTTTGCGATTGTGAAACCGAACCCGAACTTTAACCTGCTGGACCGCTTCTTGATCCGGATGGAGCAGCAGGAACTGCCCACGATGATCTGTTTTAACAAAGAGGATATCGCTTCACAGGAAGAGAAGGAGGCGCTCCGCAGGGCGTACGAGACTTGTGGATATCGGGTGTTATTTATAAGCGTTCTGGAAAACAGAGGGCTGGATCAGGTGCGTGAACTGCTGGCGGGAAAGACCACTGCGCTGGCGGGTCCAAGTGGTGTTGGCAAGTCCTCTCTGATCAATCAGCTTTCTCCCGAAACCCATATGGAGACGGGGGAGATCAGCGAGAAGATCAAACGGGGCAGGCACACCACCAGACATTCGGAGATCATTGTGCTGGGGGACAGCGCTTATATCATGGATACGCCTGGTTTTACTTCCCTGGAAATGCCGGAGATCACGAAGGAGGAGCTGGGCGGGTATTATCCCGAGTTCCGGGAACATGAGCCTCTCTGTAAATTCCGGGGGTGCGCGCATATCAGTGAGCCGGACTGTGGTGTGAAGGAAGCTGTGGAGGAGGGAAAGATCAGCCGGGTGCGGTATGAGAATTATATGGCGCTGTACCGGGAACTGAAGGAGAAGAAGCGGTATTGACTTATGTGAGGCACAAGTGGGAAATGTAAAGTTGTCAAAGGCTTTACATTTTTTTGTTGCATATAACATACATCAGAGTTTCCTGCTCTTAGGGCTGATGGATGTATGGGTACCGACTTCTTGCTGTCATTATGGAAAGGACAACCGGCAAAAGAGATGTGGAAACCATGTATGAACTGGCAGATCAACAGGCGAAAGATAACTGATGTGATAGAAGCAGATTATTATGTTACTGAAAAGAGTGAAGTGAATAAATGAATTAGCACATAATAGTGAAACGTTATTGGTGGTGAGAGTGTTGGGAAAATTTTACTTTTGAACCTTACTATGCTATACTATCATAGTTGTTGTAAAATTTTTGACTGCAACTTAAATTGTATGGCTTTGTATAGGAAGTTAAAGAAGAACGGGTGTTATTTATAAAGAAAACGGATGGCTGTTTGACTTATAAAGGATAAGTGGGAAGAAACAAGGGAGAGAACGGTTGAAAAAGCTGACAGAAGATAGAAAGTATATATATGTCTGCGTTGTTCTATTTGTAATAAGCGCTGTTTTCTATGGGATAATGAGTGACTTTCCCAAAGTGATCAGCAGTTATCCGGACGAACTGCGGTATGTGGGAATAGGACGCAGTCTGGCAGGAGGACGGGGGATAAGGCTTCATGGAATGGAAAGTGATTTCCAGAAGATTTTGTACAGCATATGTATTATGCCTGCTTTTTGGATGAAATCAACGGCAGGGCAGATTCGGGCTGTCGGATATATTAACAGCCTGGTTATGGCAAGCGCTGTCTTTCCAATCTATGGGCTGTGCAGGAGAATTTTAAAAGAAGATAGGGAGATAAATTATACGCTGGCTATGGGAATCACATTTCCGGCGTTTGTTTATACAACATACTTTATGAGTGAAGTGATCTATCTGCCTCTTTCGCTCTGGGTGATATATATTGTATGGTGTATTTTTTGTACAGAAAATTTCCGTGTCAGACTGGGATTAAATTTACTGCTTGGCGTCATGGGTTATCTGACTTATCTGAATAAAGAAATAGCCCTGTATTTTGTGATTGCGTATGTCCTGGTCTGGCTGATGTATTGCGTTGCTCATCCGACGACTGAAAAAGTGGGAGAAGGGCTAATCTGCCTAGTGGTTTTTGCCGGGATATTTGCGGGCTGTTTTTTATTGATGAAAGGAACCCTGTTTAGTGGGATGCCCAATTCCTATAGCAGCTCTAATTTGCAGGTGCTGCATTTAAAATGGTCATGGGAAAAAATACGGTATCTGCTGTATGGGCTTATTTATGATGTAGTATTTGGTGTACTTGCGTTTGGCATATTTCCTGTTTTGGTGCCGGCCGCTTTTTTTCAGAAGAGGGAGAAGGAATCCTGGTTCTATCTCTTTTTGCTGTGTTCGTTTCTGATTGGATGTATAACGATTGCCTATATGATAACGCTTCCAGAAGACTTTGGCAGCAGGGCTCCGAGGCTTCATATGAGATATCTGGAGCCGTTAGTCATTCCATTTTATATTTTGATGGTAGACAGGATCAGGAAAGCGGATTATGCGGAGAGAGAAGAAACAGGAGTGCTTCAATATCGTCAGCGGATATTGGGGATAGGTATTGTCATTTTTGCGATGCTGCTGATCGGGGGATCGGGTGGTGGAAGTTTCCTGGCGGATAATTCAACATTATTGTATTATGAACTGTTTGCACGGTTTATAAGTAAATCGGAAATTATTTTGCTTTTGCTGCGTCTGCTGGTTGCGATAGCAGTAATTGCTGGCCTTATCGTAGTGTGTAAACGAAAACCTGTGTTTCTTAAATTGTTTGGTATTTTGTTTATCACATTAAATGTTGTGAACAGCGCGGCGGGAATCTGTGCAGGGCATTACAGGTATGGCATTCAGGAGGAGAAGCGGCAGCAGGCAGCTTACGCCAATGAATATCTGAAAGATTTACAGGGGAATATACTGCTTCTTTCGGTGGGGAAAGATACTTCCCCGGAAGATAAGCGGTTATTTGACACATATATGGATGTTGAATTTTTTGTGTGTGATATGGATGGTTCGGAGATGCCGGCCCTTCTTGAGGACAATGTGATTGACCTTGCTTATGAGAGGCTCAGGTGTGATGTATCGGGCGATTATTATCCAGATTTAAGTCGTGTCGATTATATAATTGTGAAAAATGATTATGACGTCCGGCTCATGGAGGATTCTGCAAAAAAGCTGGAGGACTTTCCACTGGAAGGGTACAGCATATATAAAAATCTGGATTCGGGAAAAATATATGTTGCCGGAGAGACTTGAATAGAATCAAGGAAATGCGGTGGGCGGATTGTTTCGCTTTTGCATGTTTTAACAGAATAAATTAGGATGTATGCAGGCAGTTAAGCGAAGGCGAAAAAAGGAACGATAATGCTTGATGAATGATGTGTTATCATTTTTGTGGGTATAGCAAACAAGCCTCGGGAAAGGTGGCAAAGCGCCAGAAAAATTTTACTTTTAAACCTTACTATGCTATACTATCATAGTTGCCATAACAACTGGAAAAAATAAAATTGAGGAAACATGGAGGAATAGAATAACATGAAACTCGGCATCGTTATTTACGAGGCTGTTTCATATAAATCCATATATCTCCATAAAATGGCTTAAAGGTTGATAAATACTAGGATTGAGGGCAATTTGATTTCCACGCAAGTCTTTATATCTTCATAAGAGTTTATAGAAAATTGGTACATAGCCATGTTATTTTATAACAGGAAAATGGAAACTATTAAGTTGAGCCTTAATACCGAAAAAAGTAAAAATTTTTTTAATGTGTTGTAATGAGGGAAAAATAGTGTATACTAAAGATAGTAGGTGATGCGCAGCCTTATAAATGAGCGAGTTATAAGTGGGTGATGCACAGCCCAAAAGTGAGCGAGTTAGCAGGAGGCAGGGACTATTTGAGTCTCTGCCTTTTCTGTCAGATAATACGACGGCTAAAGTATGTGATTGTTTGTACACAAAGGAGTTTTATGAAAGATAATTTAAGAATATATGGAGTGAAGGATTCCTACATAAAATATTTGAGCCAATATCAGGAGCATTTGTTCCGGCATGAAGGAGGATCGTTAGGACGTAAGTATATTGGAGTCGTTTTTGAAATCAATAAATTTTCCTATTTTGCACCATTATCTTCATTTAAACCCAAACATAAGAAAATGAAGGAAAGTGTGGATTTTATTAAGATAAAGGATTACGCTGTTATCAATATTAATAACATGATTCCTGTACCGAAAGGACAATTGGTAGAATTGAACATCAATGCGGAAAAAGATCCGCATTATAAGTTTCTTTTACAGGCTGAAAATCGGGAAATCAATAAGCAAAAATGTCGAATCAGAAAAAATGCGGAGATAGTTTACAATCATAAGAAGCGTAATGGAAATTTGACACCATTGGCAAAAAGAACAAATGATTTTGAAATGTTGGAGAAATTAAGCAGAGATTTTTGGTAATTATTAGCGGCTATTCTTGTTTGACGATTTTGCTGAGGTTGGCAAAATCATAGATGCCGGTATACCTAAAAACGTACAGTATAATGTTGGGAAAGGCGGCAGGGATGTATGCAGGCAGTTAATCGAAGGCGAAGAAAGGGACAACAATACTTGATGAATGATGTGTTGCCATTTTTATGGGTATAGCAAACAAGCCTCGGGAAAGACGGCAAAGAGCCAGAAAAATTTTACTTTTAAACCTTACTATGCTATACTATCATAGTTATTAAAAGCTTTTTAGCTGAAGCTTAATTTTAAAAACGATTTTCAATACAAATAATAGCAACTGGAAAGAATAAAATTGAGGAAACATGGAGGAATAGAATAACATGAAACTCGGCATCGTCGGGCTCCCCAACG
>CASWVG010000015.1 GCA_949472775.1 uncultured Lachnospiraceae bacterium
TTTCACGCTGAAGCAGCATAGAAGTCCTGATGCACCGCTCCTATTTCACGCTGAAACAGCACAAAATCATTGTCCTGCGCCCTGCAGGGAAATTGTTTCAGAAAAGAACCGTAAATCAGAAATGAATAATAACAGGAGGTCACACAATGAATGAAAAAGATATGTTACAAATAAAAACAGCCCTCACCATGCCGTCTGAAATGGCGGACGCCCTGAGCGAAAGCTGTATGCGCTCCTCGAAAAGACAGGTCAGCCGCTATGGCCGCTGCCGCAGGCTCTGCGCTGCCGCCGCTGCGCTCCTTTGTATCTGCGCCGTCGGCTCCACCTCTCTTGCCTACAATATCTATCAGGAAAAACAGCTTGCGGTCTTTATGGATGCGGATTTGTCCCAGGATGCTATTGACCGTATAGGTCAGGAAATTTCCGGGATATGTGAGATTTCTGACTGCCAGTCTGTCTCTGTGCAGTATGTCAGCGGTGACAAGGCCTGGGAAGAGTTTAAAGCCGCCTATTTTACGGACGAGAACGGCGAGGAGATGACAGAACTGACCGAAGCTTTTAGCGAAAATCCACTGGCGGACTCTTTCAACTACCGGGTGAGCGTCCGCATGAACGCCGACACCCAGGCTGTGCGCGACCGCATCAGCCAACTGCCCGGCGTGCGTCAGGTCACCACGGTGCGGGAGGCGGAACGTGCCGGCGACACGAAGTAATATGTATGGAGAATGCCTGTTCCTGGGCATTCTCCTATGCGAACTGGATTTGCGGGGCTGCTTAGAAACTCCTTCGCAAAACTCCCTCTGTGGCGGATATCACGGTGTTCTTTTACGCCGTGATATCCGCCACGGGCTCCTTCAACCCTTCAATCACGATGCCCTGCCTGTTGGCGTAATCCCAGAGCGCCGCATGGATGGCCTCTTCCGCCAGAAGGGAGCAGTGCACCTTCACAGGCGGCAGACCGTCCAGCGCCTCCATCACCGCCTTGTTCGTCACCTGTAAAGCCTCCTCCACCGTCTTTCCCTTCACCAGTTCTGTCGCCATGCTGCTGGTCGCCACCGCCGCGCCGCAGCCGAAAGTCTTGAACTTCACGTCCCGTATGATCCCCGCCTCATCCACATCCAGATAGATGCGCATGATGTCGCCGCATTTGGCATTGCCCACGGTGCCGACACCGCTGGGATTTTCTATTTCACCCATATTCCGTGGATTGTTAAAATGATCCATCACTTTTTCGCTGTACATTTTTCTCTCTGCCTTTCCGTTGTCTGTCATTTTTCCTTCTTTCATCTGTGCCGCAGTGCTGCTCGATTCCGCTTCACAAAGTCTCAAATCCATACAGAGAATGCCCGTATTTTGGGCATTCTCTTGTGTGAGAGAAAGTTGCAAAGCAACTCCTGGAGTTTCTTGGCGTCCCGTCCTATGGCAGGACGTCTTTAGAAACGCTTCTCACACTATGCCTTCCGCACAAAATCCTCATACAGCGGGGACATATCCCGCAGCCGCCCCACAATCTCCTTCAGCGTCTCCACCGTCCTGTCCACTTCCTCCTTCGTGTTTTCCGCCGACAGCGTCAGCCTGAGCGACCCGTGGGCGATCTCATGGGGTAAGCCGATCGCAAGGAGCACGTGGGACGGGTCCAGCGCTCCCGAAGTGCAGGCCGACCCGCTGGAACCGCAGATCCCCTTCTGGTCTAATAAAATCAGCAGAGATTCTCCCTCTATGAATCGGAAGCAGAAGTGGGCGCTGCCCGGCAGCCTGTCCTGTCTCGGCCCGTTCAGTCTGGTATAAGGAATCTCCGCCAGCACCCTGTCAATCAGATAATCCCGCAGAGCCATTTCCCTGGCCGCTCTCTCCTGCATGGTCTCTCCTGCCATCGCCGCTGCCTTTCCGAAACCTACGATCCCCGGCACATTTAAGGTGCCTGCCCTGCGGCCTCTCTCCTGCGCGCCGCCGTGAAGCAGCGGTGCAAGCCGCAGATTCTCCCGGCAGTAGAGGATTCCCACCCCCTTTGGCCCGTACAGCTTGTGCCCGCTGGCCGAAAGCAGGTCAATGTACATCTCCTCCACATGAAGTGGGATATGCCCATAGGCCTGCACCGCGTCCGTATGAAAAAGCACACCCCTCTCATGGGCGATTTCCCCAATCTTTGCAATCGGTTCTATGGTGCCGATCTCATTGTTCGCCGCCATCACGGAAATCAGTACGGTGTCCGGGCGGATCGCTTTTTCCAGCGCCTCCGGCGAAACCTTCCCCTCCCCGTCCGTATCCAGATAGGTCACCTCGTACCCCTGCTTTTCCAGATACTGGCAGGTGTGCAGCACGGCGTGGTGCTCGATTTTACTCGTGATAATGTGCCTGCCCTTGCCCGAAAGCCCTTCCGCCACGGCACGGACCGCCCAGTTGTCGGATTCACTGCCTCCCGCTGTGAAACAAATCTCGTTCGGCTTCGCCCCGATCAGCGATGCCGCCCGCTCTCTGGCAATCCCTACCGCCTTTTTGGCCTCCCCCGCGAAGCCGTAAATTGCCGAAGGGTTTGCGTAGGATTCCCGGAAACAGGGCAGCATCTCCTGCAATACCTCCTCAGCCACTCTCGTGGTGGCTGCATTGTCTAAGTAAATCCTCTTATCCATCATTCTGCTGTCTCCATACTTCTTTTTTTATTTTCTTCTGTTATCATAAAAATGTTCTCTTTCATATAATTCCTATCGAATTACTATTCTATTTGGTATTATAGCAGGCCTGCCAAAAACTGCAAGCCCTAATATGGCACAGATTACCCTTTCCAGAAACCGCCTCCCCTATCATCCATAAAAAAAGCCAGTGTCCCCGGGATGGATTCACTGGCTTTTCCACGTTTTCTGCTGAGATGTCAGAACTACTCGTGCTCTGAAAAATATTTCTGACACAGTTGTTCCTGATAATCACTGTCCGATAGGGCGCGTTTTATCTCCTCCGTATTTCCTTCATCCATCAGCGTTTTCAACATATCAAAACTTGCTTTAAGGCCCTCCGCATACCCTTTCTTCAAGCCTTCGGCCTGTCCTTCTTTAAGCCCCTCCGCTCGTCCTTCTGAGCGTCCTTCTTTGAGCCCCTCCGCTCGTCCTTCTGAACGTCCTTCTTTCCGCCCAATTTCACGCCATTCCTTCCGCTCACTCCTCATATGCTTTTCTTCGTCATATTCAAAAATACTCACTTCGATCGCCTCCGCACGGTTTCTTGATAAGAACTCGGTTAAGATTCCATTTCTGATACAGTCATCTACCGCCTTTTCAACCGCCTCTGATAAAGGCAGCTCTTCCGTAAATGACCTTACATATTCCACATACTGTGCATATTCTCTTAACAGACGGCACGCTTCTAAGAGTTCCCGGTTATGTCCTGGATTGATGTTATAAACAGTCACAGACAGCTCCAGTGACGGTTCCTCCTGTCTTTTTTCAAAAGCGTCCGACAGACACAAGGTCTGCTGTTCGGGCTGAAAATCTGTCCCGTTGTAAAATACGACAAACCGGGGCGCCGGAATCCGAACCAGTGACTTGCTGTACAGATTTTCGTTCCTGATTCGGTTCTGCAGCACTCTTGATACATAGAGAAGATCCCTCAACGGCATATTCGGGTTGCATGTGGACTGGTGTTCATAGAGCAGCAGTTCAAAATCGAATACGAAGGAAATGTCGTTCTTATAATTCATATAGACCGCATTTTCCAGCGTAGTGATTTCCAGATCGTCCACATCCGTATAGTTCGTGCCGTTCAGTGCATTGTACAGGCTCAACAGATTTTCCTTTTCACGAAATAGCATTCGGAATACGGTATCTTTGTAGTTGCGCTGTACCCCTGCATCACGCAGAGTTGTTCCATTTGTTCGTGTTTCGTTCATTTGCATGTCCTCCTTGATGGTGACGGCATGTCTTCTGTAAAAGTTCATGTCGCCGGCACAGGAGAACCGTTTCAGATTCTCCTGCTTTTACAATAGTTAATTGGAATCAAAGCATGGATTTTCTGAAACTTAGAAATGAAAGATAAACTAACTGATCTGTTATTTAGAAAATATGCTTTCCATTACTATAGCACATTTATAACGGAATTGTAAATATTTTTTGTGAAAATTTCAAAACTTTTTTCTACGCAGTTTCACTTTCTAAATGGATACCCCCTCGCTGCATTTCCATCATGCATTCTCTCCATCCCTCCATCTATTTCTCCCCAAAACCAGGCCAGGCGGCTATCTGCATAGCCGCCTGTATCCTATCCCCTTTTACACTGTACCCAGTGCTATAATGATCGCAGAAGAAAACCCGTGACCCTTATTCCGTCCGTCTTCTTGCTGCGGCATTACCATTTTCATGTCCGATGCTTCCGATCCGTCCGGAAACGCCGGTTCTTGATCTTAGATGTACCCCAAACTATCAATGTGGACATGTTACATAAGTAAGCGTGCAAATCAAATCCCCTCTTATCACATAGCCACACTTGCTACATCTCTGCGCTTTGTAATCCCTCACCTCACAGCCACCATCCGAAATTTTTCTATGGGTCGTCGCTGTCCCGGAAACAAATGTATGGTCGCAATATGGCTCAATCGTATCATCATCGGCAAACAGATAAGTATTACCCATCTCGTCCGTAAACTGATTATCGTATTGAATTTCCGGTCTCTCTAGCAGTTCAAACTCCTGCAGCTCTTCTCCGTCTGTTCCTTCGGTTACAAACATAAATGTATCTTCATCCAGAGCTCTTTCTATTACCTCCTGTGAAACATCAGCCGACGTTTCTTCGTGAAAAGCATCTCTATACGCAAACACCGTCATTGAATTTGCAAAAGTCAACGCTGCCACCAGCGTTATCGCCGCAACACGGTTCCACTTCTTCCTTTTCATTAGATTTTCCATCCTTTCCTTTATCTTTTGTTTGTTGCTTCCAAAACCGGCTTTCCACCGCAGGAAGACTTTCTCCGATTTCTTTTCCTGTGCCTCCTCAATCATCAGGCGCAGATATTCTTTCACCTCCTCCTCTGTCTTTTCATGCATCACGGTTTCGTCACAGGAATATTCATTGACCTTCTCAAAACCGTACCGCAGCAATATCCATACAAATGGATTTGTCCAGTGTATCATCCGTGCCAGCTCCATGAAAAATCTCCACAGCACATCCATGCGCTTGATATGTACCAGTTCATGCCGTACAAGCAGCTCTGCCTCCCGGCTTGCTGTATCCCTGGTGCAGATGATAATAGGTCTGAAGAATCCGAAAGTCATGGTCCGAAGCTCACCTGCTACCGACTCAAACAGGAACACGCGCCGCCGGATTCCATATTGTTTCTTCAATCCTTCGAGAAAAGCTCTGCGCTCCGGTGTCATTGACAGATTCGCATATCTGGCAGCTATCCGGCTTAGCGACACATACTTCACCATAGCTACGACCATCATTATACATATGCCAGACAGCCAGATTACGGCTGCCATCGTCTGCAGACTGGCATATTCGTTTACATACATTGTCCCCTCTGCGTGAACAATATGATTTCTCCAAGTCAGCGGTACATGGAAAATCTTTATGGAGCTTTCCGGCAGAAAGAGCCGGAGCACCACCACATAACACTTCTTCAAATAAGGCAAAGGAACGAGATAATACAGAATCGCCACTCTGGCGAGCAGATCATAAAACCTTGCGCAGATCTTCTTTTTGAACAGGAGCCGTAGCAACAGGTAAATAACCGTTATCGTGCTTCCCGAAAGAGACATGACTACAAGATACTCCATTGCTCTTTCCCCTAGCTGTTCTCCAGAAAATCTATCAATTCTTTCGCATCGCTCTCGCTGATTGAATTTTCCTTTACAAACGAGGCCACGAATTTACTTAGTTTTCCGTCATACACATAATCTATCACGGTCTTCATCTGCATACCATTATATGTTTCTCTGCTGTACACCGCATTCACTATTCTGTTTTCTCTTTTTACCAGTCCCTTATTCTCTAACCGGGATAGAAAAGTATTGAGCGTCTGCCTCTTCCATTTTTTCCCGTCCGCCTCAAACAGGGCAAGCAGCTCGGCCTGCTTAATGCCGTCCTCATGCTCCCAGAGTTTCTCCATAACCTCCAATTCTGCTGCAGACATGTCATAAATTTTTTTCATTCGATTTCTTCTCATTTCTTTCCGACCACAAGACGAAATCTTGTAGTCAATATTAATATATAATTTTTTGTTCCATATGTCAACTTCATACTACAAAATAAGTTGAATTTATACAGTAATTGCGTTTCCGGTATACAACTGGTAGTATTTTCCGCGTTCTTCAATCAACTGGTTGTGGGTACCTCTCTCAATGATGCGTCCCTGCTCCAGCACCATAATGCAGTCGGAATTCCTGACTGTGGACAGTCTGTGGGCGATCACAAAGGTGGTTCTGCCCTTCATCAGCTTATCCATGCCGTCCTGCACAATGCGCTCGGTGCGGGTGTCGATGGAGCTGGTCGCCTCGTCCAGAATCAGCACCGGCGGATCCGCCACAGCCGCCCGCGCAATCGCCAGAAGCTGCCGCTGTCCCTGGCTTAAGTTTGCACCGTCCCCGGAAAGTACAGTGTCATACCCTTCCGGCAGTCTTCTGATAAAGCTGTCCGCGTTTGCCAGTTTCGCCGCCGCGCGCACTTCCTCGTCGGTGGCATCCAGTTTTCCGTAACGGATATTTTCCATCACCGTCCCGGTAAAGAGGTGCGTATCCTGCAGCACGATCCCCAGCGAGCGGCGCAGGTCATCCTTCTTAATCTTATTGACATTGATGCCGTCGTAACGGATCTTTCCGTCCTGAATGTCATAGAAACGGTTAATCAGGTTGGTAATGGTCGTCTTGCCCGCGCCTGTGGAACCTACAAAGGCGATCTTCTGCCCCGGCTCCGCATAGAGCTTCACATCATGGAGCACCATTTTATCATCATTATACCCGAAATCCACACCGTCGAAAACCACATCTCCCATAAGTTCCACATAGTCTACGGTGTGATCCGCCTGATGTTCATGCCGCCATGCCCAGCGCCCGGTGCGTTCCGGTGTCTCTGTAAGCGTTCCGTTCTCCTCTTTTACATTGACTAATGTCACATAGCCGTTATCCACCTCAGACGCTTCATCCAGCATCTTGAAGATACGCTCCGCGCCCGCCATCGCCATGACAATTGAGTTAAACTGTTGACTCACCTGGTTAATAGGCATGTTGAAACTTCTGTTGAAGGTCAGAAAACTCGCCAGTTTTCCAAGGGTTAAGCCTGTCGCCCCGGAGAGTGCAAGCGCGCCGCCCACAATGGCGCACACCACATAACTCACATTTCCGAGCTGCTGGTTCACAGGACCCACCACGTTGACCAGATAGTTTGCCTTGTCCGCGCTCTCAAAAAGCGCGTCGTTTAAGCTCCGGAAGTCCTCGATGTTCTTTTCCTCGTGGTTGAACACCTTCACTACCTTCTGACCATTCATCATCTCCTCGATAAAGCCGTTGACCTTGCCAAGATTCGACTGCTGCTCCAGAAAATAGCGTCCGCTTAAACCCGCCACCTTTCTGGTAACCATAAGCATGACCGCAACCATGACAAGCGTCACCACCGTCAGCGGTATACTTAATATTATCATACTGATCAGTACACTGACAATAGTAATCGCGCTGTTAAACACCTGCGGCATACTCTGGCTGATCATCTGCCTCAAGGTCTCTGTATCGTTTGTGTAGGTTGACATAATATCACCATGCGCATGCGTGTCGAAATATTTGATGGGAAGGGTCTCCATATGGGAAAACAGATCGTCACGCACATTGCGCAGCGTTCCCTGCGTCACATTGATCATAATGCGGTTCCACGCATAGGAACAAATCACACCGATCAGATACAGACACGCCACCCTCGCGATCGCTCCCGCCAGCGGGGAAAAGTCTGGCACATCCTGTGTCAGCATGGGCTTGATATAATCGTCAATCAGGCGCTGAATAAACATGGTGCCCTGCACGTTAGCCAGCACACTCACAAAGATCAGCACCGCCACTATCACCAGATGGGGGCCGTAGCTTTTCATCACATACCGCATCAGACGCTTAAACACCTTCCCCGGATTCTCTATTTTCTTTCCACCTTTCATTCTTCCATGTGGTCCCGGCATTATTCCTCACCTCCTTTTGGTTCATCAAAGTCTCCGCCGCCGTTTGTCTGCGACTCGTACACTTCCCTGTAAATCTCATTGTCGCGCAGCAGCTCCTCGTGGGTGCCAAAGCCGTGCACCCGCCCGTCGTCCATGACGATAATGCGGTCCGCATGCATCACACTCGCCACGCGCTGTGCGATAATCAGCTTCGTGGTGTCTGGAATCTCCTCCGCGAAAGCCTTTCGGATCTTCGCGTCCGTGGCCGTATCCACCGCGCTGGTGGAGTCGTCCAGAATCAGTACCTTCGGCTTCTTTAAAAGCGCTCTCGCGATGGTGAGACGCTGCCTCTGCCCACCGGAAACATTGGTCCCGCCCTGTTCTATATAAGTCTGATACCCGTCCGGCATCTTCTCGATAAATTCATCCGCGCAGGCGAGCCTGCATACCCTCCTGCACGCCTCCTCCGTGGCGTCCTCGTCACCCCAGCGCAGGTTATCCAGAATCGTGCCAGAGAAGAGCACATTTTTCTGTAAAACGACAGCAACCTCATTTCTGAGCGTCTCAATGTCATACTCCCTAACATCCCTGTCGCCTACAAGCACCGCACCGTCAGTCACGTCATAAAGACGGCTGATCAGATTGACCAGACTGGTCTTTGCGCTGCCGGTGCCGCCGATGATACCGATCGTCTCCCCGGCGTGTATTTTCAGGTTAATGTCATGCAGCACCGCCTCGTTGCTCTCTTTGTTGTATGCAAAGCGCACATGCCGGAACTCAATATCCCCACTCGGCACCTCATATACGGGGTTGACCGGATTAGTCAGATCACTCTTCTCGGTGAGAACTTCGCAGATACGCTCCGCACTGGCGATACTCATACTCATCATGACAAAAATCATTGCCACCATCATCAGACTCATCAGAATGTTCATACAGTATGTAAGCAGACTCATCAGTTCGCCCGTGGTCAGCGTATCATGCACGATCTGTTTCGCGCCCAGCCAGCTGATTAACAGGATACAGCCGTAGACGGTAAACATCATAACCGGCATGTTCAGCACCACATGTTTCTCTGCCTTGCTGAAAATATCGTAGATGCCCTGACTTGCCTTCTTAAACTTTTTCGTCTCGTGTTCTTCCCTGACATAAGCCTTCACCACGCGGATCGCGCTCACATTCTCCTGTACGGAGGCGTTCAGCTCATCGTACTTCGGAAAAGCCTGTTTGAAATATTTCATGGCGCCTCTGATAATGAAGAACAGTACTACGCCGAGCGCAATCACCGCCACCAGATAAATCCCCGCAAGTTCAGCGTTGATCAGAAAAGCCATCGCCATGGCGCAGACCATGCTGACAGGCGCGCGGAAGCAGATGCGCAGAATCATCTGGTACGCCATCTGCATATTCGTCACATCTGTGGTCAGTCTGGTTACCAGCCCTGCCGTGCTGAATTTGTCAAGACTTGCAAAGGAAAAAGTCTGGATATTCTCGAACATGGCCTGCCTTAAATTCTTCGCAAATCCTGTGGATGCCCTCGCACCGTATTTGCCGCCCATCACGCCGCAGAAAAGCCCACAGAGCGCCGCTCCCACCATCACCGCTCCGACCGCGTAAATATGCTGCATATTGCCCGCTTCCACACCGTCGTCAATGATGGATGCCATCAGAAACGGGATCAGCATCTCAAAAACAACTTCCAATACCATAAAAACCGGCGTTATGACCGAAACTTTCTTATATTCCTTGATTTGTGCCGCAAGGGTTTTAATCATCGTCATTCCTCCTTGAAATATTATGCCATGCAGCGCCCGGTTCCTCATACTGGTCCCCGTGCGCTGTCCTTCTCAAAATCCGCATGTTTCTATTTTTCTACATTAAAAATTTAATGTCAACGGCTTTCCAAACTTTTCATAATTTTTCACATAATTTTCACAGAAAAAGAGGACCGCCCCGCAGGGCAGCCCTCCCATAATCTCAACCGTTTCCAGCTTTACTCAGTCTTTCGTCTTCTCTTTATTGTTCATAATCTCGAACACAACCGCCGCCAGAAGTACCACGCCCTTAACCACCTTCTGCCAGTTCGCGTCGATACCCATAAGGCTCATGCCAAGGTTGATTACGCCGATCAGGGTCGCGCCGACTACCATGCCGAACACCGTACCAGAACCGCCGTATGCGGATACGCCGCCCACCACGCAGGCGGAGATAGCGTCCATCTCGTAGTTGGTTCCGGCTGTGGGCGTTGCCGCCGACAGTCTCGCCATCGTCATCCACCCACTGATTACCGTGAGCACCGCCATATTCAGGTATGCAAGGAAGAAAATCTTCTTCGTGTCGATACCGGAAAGTCTGGTAGCCTCCACGTTGCCGCCGATGGTGTAGAAATAACGGCCGATGGTCGTCTTGGAGGTGATGAAGTTATAAATCAGAACGATCACTGCCACCCAGACCAGATTGTTCGGAATACCGCCCGCCTGCGCCAGTTTGAACGCAAACAGCAGGATTACCGCGCTGACAAGCACGCAGCGCACGATCACGCCTGCCATGCTCTCCGCCTCGTAGCCCTTTTTCAGCTTATCGTTTCTTCCTTTTAACTGTAAGATCACAAACAGCACACAGGCGATCACGCCTACCAGCAGACAGGTGATATTCAGTCCGGCACCGCCGAAAAGATCGGGTATGCTGCCATTAAACATCTTGCTGAATCCGTCCGGCATGGGCGCGATGGTAGCACCGTTTAAGAGTGCCGTACCCCAGCCACGAAAAGCGAGATAACCTGCCAGTGTGGCAATCCACGGGGGAATATTGATATAGGCGATCAGGAAGCCTTCCACTATGCCATAGATGACGCCCGCGCCTACCATAAGCAGCATTGCCACCGGCACCGACATGCCGCCACGCACCATCATATGTCCGCCGATTGCACCGATAAAGCACACAAAGGAACCAACGGAAAGGTCGATGTTACCGCCTGTCAGCATACACATTAACATACCTGTCGCCAGCACGAACACATAAGCGTTCTGCGCGATCAGCGCCTGGAAACTGGATGCCGCAAACATCTGTCCCTCTGTCATCACCGAGAAGAATATCACGATCAGGACAAGGACTATTTTCATGGTATGTTTTCTAAATATTTCCATTGCTTTGTTCATTTTCATCCTCCTCCCCTATTTCTTCTCTTTCTTGGACAGTACGTCAAAGGCAACCGCTATTAAGAGCACAAGCCCCTTAACCACCTTCTGATAGTTGGCATCCATACCCATGATACTCATACCCTGGTTGATGACACCCATCAAGGTTGCACCGACCACCACGCCGGCCACGGAGCCAACGCCGCCGTATGCGGATGCGCCGCCGATAAAGCATGCGCCGATGGCGTCCATCTCATACCCCTGCCCGTAAGTGGGCTGTGAGGAGGTCAGTCTCGCGATCGTTAAGATACCTGCCAGCGCAGCGAGGAATCCCATATTCACATAAGCGATAAAGTACACTTTTTTCGTATTGATACCAGAAAGTCTGGTCGCCTTCTCATTGCCGCCCACCGCGTACAGATAACGGCCGATTCTGGTCTTCGTGGTCAGATAACCGTAAACAAGCAGCACCAGAAGAATCCAGATGAGCGCTGTGGGAATACCCTTGTGGGAAGACAGCTTATATGTAATCCATAAAATCACGGCACTGATTACCGCCAGCTTAAGGATCGTGCTTCCAAGAGGCGCCGTCTCGTAACCTCTGCTCTTATTGTTGATACGGTTCTTTAACTGCATCGCAATCAGCACAGCCACGGCAATGCATCCGGCGAGCATACAGGTCATATTGAAGCCTTCGCCGCCGAAAAGATCAGGCACATAGCAGTCCGCGCCGCCGCCGAATACCTTGATAAAAGCCTCGCTCTTGATGGAAACCGTCATACCCTGCAGCACCGCATTGGAAAGTCCGCGGAATGCGTACATACCAGCCAGCGTCGCAATAAAGGGCGGTACCTTCACATAGGCGATCCAGAATCCCTGCCACATACCGATCAGAATACCAATTACCAGCATGGCAAGAACCGCCGCCACAACATTCACCTTTTTATCCATCATCATCGCGCCCACCGCGCCCGCAAAGCAGACCACGGAACCTACGGAAAGGTCGATGTTGCCGCCTGTCAGAATACAGAGCAGCATACCCGTCGCCAGCACGAACACATACGCGTTCTGGGAGATCAGGTTATTGATATTCTGCGGGAATAAAATCTTCCCCTCTGTCGTAATACTGAAGAAAATCACCACCAGAACAAGGGCGATAATCATGGTATACTTTCTCAAGAATGCGGAAACATTCATCTTTTCCATATCCTTACGCCCCCTTTCCCGAACTTACAATGATAGACATGATTCTCTCCTGAGACGCCTCCTCAGCGGAAAGCTCCCCGGCGATCCTGCCCTCATTCATCACATAAATTCTGTCACTCATACCGAGCACCTCCGGCAGCTCGGAAGAAATCATCACCACGGACTTGCCTGCCGCCACCAGATCGTTGATGATACAGTAAATCTCGTACTTGGCGCCCACGTCGATACCTCTGGTAGGCTCATCCAGAATCAGTACATCGGGATCCGTAAACATCCACTTTGCCAGAAGCACCTTCTGCTGGTTTCCGCCGGAAAGATTGCCCACATTCTGCTCCACGGTAGGACACTTGGTCTTAAGTTTCCCACGGTATTCTTCCGCCACCTGGTACTCCTTATCCTTGTCAATGATCATCCGGGGACTGATGCTGTCCAGATTCGCCAGAGTGGTGTTGATCTTTATCGGGTTGGTAAGGACAAGCCCGTTGCCCTTCCGATCCTCCGTCACATAGGCGAGCTTATTCTTGATGGCCTGTTTGATGGTCTTTAAGTGCACTTCTTTTCCGTCCAGATACAGCTGTCCGCTGATATTGGTGCCGTAGGACTGCCCGAAAATACTCATGGCAAGCTCGGTACGCCCCGCGCCCATCAGGCCGGAGATACCTACCACCTCGCCCTTTCTCACCTTGATGGACACATTGTCGCACACCTTCCTCTCCGGGTAGAGCGGATGATGCACCGTCCAGTTCTTCACTTCCATATTCACGTCACCGATCTTTACATTATGACGCTTCGGGAAACGGTCGGTCAGCTCACGGCCAACCATGCCCTGAATAATTCTATCCTCTGAAATCTCCGTGGTATGCTTATCCATCGTCTCAATGGTGGAACCGTCACGGATGACCGTAATCTTATCCGCCACATAAGCAACCTCGTTTAACTTATGAGATATAATAATCGAAGTCATGCCCTCTTTCTTAAACTTTAACATAAGATCGAGCAGCGCCTGGGAATCCTTCTCATTCAATGAGGATGTCGGCTCATCCAGAATCAAAAGCTTCGCATGCTTGGCCATCGCCTTGGCGATCTCCACAAGCTGCTGTTTGCCGGTACCGATATCTTTGACCAGCACCTTGGACGACTCCGAAAGACCTACCATCTTCAGATATTTGTCAGCTTCCCCGTAAGTTTCGTTCCAGTCGATCGCCGCGCTTTTTCCCCGCTCGTTCCCAAGGAACATATTCTCTCCGATGGTCATGTAAGGAATCAGCGCCAGCTCCTGATGGATGATGACGATTCCCTTCTCCTCGGAATCCTTAATCTTATTGAACTTACACACTTCACCGTTGTAAACGATGTCGCCCTCATATGTACCATAGGGATAAATGCCGCTCAGGACATTCATCAGCGTGGATTTTCCCGCACCATTCTCACCGACCAGCGCGTGGATCTCACCTTCCTCCACCTTCAGGTTTACATTGTCGAGCGCCTTGACACCGGGGAACGTTTTGGTAATATTTTTCATTTCCAGTAAAACTTTAGCCAAAGTGTATTCCTCCCAACATTTTTTGTATCTGCTACCCACTTCTCTCTCTAAAATCAGCAGGCGGGAAAACCCGCCTGCCGGTTTCACTTACTACTATTATATCATATTTCTGATATGCAGAGAATGCGTCTTCTGCGTTCTCTCATGTGAAGCTTAGTGCTTCTTAGCGAAGCGCCCTCATTTCACGCAGAGAACGCGCTTTCTGCGTTCTCTCGTGCGAAACTTAGCGCTTCTTGGCGAAGCGCCCTCTGGCGCTGAGTCTTAGAAGCTCTTTTCGCACTGTTACTGGAGATCCGCCTCTGTATAATATCCGGAATCGATCAGCAGCTCTTTGTAGTTGTTCACGTCTGCGAATACAGGCTCGCAAAGGTAAGAAGGAATCACGCCTGTGCCGTTGTCATATGTCTCGGTATCATTTACTTCTACAGTCTCACCCTTCAGAATCTGGCCAACCATCTTAACTACCTGGGATGCCAGAGTACGGGTATCCTTGAATACGGACATGGACTGCTTGCCGTCGATCATGTTCTTTACGTTTGCGATATCACAGTCCTGACCTGTAACTACAGGGTACTCGCCTGTGTAGTTTGCTGCCAGAGCGTTCTCAACACCGAGAGCGGTGGAGTCGTTGGAGCAGAGTGCAATGTGAAGCGTTGTGCCGTCAGAATAGTTGGAAGAAAGGATGTTCTCCATTCTTGCCTGTGCAGTCTCGGTAGCCCATGCAGGCGTACCAACGGTTGCGAAATCAATCTGGCCGGAGGGAACAACGATCTTGCCAGCGTCCATGTAAGGCTTTAACACGTCAATTGCGCCGTTGTAGAAGAAGGTTGCGTTGTTGTCATCCGGGGAACCGCCGGTGATCTCCATGTTGAAGGGACCTTCCGCGTTGTCCAGATCCAGTGCGTCTACAATGTACTGACCCTGTGTCTGGCCTACCTTGTAGTTGTCGAAAGTAGCGTAGTAGGAAATCGCATCCGTGTTCTTGATCAGACGGTCATATGCGATAACCGGGATGTTTTTGCTCTTAGCGCCTTCCAGAACGGTGGTCAGGGACTCGCCGTCGATAGAAGCGATAACCAGTACGGAGCAGCCGCCGTTGATCATGTTCTCGATCTGGGAAACCTGAGTCGCTACGTCGTTGGAAGCGTACTGAAGGTCTACCTCATAACCTGCTGCCTCAAGCTCTGCCTGCATGTTGGAACCGTCCTGATTCCATCTCTGCAGATCCTTTGTGGGCATTGCCACACCAACCTTATTGCCGCTGGGCGCTGCTGCGTCCGCTGCGGGAGCCTCTGCCTCAGCCTCTGCTGCGGGAGCCTCTTCCTCTGCCGCCGGAGCCTCTTCCTCTGCTGCGGGCTCTGCTGTCGCTGCCGGAGCTGCCTCGCCGCCGCCACAGCCAACCAGTGTAGCTGCAACCATAGAAGTTGCAAGTACCATACCTAATACTTTTCTTTTCATGTCTTAGTTTTCCTCCCTTTTTAATGGTAAATGATTTTGCGAAGCTTTTTCGCACTTCCAATATACCACAAAGAAAATAGGAATAATTTATGACATTCTGTACATTTTCACCATATCCATTTTTTATACGGCAATCGTTCTAGCACATTTTTGTGATTTTCCATCTTTCCCATGCAATAAAGTGCTATTCCGGCATCTGTCCCGGCACATTCAGGTACACATCCTCCTTCAGATGAAAGCCGCTTCCGATAATGACTTCATCAATGTTGTCCCTGTTCACGCTGATCGGTTCCAGCCCGATATAGGGAATCCGATATATCCCGCTGTCAATCAGCGTCACATCCTCCCCCGCAATCTCCTCCCCCTTCGCAAGCGCCACCGCTTCCTCCGCCGCCCGGGTCGCCAGACGCTCCACAGGTTTGTAGACCGTCATAACCTGGGTGCCTTCCACGATTCTCTGACAGGCCGCCAGATCCGCATCCTGTCCGACCACCAGCATATTTCCCGCCTGCCTTGTCTCCGCCAGCGCACGCACAGCCTGGGTCGCCAGATCGTCATTGCCGCACATGATGGCGTCCGCCTGCGACACTTTATCCGAATTGTTGTAAATATAGGCTGCCGCCTCCTCCGCCCGCCAGTTGTCCGCATGGATGGAGTCCAGAATGCCCACATGATGCTTGTTCATCACCCGCTTGAACGCCCCCTCCACAAGCGGCACGTTGTTGTCCGTGGGGGAACCGCCGATCATAATTACATTTCCCCCGTCCAGTCCCTCCGCGAGAAGCGCCCTTGCCATCATTTCCCCCACCATCTCATTGTCAAAGGAAATATACAGATCCACGTCCGCATTGTCCACCAGACGGTCATAGGAAACCACCTTGATTCCCGCATCTTTCGCCTTGGCCACCGACTCCCGCAGGGATGCCGGATCGATCGCAATAATGACGATCACATCCATTCCCTTCTGAATAAAGTAGTCAATCTGTTTTTTCTGCTCCTCCACCACGCCATTGGCGTTCTGCACGTTGACCTCCGCCCCCAGCTCTTTTGCCACCGAGACAAATACGTCCCGGTCCCGCTGCCATCTCTCAATGACAAAGGAGTCGAAACTCATGCCGATCTGGATTTTTTCTTCCTCCCCGTCGTCACTCTCCCTGCTGCTTTCCGCCTTTCCGCAGCCCGCCGCTGTCAGAAGCAGAAGAACTGCCAGCAGCAGGCAGCTTATCTGTCTTTTCATCATGCTTAAACCTCTGAATTTTCACACTTATATTCTGTGGGCGTCACGCCCACATTTTTCTTAAAGGAGCGGCTGAAATAATTGGGATCCGCATACCCCACCATAGAACAGATTTCCTTCATGGAATACTCCGTGGTGGTGAGCAGCTCCTTGGCCTTGTCCATGCGGATCTTAGTCAGATACTCTACAAAGCCCTCGCCCACCTCCTCTTTAAATATCTTGCTGAAATAGTAAGGACTGATATTGACCGCCTGGGACACCTCATCCAGGGAAATATCCCTGCTGTAGTTGTTCTGGATATAAGCTTTTGCCGTCTCCACCGCTCCCAGGGATCTCTCCGACGCTTTCGTGCTGACATTCCGGCTCGCCGTCTCCATCTTTTCTATAAACCATTTTTTTATGGACGCTATGTCATTCATCTCCATAATTGCGGGCAGATAGTCCGACCTGGCGCGGAACTCGTAAGTCATACCGCCGGAATTATAGGCGAGATGCTCCGCATAGAGCACAAACTCCAACACTTTCAGCCGGATGTTCATCAGATAGCTGCCGTGCAGTTTCGCCACCAGATCAAAATACGTTTCCGCCGTGGCAACAGCATGATCCGCATCCCCGTTTTTGACCTCCGAAAAGAGTTTCTTTTCCAGATCAACGGGGTAAGTTTCCTCGTGGGCACAGCCGATCGGCAGGTCGTCCACATGCGCCACACTGCCGTTTGTCATAATAAGGGCGTTTATCGCTTCCTTGTAAGCCTCCCTCGCCTCCTCAAGCGGCGCAATGGCACTGATGCCGATGCGGAAACTGATCTGCGTCCGCTTTTTCAGTTCCCGGACAAGCTCTCTTGATTTCTCAATAAGGTCGATTCTCTCCTCATAGGACATCTGTGTTTCCTCGCAGGGCACCAGCCCCGGAAGCTTGTTTGCCATGGACATCCCCAGAATCATTCCGGGATAAGCCTCCTTCAGATACTCTCTAAGCAGGTCACCATACTGCTGCATCTTCACGCTGCTGCCCACCGCGTTGGTCATATGGTTCCCCTCCTGCGTGTCCCCGCAGACCACCGCCAGTATATAGGCATAATTCTGGTTGATTCCCAGAAGCTGTTTATAATTTTCAATGTCCTCCGTGAAATGTTCCTGGAAGAGCAGATTGTAGAGAAGTCCGCTCTCTATGATGGGCATAACGGTCTCCAGCTTTTCCCGGATCAGCAGATCGTTGCTGCGCTTGTCCCGCTCCTTGTCAATCTGTTCCATAGCCTTCCTGAGCGCCGCAATAATCCGGGTCTTTTCCATAGGCTTGGTGATATATTCCAGCACGCCAAGCTTGATGGCCTCCTTGGCGTAATCGAACTTGTCATAAGCGCTCATCACAATAAAAATCACATTTCTGTTCGTCTCCCGGATCTCCCGCATGGCCTCGATGCCGTTGATGCCGGGCATCTGGATATCCATAATCGCGATATCCGGGCGGAAGTTTTCGGCAAGCTCGATCACGCTTCTTCCCGTCTTCGCAAATTCAATCGCACACTGATCCCCAAACTCTTTCTCTATGATAAATTTCAAGGAATCAATCACGATTCCCTCGTCGTCCGCCAGCATAATCTTGTAGTGACTCATCCGTTTCATCCTCTTTTCTATATTTACCGGTCAGGAATTCTACAGGCAGAGGCACACCTCCGTGCCCATACCCTCGCCCTCGCTCTTCACCGACATCACGTTTTCGTTGCCCGTAAATAGCCGCATACGGGAAATCACATTGTCCATGCCGACGCCGTTTCCGCCCGACGTCATACCCTCATCCCTGTAGGTGCCGCTCAACACCTTCTCAATGGTCTCCTCACTCATGCCGACACCGTTATCCTTCACGCTGATCCAGACCTGCCCGTCCTTTTCATAGAGGGAAAGCCGGATCACGCCCCGGTCTCCCATCTCGCGTATGCCGTGGTTGACGCAGTTTTCCACAATAGGCTGCAAAATCATACCCGGCATTTCCGTGTGCAGGAGGGATTCGTCGATATGTTTTTCGTAGTGAATGTCCCCGGCAAACCGCACGTTCAGAATGTAGATGTAGGAGTCCACCATCTCCACCTCGTCAGCCACGGTCACCGTCTCCTCGCTTTTCTTCATATTATATCTGTAAAACTGTGCCACCTTCTGGATATAGTCGTAGGTTCTGTCCGCCCCTTCCATCATGGCAAGCTGCGCGCCCGCGTTTAATGTATTAAACAGGAAGTGCGGATTGATCTGCGCCTGCAGGTATTTGAGCCTCGCGTCCTTCAAATGCCCTTCCATCAGAAGCTCCCGCTCCTTCAGTGCGCGCTCCGCCTCCATGCTTTCCCTGATGCGCTCGATATATCTGCCGATACTCACCACCATGGAATTGAATGCGCCCGTCACCACGCCTACCTCGTCCTGCGACTCCACCGGCAGAAGCTCGATCTCAAAATTGCCCTTTGCCACTTCGTCCGCCTGCCCGGCAAGCTTCTTCAAAGGACGGATCAGCGCGCCCACAAAACTGATGATGATACAGACGTTGCTGAACATCACGAGAACGATGGCAATGACAGACACGATCTCAAAGAGACGGAACCATTTCTGCAATTCGCTGTAACGCTCGGAATTGCTGCGAAACTGCTCCATATTCAGATTGGAAATGTAGGTGCAGATATAATCGTACATTCTGGTGGCGTTCTCATAGTGAAACCGGTATTTTTCCACGTTCCTTCCACGCTTTGCCTCGATGGTCTGCGCCACCTCCGTAAGATACCCTTCCGTCATATGCCGGATGTTCCGCTCCATCCGGTCAAAGGACTGCCCCGTAACCTCCTCGTTCAGTTCCGACGCCATATTCCTGCAAAGCGACTCACTCCGGTAATAGTTTTCCAGAGAGTCGCTGGTTTTTACGTTCAGATAATCCGTCATGTTGCTCTGCAGGGCGTTTACCGCGTCGGAAAACTGATTCAGATGACGGTTGTCCTGATATACCATATCCAGTCTGCCGGACATGCTGTTGATACCGATAATCAGAAAAATATTTACCATCACGACGAGAATGTTCGTCACAATGTAAATACTGCTGATCTTAAACTGTAGAGAGAAGTTGCGCAGCTTATTCGTCATATTCCGGCTCCTCTCCCCGCAGATACTCGTCTACATTCTCTTTGGTAATCAGACTGATATCCGCCGTAAAATACTGACTGGTGTACCCCAGATCATGGTACTCCTGCAAAGCGTCGATGCAGAATGCCCCCATCTGCGCCGTGTCAATATCCACGGTAGCATATATGACACTTCTGTCAATCGCATTGAGAATCGTGTCGGAAACATAATGCCCGAGAATGCTGACCGTGCCCACCTTATTATAATCCACCACCGCCTGATAAGCGCAGGTGGTGTTCAGCTCGTTCAGGCAGATCAGAATATCCGGGATTTCTCCACCCATAAAAATATCGCGGACAGACTCCTCCACCGAAAAGGCGTTGGTGTCGTCCACCGATTGCAGGGAAAGCTCCACGACCATCTCCCCCTGCTCCTGCTCGATTGTCTCCTGGATGCCTGAGTAGAGGATATTCTGGTCCAGACTGTTCGCGTATGAATTGACCAAGAGAGTCACCCGAGCCGGTCGTTCCGCCGTGCCGACCAGCCTCTCCCGCATAATTTTGAGCGCCTGTCTGCCGTACTCTCTGCCCAGATTGTAACTGCCCACTCCCACGAAGCTGCAGCGCGCACTCTGGGTATTATCCCCGTAAAGCGTCACCACGGGAATGCCCTCCATGTCCGCCCGGTCGATTAACGCCGTCATTTTCTCCTCTTCGCTGGCTGTCACGATGATGCCGTCCACACCGGAAGCAATCGCAATCTCCATCTGTTCTTCCACGCTGTAGTCCTGAAAGCGGTCGTTTCCCAGCCAGTCCACATATACGTTTTCCTGAAGCGCCCGCTCGTATGCGCCCTGATAAACAGACTGCCAGAAAACGGATTTTCCTTCCCGCGTAATCATCATGTAATATCTGTCGTAAGTCTCCCCCGCCGTCTCCTCCTGAAAGCTCCCCTCATAAAACCATAGGATATAGCCCGCCATCAGCACCGTAAACAGGATGCTGACTGCCGTCAGAAAGACGGGCAGAAACATAAGCCCCGAAAATTTTCTTTCCGGGGCCTGGTTTTCCGTGTGCTGTTGTTTATTATTCTTACTTATCTTCTATGCCTTTCTTTGTACCGGCAGTCAGCTTCTCTGTCCGTGAACCGAAGCTTCCCAAAGGTCTTTTAAATCCTGGTGCAAGCGTCTTAAGTCTCTCTTACACACGCTCATATCTTCCGTTCCCGTTCTCATATTACTGCCCGGCGCCTTCACGGTTCCGATGCAAAATCCATATAAAGCTGTCTCTGACAATAGGATTTTGCACTGCTGAACAGCTGCCTTCCTTATCTCTTATTTCTGATAATATGTATCATAATTAACAAGCTCATCCAGAAGTTTCGGAAGCTGCTCGTTCATGGTCTCATCCGAAAACTGGCAGGTTCCCACCGCCTTGTGTCCGCCGCCGCCGTACTTGAGCATCAGGCTTCCCACATTGACATTGGAAGTGCGGTTTAACACACTGTAACCCACCGCTGCGGAACAGCCCAGACCGCCTCTTCCATTGACGATCCATGCAGAAATGTTCTGCTCCGGATACATACTGTAAATGAGGAAACGATTGCCGGAGTAGATCGGGTCAACACCGCGCAGATCCGAAATGATAACGTCCTTCTCCACGCGCGTGTGCGCCTTCACCATCTCCCTGAATTTCTCATCCTGCTCACGGTAGATATCTATGCGCTCCTGCACGTCGGGCAGCGCCAGAATCTCTTCCGTACTCATGGTGCGGCAGCACTCCATCAGTTTCTCCATCAGCTGATAGTTGGAGATCGTGAAATTGCGCCATCTGCCGAGCCCTGTGCGCGGATCCATCAGAAATCCCACGAGAATCCATCCCTGCGGGTTCTGAATCTCATCTATGGTCAGATTGCCGGAATCCACTTTGTCCACTGCCACCATCATATCGTCAAAATGGGAAAAACGCTCCTGCCCGCCGTAATACTCGTAAATGATACGCGCACAGGAAGGTGTAATACGGCTCTCCCCTTTATACTTACCCTTTAACTCATTGCGTTCATGTTCGCTGGAATGATGGTCGAACCAGAGCCCGCACCCCTCCACAAAGGGTACGTTTGCCAGCACATCATTTTCCGTAATCTCCACAAGACCGTCCTGTAAGTCCTTCGGATGCGCAAATTTCCAGCTGTCAATCAGGCCAACCTCCTTTAAGAGAGCCCCGCATGCCAGTCCGTCAAAATCAGATCGTGTCACTAGTCTCATCGCTTTTCTCCTATCCCAAAGTTTATGCCTCACAGATTTTTTCGTTCACATGTCAGTGAAATCAAGTGTCGGATACACCGGACATAACCGTGAAGCCAGAAGCTGAACCGTTATGCTTCGCAGCCGCCTGATTTCCTGCTGACATGTATCATTATAAAGGATTGCCCCCCGCTTTTCAAGGAAAACTTCAAGTTCAAAATCCCGGTTCAAAGCCGGATTGACGTCGGTCCGTCCTGCTGCCCAATCACGGTGATTTCCTGTCCCAGTTTAAAGGAATAGAGAATCCGCTCCTTCACCGGCTTGCCGCTCACTCCGGGCTCATAACCGTAAATCTGTGCAAGCGCCTCACTGTAATAGACCAGCTGGGTCCGGTACCGCTTCACCAGCTCCTCTGGCGTAGACACAGCGTCCGTCTTGTAGTCCAGCACCACAAAGCCGTCCTCCTCCTCGAAAAAGACGTCAATGATACCCTGCACCAGCACCGTCTCCCCAGCCGGGAAGTTTTTCCCCAGACGGCTTGCCGGAAGCCCCATCACAAAAGGCTGCTCCTTAAAGAGTTTCCCCGCGCGCGCAGCTTCCGCCATGCGATGCGCCGCCCGGCATGTCAGAAAATCCACCAGTTTCGGCACGGACACCGCCTCATAGTAGCCCTGCTGCAGTCTGCCTGTCTGCAGCATCCGTTCCATCTGCTTACGCAGAAGCTGCTCCGCAGCCTGCCTGTCTGCATTCATTTCATCGGTCAATTCCCGGAAATCAAACAGCTCCATCACCTTATGAAAAGCGCTTCCCCGCATGGTTCCACTGACAGCTTCTTCAGTTCTCAGAAATTTCGGCAGATAGGGAACCACCGGTTTCTCCTCAAAGAGTTGCGCTACGGCCTCATCCGTCTCCTGCATACCAGCCATTTTCAATTCCGATACGGTAGTCTTTGTGTAAAGATCCCGCAGATTTCCGTGCGGATATTCATAGGAAAACCGTCGTGACAGTTGTGCCATAAGATTTTCGTCCACCGCCTCTGCAGAATCGGCAAAAAGAAGTTTTTTCTTCGCCTCCATTCCCAGAACCGTCTCCTCAATCTTTTTCTCCACTACATGATCCCACCCGGTTAATTTTACCGCAAACGGCATATCCGCAGCATATTCCGGAACGTCCGGGTCTGACTCCATCCCGCACGCCTCGTAAAAGCTGTCCAGACACCGGCTCCCGGAAAGCGCCGAGAGCAGCAGTGACAAAAAGCTTTCCTGCCCAAGCAGCACGTCATAGGAGAGCAGACTGTGTTTGCGCCGGCGCAGCGGCAGGAGCGCCGACGCTGTCTTTTCCGGATTCTTGACCAGTCCGGTCAGAATCAGTTTTTCCTCCGCTCTGGTCATCGCCACATACAGGATGCGCAGTTCCTCTGCCAGACTGTCCCGCCGCAGTTTCAGCGCAATGGCATTTTTCCGCAGATTCTTTCCCTTCACCCTCCTTTTGGGGTCTATATAGTCCACACCAATCCCGGCATCGACATCCACCGCCAGAATCCCGCTGCCCTCCCTTTTGCGAAAGCCCGCCGCCAGTCCCGACACAAAGCAGATAGGAAACTCCAGCCCCTTACTTTTATGGATGCTCATGATACGCACCACATCCGCGTTCTCATCCTGCATGGCGGCCTCGCCGTAATCCACCTCGTATTTCTCCAGCTGTTCCATATATCGCAGGAAATGATAAAGCCCGGAGTAACTTGTCTTCTCATAATCCGCCGCCTTCACCAGAAGCATCTCCACGTTGGCATGCCGCCTGCTGCCCTCTGGTCTTGCCGCCACGTTATGCAGATACCCTGTCTCCCGCAGAATGACCTGCAGCAGTTCGTGTACCGAAAGGTAGACGGACATGTTTCTGTATGCAGCGATTTTGTCCAGAAATCCTGCGATTTTTTCCCGAAGCGCCTCGCCAATCCGCTGCGGTCCAGGTTCTTCCCCTTCTGCGCCTGACACCTGTTCTTCATCCGGCGCACGCCCTGTGCCCGCCGCCTCTTCTCCGCCTTCCTGCTCTGTGCCCGGCGCGGTTTTTTTGACTATATCAGTCATCTCCCACCCGGAACAAGCGACCAGCGCGTCAAACAGATATTTCTTCTTCGGAAAGACCGCGCGCACACGCGCGATCTCCTCCTCGGAAAAACCGCCCAGATAAGAATGCAGCACCCCGTAGAGAGGAATGTCCTGCAGAGGATTATCCAGCACCCGCAGGAAATGCAGAAGTTCCTGTACTTCCGAAGCCGCAAAATACCCGGTTCGGGAAGTTACATGAACGGGAATCCCCTCCTCCTCCAGCACACGCTTAAAAACCTCGTCCCAGCCGGAAAGCGTGCGCAGCAGAATCACAATGTCGCGATAAGACGCCCGTCGCAGCGTTCCTGTCTCCTTGTCCGTCACCTGAAACGCCCTAAGAAGGAGCCTGATCTGCGCCGCCACACCGTAAGCCTCCTGTTCCCTTACGGAGAGTTCCGCCGGGGCTTTCCCCTCTTCCGTTTCCTGGGCATCCGCGCCGGATACAGGCTCCGGCTTCGCATTCCCGGCCCCCGCAAAAGATTCCACGGTCACCTTCTCCTCCTGGAACAGAAGAATCTGCGTCACGTTCGAGGTGTCCTCTGAAAGCGCTTCCTCCCGCTCCGGGTAGGAAGCCCCTGCATGCAGCGCCGCCTTCTCATCATAGACAATGCCGCCCATTTCCTTTCCCATAATCCGCGCAAAAACGGCGTTTACACTGTCGATCACCTGGCTGCGGCTCCTGAAGTTCTGATGCAGGTCAATCCGCTGCGCGTTTTCCTCTCCTCTGCCGTAAGCCTCCTGCTTTTCCAGAAACAGTTCCGGTCTCGCCAGACGGAACTTATAGATGCTCTGTTTCACGTCCCCCACCATAAAGCGGTTGTACCGCCCCACGGACTCCCCGCTGATGCAGGAGAGGAGGTATTCCTGCACCATATTGCTGTCCTGGTACTCGTCAATCAGAATTTCATGGAAGCGGTCCCGATAAGCGAGCGCCGTCTCCGTCGGCACATAGCCGTCCCCCTCCCTGCGCAGTAAAATCCGCAGGGCAAAATGCTCGATGTCGTCAAAATCCAGTATATTTTTCTCCCGCTTTGCCTCATCGAAAGCCGCCTTAAAAGCAAGCGTCAGATCCGCAAGCGCCGCCACCGCCGCCTGACACCCTTTCATCTGCCTGCACACCTGCTCTGCCGAACCGCCAAAAAACTGTGTCCGCAGTTCAGAAAGGGTTTCTTTCACACTGTCCCGCAGGCTTTTCGCCGCCTCACGCTTCGTCTGCGAAACGGAAGAGTCCCTCTTAGAGGGAAGCCTGTCAAAGACCACCGCGCCAAAAGCGGAGCAGAGGGCATCGTAATCAGGCGTATCGCCCTGTACCGCATTCCTCCGTCCCCTGTCTGCCGTTCCCTGTTCGCCCGCTCCCATCTGCGGGCTGCCTGCCATCCCCTCAGAGCAGCTCTCCTTCTCTGAACTGCCCGGAACGGCGTCGACAGCCTTCATATCGCCGGTTTCTACCTTTACATCCCTGCCGCCACACAACCGGAGCAGATTCTCCATCATATCGTATTCTTTTTCAAGCAGCGTCCCGTAAAAATATGGTCCGTCCGGCTCCTCGCACAGACGCAGCGCCGCCTCCAGTTTATCCATGCAGCCCTGCAGTGCATAGCGGGTATGTTCCACAAACAGAGACGTCCACGGAAATTCTAACAGGTCACAGCCTTCCACATCCGGCAGTCCGTCTCCTGGTTCTTCCCCGGAATCTGTCCCCCTGTTCTGCCCGGTTTCCACCTCCGTCTGGTCCTGCTCCTTTGCCGCGCCGAGAAAGTAGTCATCCTTGCGCTCTACAAGCCACTCCTCCGGGAAAGGCATGCTCATGGCGAAATCGTAAAGTTTCAGCACCTCCTTTTCCACCGCTTCATCCCTGCTGCCGACGCTGAAATATTCCATACAATGCAGGAAAGCCGGGTCTTCCTTCTCATACGCCTCCTCAATCACATCCGCCAGCACATCCGCGCGCAGAAGCTTCAGCTCCCCCTCCTCTGCAATCCGAAAGCCCGGGTCTAAGCCGATCGTATGAAACTGATTCCGCAGGACAAAAAGGCAGAAGCTGTCTATGGTGGTGATCTGCGCATTGTAGAGCAACGTGGTCTGCCGCTGTAAATGCTCGTTCTCCGGTTCCCTTGCCAGCCTGTCGTTCAGAGCGCGGCTGACCCGCTCCCGCATCTGGGCGGCAGCCGCGTTGGTAAAGGTCACCACCAGAAGCCTGTCGATATCTACCGGGTTCTCACCGTCACATACCATCTCCACGATCCGCTCCACCAGAACCGCCGTCTTGCCGGAGCCCGCCGCCGCGGAAATGAGAAGATTGCACCCTCTTGTCTCAATCACCTTTCGCTGTGTGTCTGTAAATGTAATACCCATGACTACCTCATTTCGCAGCGCCAGGCAATGCATCCTGCTGCTTTCCCGTTGTCGCTGTCCACCTGCTGCCTGCACCTGATGCGTTTCTTACACGCCGCACTTTATCTGCCTTCCGTTTTCTCTGCCCCTGCAACCGCCGTTTCCTCCCGCATCCTCTCCAAGGCTTCCTCCGCCTTCAGTTTCGCAAGTTTCCTCGGCTGATAGCCTGCCGCCCCGGCGTCGAACCCGCAGACATGCCTGTACGCACAGTAGGTACAGGCTCTCTCTACACCAAGCTCACAGGGATTGACCGCTATGGTTCCATCCAGAATTTCCCGCCCCAGACTGCGGATTTTATAGTTTACATAATTCGAAACCGTCCGCATGTCCTCTTCCGATATGACACTGGAGACAGCCGAGAAGCTGCCGTCCTTTTTCCGCTCTAACGGCAGAATATCGGACTTATCCGTAAATTCGCCGTCCAACATTCTGACGGCCTCGTCATCTTCATTGACTATGCCAGTCATTTTCAATTCCCGCAAAATGCGGCCGTTTATCTCCTCCGGCGAGAGTTCCTCACCCTCCACCACAGGGTCCGCTACCCGGTAGTAAAGCATTGCCGCGGGCACTGCCTCCTTATCGGGGTACTTCTTCTGCACCAGCTCCACCGCCGCGTTCATATAAACCACAAGCTGTAACTGAAGTCCATAATAGAGTGCCGCCAGATCGAACCGCCTGTCCCCGGACTTATAGTCAATGACTTTCACATAAACCCGCTCGTCCGTCTCGCCGATATCCACCCGGTCAATTCTGCCGCGCAGACGCAGCTTTTCCTTTTCACTGAGCGCTATATTCAGGGAATCCAGATTTTCCAGCACATCGAAGGAAACCTCAAACGCTTCCGGCAGAAACTGTCCTTTCTGAAGCTGTGTCTGAAGCGTGTTAACCGTGCGGTTTAAAATCCGCTCCATCCGTGCCAGCAGATGCCTGTTTCTCGCGTTGCTGTAAAGAATCGTCTCCCCGTAGGACGCCGCGCAGGCGGTAAGTGTCTCCGCCACGAGTTTACGCCCCTCCTCCTTCGGAAAATCGAACCACGTATAACCGTGTTCTTTCAGTCGTTTTGAAAACCCTTCCAGCACACCGTGAAACAAGTTTCCCATATCCGCCGCCTCAAAGTTGTACTCGCCCCGCTCCCGCAGACGAAGTCCATACTGCAGAAAATGGGCATAGGCGCAGGCGGCATACTTTTCCAGACGGCTGACACTGTTTAAGAGGGACGCGCCGTACAGAGCTGTGGCAGCCGCCCGGGAGAGCGGCGTATCCTCATGCCTTGCAAACGCCGTCTCCACCAGATTCCCAATCTGTCCCCGGTACTGTGGGTTCCCGTCATAGCAACGGTAAAATGTGACTAGCGTGCGGCGTTCCTCTTCCGCAAGCCGTCCCGCCGCGTACTCCCGCAGCATGTCCGTGAAAAAGCCTACACCGTCCGCTCCGCACAAAAGCTGTTTGGCAACCGCTTCCCGCTCCGGCGTTTCCGCTGTAAGCCCGGGAAACAGTCCCTGCAGAAGTTCCACCAGATAGGCGGGGCGCGAAGACCTGCCGTCCTCCCCCACTCTGGCGTAAGACAGATAAAGCGCCTCCGACGGTTTCGTCATATTCAGATACAGATAGAGCCGCTGGATGTACATCTGCTCTCTCGGAGAAGGGGCAAGTTCGATATCCGACTCCCGCAAAAACTCCCGGTCAAGATCCGAGATAATCCCGCCCCCGGAGCCTTTCGGGATATTGCCGTCGTTCACGCCTAGAAAAAACAGCACCTTGACCTGCTTCAGACGTGTCCTCTCGATATCTCCCACGAGAATACGGTCCACATTCTGGGGAATCGTCCCCACCGTAATCTCCGCAAGCCCCGAATCCAGAATATCGGCAAACTCCTTAAGTGTCAGTTCCTCCCCCGACAAAAGCCCTTCGATCTGGTCCAGCAGGTCGATCACCAGCGGATAAATCTGCCCATACTCCTTGGCTCTGGCAAGTTCTCCCTCCTCTTTAAATTTCTTCTCAAAATCCGACAGCTTCTGCTGTACCTCGTTTGCCACGAGAAACTGATAGAGAGCGCGCACCATTTCCCCCGCTGTTTTAAGCGGCACAAAAAACGGCAGCATCTGTTCCATCAGCCGTTCGCGCATGACATTGCAGTCGGCAAGAGACGCCAGAGAAGCCTCCTCACCCTCCGGATCCTCCTCCCTGTAAGTGAATGCCTCGCTCCATCGTTTCCGCCCTCTGATCCCGAAGCGGCGCACATAATTTTCCAGCCTGTCCACTTCCTCCCCGTTAAAGCCCGCAAGCCCCGTGCGCAGATAGTGAAAGACCGCGTCAAAACTGAAATCCTGCAATATTATCTGCAGCGCGCTGCGCACATAGGAGGCAAAGGGATTTCCCAGAATGCCCCTTGTCTGATCGATATAAACGGGAATGTCAAAACGGTCAAAAACCTCTTTCGCCTCTTTCCCGTACACCCCCATATTACCTGTGACCACAGCGATATCGCGGTAACAGAGCGCCTCTGATTCCAGAAGCATCCTGCGGATGGCAATACAGGTCTGCCTAAGTTCCTGTGCCGGTGTGGACGCCTCGATCAGGTGAATCCTTTCCGCCTTCTCCCCGTAGGCACAGGGCGGATAACGGAACAGATTCCGTTCCAGGTGCGCCAGCTCCGGATTGTCCGCAAAGCGGGGCAACCGTCCTTCCTTTTTCTCCGTGCACCAGACAGGCGCATCCTCCGCAATACCCGCTTCCCCGGCAAGCCTTCTTAAAGCCGCCACTGTTTTCTGACTCAGGTAAAACAGCTTCTGCTCCCCCTCCACACGATAGGGATTCTCCCTCTCATCCATGGTGAGCGTGACAATGACTTTATCAGTCAATCTCAGTAAATCCTGAATCACCCGGTTCTGTATCGGCGTAAACCCTGTGAACCCGTCAAAGGCAATCACACTGCCCCTCACGATTTCAGATTCCGGCAGCGCTGTCCGCAGCCTGTCCAGCGTCCCCTCCGTCGTGATAAAGCGGTCATGTATATACGCCCCGAAGGCACGGTACAGGTGCCGTAGATCCTGGAGCTTATAGTAGAGCGCTCCCCGCTCCTTTGCATAGTCAATCAGCGCCTCCAGCTCCTTCTCCCCCACACCGTACTGCATAAACTCGGAGAGCGCCGACTTCACCTCATGAATATAACCGATCTTGTGCAGGTGGCTTCCAAGAACCGTCAGCTTCTCCCTCTCCTGCCCTGCCACCTTGCGAAGCACCAGACTTTTTCCCGTATCGTCCAGAACCGGCAGTTCCTCTCCGCCCACCTCCTCAATGATCCTGTGGGTCAGTCTGCCGAAACTGAGCACGTCGATGTTCATAATCGCGTGCCGCGGATGCTCCACCACCAGATCCATCTGCGTCTGCATGGTGAACTGATCCGGCACAATCAGAAGATAATTTTTCTCCGGATGATGCAGGGACTCCTCTATGATATAATCATGCAGTTTCCGACTCTTGCCCGCGCCTGACGCGCCGAAGTAAAATTGCAGGGACATAGGCATCTTTCCTCTTCGCTGCGATACACTGTTATCACAAAACTATCCAATCATTGTTATCACAAAACAAGCTTTACACTTCATAAGAAAACTCTAATAATTATATTATAACATGGGTTTAAATTATAGGTTTCCGGCGTGAATCTCACCGACATTGATAAGTTGAAAGAATAAACAGATGCGGAGAATGCCGTTTTTCAGGCATTCTCCCAAGTGAAACTTAGTACATCTATTCAAACGGAATCACACCGCCGTCGTATGTATTGTTGATGAACTCCTTCACCGTGTCGGACTTAAGCGCCGCCACAAGTGCCTTGATCCCCTCGTCGTTCTCGCTGCCTTCTTTCACCGCGATCACATTCACATAGGTCTGCGCCGCCTCGGAATCGGACTGCTCGTATGCCACCGCGTCCTTCGCCACAGAAAAACCTGCCTCCATCGCGTAGTTGCCATTGAGTACCACAAACGCCACTTCTTCTTTAACGCGGGGCACCTGCGCCGCTTCCAGTTCCTGGATCTCCACATTGTAAGGGTTATCCTCGATATCGCGCACGGTTGCCTCCAGACCTACCCCCTCCTTTAAGGTCAGGATGCCGTTATCCTGCAGCAGCAGAAGCGCTCTCGCCTCGTTGGTCGTATCGTTGGGAACCGCAATCACGTCTCCTTCCGCAATGGCGGAAAGATCGCTCTTGGTTCCGGGATAAATCCCAAAAGGCTCGTAATGAATGCCACCCGCGTTTACCAGATGCGTCCCCTGCTCCTCGTTAAAGGAATCCAGATAGGGAATGTGCTGGAAATAGTTGGCGTCATACTCGCCGCTCTCCACCACCTGGTTGGGCTGTACATAGTCGTTGAATACCGTCACCTCAAGGGTGTAACCCTGATCCGCCAGAATCGGCTTCACCTGCTCCAGAATCTCCGCATGGGGCGTCGCGGAAGCCGCCACCGTAATCGTGCCGTCATCCTTCTTCCCCCCGCAGCCCGTAAGCGCCGAAAGCGCAAACGCCGCAGTTACAATGGTTACTGCCACTTTCTTTTTCATAATTTTCTCCTCCTCTTATCTATAATAGCTGCTGCGAAACGCCTCACAGCGTTTCCATAATTGTGCGAATGGTATAATTATAAGCAGACCCTTGTAGGACGTTGGTACTTGGCGAGGTATTTTCGAGCCTAGTACCGCTACGTCCGGAGCGGAGCGCAAGCGCGTCTGCGTTGATTGTGCCATTTGTACAATTTCAACAAGCATGGCAAAATTATGTAATCGCCTATTTCACTTCCTCTTATCCAGTTTCACAGACAGCCGCATCCCCAGCGTCTGGAAAATCTGCACCAGTACCACCAGAAGTACCACCGAGACAATCATAATCAGCGTCTCGTAGCGGTAATAGCCATAGCGCATGGCGATATCGCCCAGTCCGCCGCCGCCGACCACGCCCGCCATCGCGGAATAGCCGAGAATCGTACCGATGGCGATGGTCACACCCACCAGAATCGACGTCCTCGCCTCCACCAGAAGCACCTTCCATATAATCGTAAACGTGCCTGCACCCATACTCTGCGCTGCCTCCACCACGCCGTGATCCACTTCCTTGATGGAGGATTCAATCATCCGCCCGATAAAGGGCGCCGCCGCGATGGTCAGCGGTACAATGGTGGCTACTGATCCAGTCGTTTTTCCCACAATCGCCCTCGTCAGAGGCATCACCAGTATCAGCAGAATCAGAAACGGTACGCTTCGCAAAATATTTGCCATCACATCAAGCGCCTTATAAATCACGGCGTTCGGCCGGATCCCCGTCTTATCCGTCACGGCAAGCACAATGCCCCAGGGAAGTCCCAGCAGATAGCCAAAGAAAGTTGACAGTAGTGTCATAAGCAAGGTGTCCCGCACACCCTCCAGCATCATCAGTGTCAGGTCACTAGTCCACATAGCCGTTCACCTCCTCCACGGCAAGCCCTCTCTCTGTGAGGTAAGCCTTCATTTCCTCCTGCACCTTCCGGTCGTCCGGCAGACTCAAAATCATCTCGCCTCTGGCGATTCCCTCCACGTTCTTCGTATCCGCCCGCAGAATGTTGATGGGCTGCCCAAACTTTAACACCATATTCGCAATCACCGGCTCAAACGAAGAATTGACGGAAAATACAATGCGGACACAACACTTTCCCTTCATCAGTTCCTTCTGTCTGTCCTCCAGCGTGCGGCGGTCCGTGCCGCTGCCTTTCAGGATCAGTTCTTTCGCCTCCGCAGTCTTCGGATGGGCAAAAATATCTGAAACGCGCCCCTGCTCGACCAGATGTCCCTCGCCGATGATCGCCACATGGGAGCAAATTTCACGTACCACCGACATTTCGTGGGTAATGATTACAATCGTAATACCATATTTCTGATTGATTTCCTTTAAAAGCTGTAAGATGGACTGTGTCGTCCGCGGGTCTAAGGCGCTTGTGGCCTCGTCGCACAGCAGAATCTTCGGGTTCGCCGCCAATGCCCTTGCGATTGCCACCCGCTGCTTCTGCCCGCCGGAAAGCTGCGACGGATAGGCTGACGCCTTGTCCAGGAGTTCCACGATCTCCAAAAGCTCCTTCGCGCGCGTTTTCGCCTCCTTCTTCTTCATGCCGCCGATCACAAGCGGAAAGCAGACATTGTCTATCACGTTCTTCTGCATCAGCAGATTAAAATGCTGAAAAATCATGGAGATCTCTCTGCGGGTCGCCCGAAGCTGCGCTTCCGTCATCGCGCCCAGATCTTTTCCCTCTATCTCCACCGTGCCGGACGTGGGGCGTTCCAGAAAATTCAAACACCGCACAAGTGTGCTCTTACCCGCACCCGACATGCCGATAATACCATAGATATCACCCGCCTCAATGGACAGTGTGATGTGCTGCAGAGCTTCCACTTTCCCGTCATCGGTCTCAAAGGTCTTGCTTAAATCCCGCACCTCGATCATTTCCGTACTCTCCTCCCGAGTTTATGTTCCAGTTCACACCCACGCAGATCTCACGCCAATTTACGATTATTCAGTGCGAATTGCAACAATGATGCACACAAAATGCCCAAAAATGAAGGAAATTCCCTCGGATTAACTGCGCATTCTGGCGCCGCCTCCGACGCCATGCATTAAGTGCATGGTGCGGCTGTAAAAAACAACGGTTTTATCCCTGCTCACTATAGTATGAATCCCGCAAAATGTCAAGGTAATCCAACCGTTTGGCCTAAGCAGCTCTTCCGGGCAGACCGTGCCTGCACGGTTTACGAAAACAGTGACGTAGACAGATACCTGTCCCCCGAATCTGGCAGTAGCGCCACGATCATCTTCCCTTTGTTCTCCGGGCGCTTTGCAAGCTCCGTTGCCGCGTGGAGCGCCGCTCCCGAGGAAATACCCACCAGCACGCCCTCCTGCGTGGCAATCGCCCTGCCTGCCGCAAAAGCGTCCTCATTGGAAACCTTTATGATCTCATCGTAAATATCCGTATCCAGAATTTTCGGTACGAAATTCGCCCCGATTCCCTGAATCTTGTGTGCACCCGGCTGTCCGCCCGAGAGAACCGGGCTGCTCTCCGGCTCTACCGCCACCACCTGTACTGCAGGGTTCTTTTCCTTTAAGTAAGAACCGACGCCCGTTATGGTGCCGCCGGTACCCACGCCTGCCACGAAAATGTCCACCTTTCCGTCCGTGTCATCCCAGATCTCCGGTCCTGTGGTAAGTTTATGAATCTCCGGGTTTGCCGGATTATCAAACTGTCCGAGAATAATCGAACCGGGCGTCTGCGCCTGCAGTTCCTCCGCCTTGACAATGGCGCCCTTCATACCCTGTGCGCCATCCGTCAGCACAAGTTCTGCACCGTATGCCTGCAGAAGTTTGCGCCGCTCCACACTCATGGTTTCCGGCAGCGTCAGTACCACCCGGTAACCCTTTGCCGCCGCCACGGACGCCAGCCCGATTCCGGTATTGCCGCTGGTCGGCTCAATGATCGTCCCACCGGGCTGCAGTTTCCCTTCCCGCTCCGCCACCTCAATCATATGTAAGGCGATGCGGTCCTTCGCCGAACCCGCCGGGTTAAAATACTCCAGCTTCACCAAAATCACAGCGTCCGTGATGCCGTTCTTCTCCTCATAGTGAGTCACCTCCATAAGCGGCGTATGCCCGATCAGCTCCGATGCGCTCTTTTTAATATCTGCCATTTCCTTCATCCTCCCCTTTGCACGTCCTCTCCCGCCGTTCCGGCACGTCAGAACAGCAGATTCCATTGAAAAAATAGTGTCTGTCCCGACTCTGTTATAAAGAAGTCGGACGCTTTGTTTTATTTCATATTATTTCGCTATGATTAGTATGAAATAAATAATACACCCAATTATTTTCCATGTCAACCACTATTTTCAAGCGCCAGACATACCGTCCGCTTCCAGACGAACATTTGCCGCAAGCTGCCCTCTGCCGACGTGCCGTATCATGCGGTACACTTCTTTTTCCATGTGTACCGGACATAGCAGGACTCCGGGAGATGCCACTGCAAACACGCGGAAGATCTCGTCGGCAAACCCCTGACCCATAAATTCCACGCCGTCAAAGTCCAATATAACCTCCTTAAACTCCTCCAGACGCCGGCAGATTCTTCTGGCCTGAGAGCGCGCCACCGGCTCCCCCGAAATACAGGCTTCCCTGATCGGTATTCTTGTACGGATCAATCCCTCGTCCACATCTGCATACACATCAAACACCTCCGCCAGATCTCTCGCCGTCTCGTTTTCCAGTGTCATCATGACAAGCGTGCCTATATTCTGAAATCGCGACGCATATGCCAGAAGCCGGCTCTCCAGTACCGTATGCTCTCTTCCTCCATAGCATTTGTACATTTTCCCTCCGGACCAGATCGCAAAAGTGTCCACCGCCTTTGAAGAGAAAAAGATACCTTCCCCGGAATGTGCGCTGGCAGCACTTGTAATCTTTCCCTTATACAACTCCACCAGCGCGTCTTTCTCGTCCGGCTCGTTCCAGCCGTGTCCCGCCATATACTCCACCAGCGTCCGGAACACGCCTGCACCATCATCCACGATCAAAACGGTGGTATATAGGATATTCTTTCTCACAATCATCCGGATCTGTGTCCCTCTCGAATGTTCCAGTGCGTTATTCAGCATCTCCACACAGACATACTGCCAGATCCGCCGCGCGTTTTTCCCGCAGCCGCTCAATCTCTCCCGAAGCAGCCGGTCATAGATCTCATCCTCCTGTTGTCCGCTTTCGTCAATCTTAACACACTCCTCAAATGTCTCCTCAAACAACCCATAGCCGCACGCCCGATCCGCCTGTTTCACCACGTTTCCCTCGTCCGTCATCTTTTTCAGATAACGTTTCGCGGAAGTTATGGAAATGCCAAAGCTGTCCATGGTCTTTTCTATCAGCTTTTCATCGTCAATCGCTATTTTGCGAAGCATGTATTTTTCTATTTCCGCTCTCTTCTGCTCCGTAAACGACATTTGTCTCCTCCGAAAACTTATTTTATTCTGCTCAAACTATATTCTATAATCATTATAATATAACGATTCCAAAATCGCAACATAATTTTCTGACATTTTTAATTTACCAAAGCTGCCGCCGCCATTCGCGCCTACTTCTGATTTCGTATGCATTTGTGGTGATTTGTGGTATACTCGATACAGATTATTTTACAGCAATTTCCTGCTAAAAGCCCGCTCAGCCTTTCATAAACACCTTTTGACACCCTGATCCTGCAAAAGCCGTCACCCGACAGCGACGTTTTATTAAGGAGGAGAACTCCATGAAAATACTTTTTATCGAATGGGCAAGTTTTGGCAATGCCGACATAAAAGACGCCTTTACCAAGGAGGGACATCAGGTCATCTGTTTCCCTTTCTCCAATAAAGACGCCCGCAGAGACGCGCAGATCGAGTCCTCTCTCACAGAAAAACTTCGTGAGACAGTTCCCGATGCGGTCTTTTCCTTCAATTATTTTCCCCTCGTTTCCAATGTGTGTAAACGCGAGGATCTTCCCTATATTTCATGGATTTATGACAGCCCCTACGTTATGCTCTATTCCTACACGACCATCAACCCCTGCAATACCATCTATATATTCGACCGGTCGCTGTGCCGGGAATTTAACGAGGCGGGCATCAAGACCGTCCGCTATCTGCCCATGGCCGCAAACACAGACCGGCTGGACAGCATGTCCCCGGCTGCTTTTACACTGGCCGCTGTCCCCGATACCGGCAGCGCCCATGCCACACCTCAGACTTCCGGCTGCCCATTTCTGTACGACGTTTCCTTCGTGGGCTCCCTTTACACCGAGTCCCACAACTTTTTTGACCGCATGGAGAACCTTTCCGCATACGCGAGGGGATATCTGGAAGGCTTGATGCAGGCACAGATGCATGTGCAGGGCTGTAACTTTATACAGGAATCATTGTCTCCCATTATGGAAGAGTTATATCGGTCGCTTCCTATGGATCCCAATCCGGACGGCGTAGAGACAAGAGAGTACCTCTATGCCCAATACGTCGTCAACCGCAAACTTACAGGACTGGAACGTCTGCGTCTGCTGACCGCAGTCACAAAGCGGCACACACTGGATCTGTATACCTTAGACCCATCCTTTTCCCTTCCAAATCTGCGCAACCACGGGACCGCAGACTACTATGCGCAGATGCCCCTGGTATTTAAGCAAAGCCGGATCAATCTCAATATTTCTCTGCGCAGCATCAAGAGCGGCATACCCCTGCGCGCATTCGATATTTTGGGTGCCGGCGGTTTTCTGCTAAGTAATTATCAGGAAGATTTTCTCGAAAACTTTACCCCAGGGGTAGACTTTGAGTACTATGAAAGTGAGGAAGATCTGTTACAGAAGATAGATTATTATCTGACCCACGAAGATGAAAGAATCGCGATCGCGAAAAACGGCCACGACAAGGTGGCTGCTGCCCATACTTATCGTGACCGCGTGCGGGAAATGCTGGCTGATTTATGAAGCCGCTTCACCCGACATGCTTCCTGTGATTTCATTCTTCTGCGCCACATATATGTTCCCGCAATTCTCTGCCCAGATGGTACAGGCGCTCACAACTGTCAGACGGGAACTGCAATTATTGACACATGGAAATATCCGACAGCCTTTACAGGATATTCCCTTTCTCGTCCACTTTACCGCACACCCTCGCCGGCACGCCTCTCACAAGACAGTAATCCGGCACGTCCTCCGTCACCACGGCCCCTGCCGCCACCATCGCATACCGACCCACCGTGTGTCCGCACACAATCGTCGCGTTGGCCCCTATGCTGGCGCCCTTCTTTATCAAGGTCTTTTTGTAATTCTCATGCCCCTTAGGATAAGCCGCCCGCGGTGTCAGATCGTTGGTAAACACGCAGGACGGACCACAGAACACATCGTCCTCCAGTTCCACGCCCTCGTATATCGATACATTGTTCTGTATTTTGACGCCGTTACCGATCTTTACATGATTGGAAATATTTACATTCTGTCCGAGCACACAGTTTTCACCGATCGCCGCGCCCGATTGTATATGGCAAAAATGCCAGATTTTTGTGCCTTCGCCGATGGTCACGTTCTCATCGACATAGCTACTCTCGTGTACAAAGTATGACATCGCTTTTCTTCCCTCTCTAAAACTATCCTTTAAAATCAATGGCAGCGCATTTTTTCTGTAAATGCTTCCGCCGCCCGACACCTGTCTGTAACCAGTGTAGCACAAAACCGCTCCTATTGCTTCTAAAATTTGCCTATTGCCCGTAAATATGCTAAGATAAATTATTATGATCCGACTATAAAGGAGTTTTCCATGCATCCCATATCTGTATGCATTATAGCTAAAAATGAAGAAGCGCGAATTGAGCAGTGCCTTGCGTCCATTAAGCCCTGCGGTTTTGAAATCGTAGTAGTGGACACAGGCTCTTCGGACAGAACGAAAGAAATTGCCGCAAAATATGCCGATAAAGTGCTGGATTTTGCATGGTGCGACGATTTTTCCGCCGCCAGAAATTTTTCCCTGCGTGAGGCTTCCAACAACTGGATCTTTATGATCGACTGTGACGAGACTATCAAAGAAATCGACGTGGAGGAGCTTACCTATTTCCGCAAGCATCTGTCAGACAAAGTCGGAAGCGTCTCCCGTGAAAATCTGGTCACAGAAAACGGCGTACTTACGCTGAATAATGTGGATTACACCGAGCGTTTCTTTAACAAAAAACTATATCGATACACGGGGTTGATCCACGAGCAGCTTACACCGGTTTGCGGCAAGGAAATACCCGCTCTGCTGCTTCACACGACTCTGCTTCACACCGGTTACGATATGACACCGGAAGAACAGGCTGCCAAATACAGGCGTAATTTTACATTACTCGAAAAACAAGCCGATGCTGACCCCAATAACCCCTATCTCTACTATCAGCTCGGGAAAACGTGCGAAATTCTGGAGGACTTTTCCCGCGCCTGCACCTATTATGACAAGGGACTTACCTTTGATCTGGATCCGGAACTTGCCTATGTACAGGCTATGGTGGTTTCCTACGGCAATGCGCTGCTGCACACGGGACAGTTCGAAACCGCGCTCGGTTTCGAGGGCATCTACGGCGAATTTTCATCCGTCACGGATTTTGTCTATCTGATGGGCAATATTTATAAGGAAAACGGCATGTTTGAGCAGGCTCTTGAACAATTCCAAAAAGTGTTACAGATGCCAGACGGCAGACAAAACGGCGCAAACTCCTTCCTGCCTCTTTACCGGTGCGGAGAAATCTTTGAACGGCTCGGAGACACGGAGTCGGCCCGTGCACTCTATGCGCAGTGTGGAGATTTTTCTCCCGCCATGCAGCGTCTGACCGCGCTCCGTCCATAGGATCAGTGACCGTCAGATGACATTTGCAGGAACAGCCCCCTTGGCAAACACATACCATAAGCGGTCCTTAAAAATAAGAAAAGCTAGAATAACGGAGAAATCCCATGCCCCCTATATCCCTATGTATCATCGGTAAAAACGAAGAACAGCATATCGAGAACTGTCTGGCTCCCTTCGCCCCTTATCCCTTCGAGATCGTCTATGTGGATACCGGATCCAGCGACCGCACGAAGGAACTTGCCGCGAAGCATGGCGCCAAAATATACGATTTTAAATGGATCGACGACTTTTCCGCCGCCAGAAACTTTGCGTTGGAAAAAGCCTCACATGAATATGTGCTCTTTATAGACTGTGACGAATATTTGACGGCCCTCGATCTGTCTGCTCTCTATGCCGCACTGGAATCACATCCGCAGGGCGTCGGTCTGTTGCTGCGCAACAACTACTACGAGGCAAACGGTACGCAGACAAACTACCCCGACCGGGTAGAACGGCTTTTTTCCAAGAAGCACTTTCATTACAAAGGCATCATCCATGAGCAGGTGGTAACGAAAGACGCAGACAGTCCGTTCTACGGAAGCTACGAAATCCCCTTGACCGTGGATCACGCGGGCTACAGCGGCGGTGTGGATGCCATGCGCCAAAAAGCCGAGCGCAACAACACTCTTCTCTTACGGGAAATCAAAAAAAATCCCAGGGATCCCTACCTCTATTTTCAGGTAGGACAGTCCTACAACGGTATTTATGATTATGAAAACGCTTACATTTACTATAAAAAATCCTTTGCGCTCCCATTAAATCTTTCGGAACCTTGGGCGCAGATCATGGCTACTGCGTACATTAACGCCATGAACCATACTGGCCGCTCTGAAGAAGCACGGCTCTTTTTCGAACCGCTCTACGAACATTTTGCCGGGGACGCCAATTTTTATTGCAGCATGGGCAATATCTATCTGAATCTGGATCCGCCGCAGCCCCTCAAGGCCATGGCGGAATATGTCAAAGCGCTGCAATGCCCTGATGCAAGAGAGAAAGGCGCCAACAGCTTCATTCCCTACTACAACATCGGTCTGGTAAACGAAATGCTGGGCAGTCGGGATTCCGCACTGCGCTTTTATCAAAAAGCCGCCGACTTTGACTTTTCACCTGCTTTAGAAAGGCTTGCCGATCTAAGCGGCTCCTAAACAACAACTGACGCGGCCTCTGCCCTGACAGCTCGAGAATAGCGCCACCCATATCCGGTTATAAAAATTGCGGCAATTACCTATAAAAAAACGCGCATTCCCTGCGCAGAAATGAGGAGGAAACACATGATTCCGATTTCCGTATGTATCATAGGAAAAAACGAAGAAAAACATATAGAAAAATGTCTGGAACCGCTCACCCACTATCCATTTGAGATTATATACGTGGATACCGGTTCTACAGACCAGACAAAAGAGCTGGCCGCCAAATACACGGACAAGATCTACGACTTCGAATGGATCGGTGATTTTTCCGCCGCCAGAAACTACTCCCTAAGTAAAGCCAGCCATAACTATGTGCTTGTCTTAGACTGCGACGAGTATCTGATCGAACTGGATCTGGACGGGATGATCGAGGCTATTGAAGCGCATCCCCGCGGCAGCGTAGGCGCGATTCTACGAAAAAGCTTTTCAGACACCCAATATGCCAAAAGTTGCTCGGAGGAAAGAATTGATCGTCTTTTCCATAAACGCAATTTCCACTATATCTATTTGATCCATGAGCAGGTGGCCGATATCCGGACAGATCGCACCGATTATGAGCGCTACGATATTCCCTTAGTCGTAGATCATGTGGGCTATATCGGCACCGACGACGAAAAACGCATCAAAGCAGAGCGCAATAACGCTCTCCTTTTCAAAGAGATCGAACGTGATCCCACAGAGCCCTATTTCTATTTTCAGGTGGCACAATCCTACAACCTGATCAACGATTTTGAAAACGCCTATACCTATTACAAAAAGGCCTTTGAGCTACCCTTAAATCTGGATAATATCTGGGTTCATGTGATGGCAAATAACTTTATCAACGTTATGGTACAGACCGGAAGGGCGGAAGAGGCTCTTGCTCTCTATACCCCGGTTTATAATGATTATGCACACAGCCAACAGTTCCTGTGCAGTATGGGTGCCCTCTATCTGAATCAGACGCCGCCCCAGCCCTTAAAGGCGATGATGGAGTTTGTGAAAGCACTACAGTGTACGCCCGAATCGGAGTCGGAAGATTACAGCGGTATGGCACTCTTTAGCATGGGCTTTGCGAACGAGCTTCTGGGAAATTTGCCCGCGGCAGCCTCCTTTTTAGTGAAATCTGCTGAAAAAGGCTACCCTATGGCACTGGAAAAACTGGAAGATTTGAAAAGAAATATGGAGGAGCAGGGATAGTATGATTCCGATTTCCGTTTGTATTATCACTAAAAACGAAGCAGAATACCTTATGAAATGTCTGGAAGCATTAAAGCCCTATCCCTTTGAGATCGTGGTTACGGACACCGGCTCTACGGATCATTCCTTAGAAATCGCCAGACAATACACGGACCACGTCTACGAGTTTGCATGGATTAACGATTTCTCCGCCGCCAGAAACTTCTGTATCAGTCATGCCACGCACAATATCGTTCTCTCTCTGGACACCGATGAATTTCTCCGTCCCCTCGATTGGGACGCCCTGCAAAATGCTCTGGAAGCACACCCAAAAAGCCTCGGCGCCATCGAACTGTTCAGTCACTTCGATGTGGATGGGGAAACCAAACAGCAAGTGGTGCGTTTGCAACGGCTCTTTAACAGACAACTTTATCATTTTGTCAACCCGATCCATGAGGTTCTGGTTCCCATCGGGTCCGTGGATCCTGCATCTTATGACGCTCCCATCTGCGTCGATCATGTCGGGTATCAGGGAACAGCAGAAAAACTCAGGAAAAAGGCAGAACGCGATATCTCCATGATCCGTGCCGAAATCGAGGCCGATCCGAAAAACCCCTACCTCCATTTTCAACTCGGTCAAAGTTATATGTTGATGCGGGATCATGAAAACGCACTCCACTGGTTTCGCAGCGCCATGGAGCTGCAGCCCCTGCCCGGTGCAGACTATACCCTCGTTCTTCTCTGTAATTACGCCAGCATTCTTCTGGACAACGGTCATGTGGAAGAAGCGGCAAACATCCTTCCCTATCGCAGCTCCTTCGCAGACTATAAGGATTTCCTCTGTCTGTCCGGACGCATTTACCTGTGCATGGGACAACCCCTCAAGGCTCTTCCCGAATTTGTGCAAGCCTTGAGTGCCCCCAAATACAGTCTCGTGGACCCTCATGTTCCCAGCTATTACATCGGTCTCATCTATGAAATGTTCGACAAGCGTGATATTGCCCGCACCCACTATGAAAACTGCGGAGACTATCCGCCCGCCATGGAAGCGTTGAAGAAACTTAACGTAGAATAAACGGAATGCAAGCATGATGTCTGCCCCGCCAGCCTTCCTACTCTGCTTATCGCGGAAAAAATCCCCCATCCTTTCGGGTGGGGGATTTTGATAGTTTCACTCGTAATCCTGTTACAGCGATTAGCCAAGTAAGGACAGTGCCAACTGGTTGCCCTGATTTGCCTGAGACAGCATAGATGTACCTGCCTGCTGAAGGATATTGTTGTTGGAGTACTGAACCATCTCCGTAGCAATATCTGTATCGCGGATAGCAGCCTCTGCGGACTGGGTGTTCTCTACGATGTTATCCAGGTTGCTGATCGTGTGCTCCAGACGGTTCTGGATAGCACCAAGGTCAGATCTCTGAGCAGATACGATCTGCAGAGCGCCCTTAATGAATGCATTCAGGGAGTTGAAATCCTTGGTTGTAGCAACAGTTGCGGAATTACCACCTACCAGATTCTGGAAGGTTGTAACCAGCTTCTGAGCCATAGTAGAACTCATAGCAACCATGTTGTACTTCTTATCCTTAACTGTAGAGAAGGATGTGGTGCTTGTAGCTGCGGTTGCACCCTGAATCGTGTTCGCTGTTCCCTTAACAGAATAAGTTGTTACCTGAACACTGGTCGTTCCGGATGTCAGTGCGTTGAAGGTAATCGCACCATACAGCTTACTGTCGGTAGACTTACCATCTGTCCAAGTACCGATGTAGCTAGCAAGACCAGTCATACTCATGTTCTTGATGGAGATGTCGATGTGCTGACCAGCCTCAGCACCTACCTGAACGCCCTTGATGAATCTGCCGTCTAACAGGTTCATCTCGTTGAAGGTTGTGGTGCTCTGTACACGGTCAACTTCACTCATCAACTGGCCGATCTCAGCCTGGATCGCTGCACGGTCGGAAGTGGTCAGGGTACCATTCTCACCCTTAACTGCCAGCTCGTTCATTCTCTGAAGCATATCCTCAACTTCGTTGAGTGCGCCTTCAGCGGTCTGTACTACGCTGATACCATCCTGTGCGTTAGCAGAAGCCTGAGTAAGACCTCTTACCTGTCTTCTCATCTTCTCGGAAATGGAGAGACCTGCTGCATCATCTGCTGCACGGTTGATCTTGTAACCGGAAGATAACTTCTCTGTGGACTTCGCCTGAGACTTCGTGGTGAGACCCAGCATTCTGTTAGAGTTCATCGCTGTAATGTTGTGTTTTACTATCATACTATATTCCTCCTTGAATTTTTTGCGGCATCCTTGCCGCATTATTGTTTGTGTGGTTCTTCCTCCGTCCCGTCCGCTGACATTGGTTTCGCCACTGTCTTCAAGTAAATGTTTTACTTTACTTGTATTATATATCGGTGGGAATCCGATATACTTTAGTCCCTGAGAAAAAATTTTTAAAAATTTTTCTCAGGGACTCATTTACTTCTTGTTATCGTAAAACTGCGGGCTTACATAGTTCAAACGGTTCATATTATTATAGTAGTTCTGGCTCACCTTCATCTTGGAAGCGGCTTTTCCGATCTGCTGTCTTCTTTTCTTAAACTGCTTTTCCGCCTGTACCCTATTGCGCATTCTTGCGGCGTTTATACCGACCACCTTCTCCGTAATCACGGCGATCAGCTCCTGCATCCGCCTAATCTCTTCGCGGTAAACTGATTTATTATCAATCAGTTCCTTTCTGATTCTGTCGTACACCGCCTCAAAGCCCTCGTCCAGAAGTTCCAGCTTCTCCGCAAGCTCGCCCATCCTGTCCGCGGAAACGTCAAGCGCCTCCATATCCACTTCGTCCTGCTTAAGCAGAACCTCCTGTGCCTCATTCTCCTTTATGATCTCATCGAGAATCCGGCTCTTTTTCTCCAGACTCTCCACCAGAATCTGTGCACTGCTCAGACTCATACCGCCACCTCTCTACGCATGTTGGTTGTTCTTTCTCATAACTTCCTTCCATGTATCCCGAACGCTTCTCAAATGTGTATTCACTTCCTCCAGAATTGCCGTGTCCTTCTTGATATTTGCCTGCAGAAGGCGCTGGAGCAAATACACGTAAATCCTGTCAAAATCTTCCGCCACCGGATACTTGTGATCCAGCGTATTGCGAAATTCCTCGATAATACGCTGCGTCTTCGTAATATTCAGATGCGCTTTTTCAATCTCGCCATGCTCAATCGAAACAATCGCAATATTGCAGAATTTGATCGCCCCCTCATAGAGCATAAGTGTCACTTCCGCCGGGGAAGCCGTCAGAATTTTATTGGTTGTGTATTCCGCAAAGGGATTACGTGCCGGCATAGCTTTTCTCCTCCTTGATCCTACCTGCCTGTATTATGTGCGTCAACCGCCGAACAAACTCGAGAGTGAGCCGTTCTTAGATTCCAGCTTCGCAAGCGCCGTCTCCATGGCTGAGAACTTCGCATACCACTTATCCATATAAGCATTCAGCTTCTCTTCCTGCTCCTTAATCAGCTTGGTATATTCGTCGTAGTCCTCTTTCATCTTCTTGTCATTGTAGATGGTGAGGGCACTGCTCATCTTCGTCGGAGACATCTTATCCGCAATCGTGTCGTGTAGTTTATCGGTCAGTCCCGTGAAGAACTCCATCACCATATCGGGATTGTTTTCGATCATGCTGCTCAAGCTGGGTTTCCCTGCCTCGGGATCCCAACTAAGCGGATCATCCTTGTCTCCAAGGATATGGTAAGCATTTCTCTCATTGTCCTTCGCTTTGAAATAACTCTGGGTCTCAATACCAAAATCCGCAAGAGAAATGGACTTGCCACCAATATTCATGGTCATCATCATATCCATTCTCAAAGCGGAAGACACATCGCTCAAGGTAGAATCCCTGCGCAACAGAGAATCCTTGATCTTCTTCTCCCACTCCTCGATTTCACTGTCGGAAAGCGCCTCCTTCTCCTCTGCGAGAAGCGGATCATACCCCTTGGAAGACTCGGCGTTGTAAAGAGAATCCATCTCGTTTATCAGCTCGCTGTATGACTTGATGAAATCCTTGATCATATCGTAAACGCCTTCCGTATCCGTCTTGGTCGATACAGTGACGTCCTTATCCGTCTGCTCGAGAGCCGTGATCGTCATACCGTTTACCGTCAGCGTATCGGTGGAAGAGGTGTAGGAAACGCCGTCCACCACAATCTCTGCATCCTCGCCGGAAACCTTAGTTCCCTGCGCATCGGCAAGCAAGGTACTGCCTGTATTGGCTGTACCGTCTGTACTGGGCAATTTCAAGCTACCGTCGGCATTACGCACATCAGCCATCACCTTCTGCGCCTCAGCCACCTTCTTATCAAATTCCTGAGCAACCGCCGCGCTCATCACGCCGGAACCGATCGTATTGCCGCTCGCAAGCACATTGCCGCTTGCATCTTTCTCCATGTAGGTTTTAGTAGTATCGTCATAATGAAACTTCTTATTATTTTCAGCGGTCTTTTCGGTATTGGCTTTCTTCTCTTCCACATTCTTGTCAAATGCGCTATAAACGCCGTATACTTCCTCCGCCCTGGCAATCTCCGTCTTCTGGTCACTGACCGCCTTGGAAGCCGCTGCCACAGCCGCCTCCGCATCCTTTACCTTCTGATCCGAACCTGCGACACCGTTTGCCTGATCTTCACGCGCCTTCTTCAGATCCTCCTGTGCCTTACTCAAGGTTTCCTGACGAGTCTTCAGTTCACCCGCCATGCCGCCGACGCGCTCCATAACGGGGTTATTATTTTCATCAAACTTAAGGCTACCATCGTCGTTCTTAGCCTGCTGCTCCGTTCCATAGATCTTATCAAACAAAGCTTTACCCGCAGCCTGTATCGCAGCCTGATCGGTATCCTTATCCCAAGTGGCATTATAGCCGGCTATATAATTCTTATACGCGTCGTATTTTCCATCCTTATTCTGAAGGATTTCCCTAAAAGTGTCTACATTCTTCTGATTAGCCTTGTCGCAGTTCGCACTGGCTGTCGCCAGCTTATCATTCTCCGCCTTCAACGCCTTCATGCGTTTCAGCGTCTCTTCTTCAATCATTTTTTTGTACGCAGCCGAATAGCCGAAAGATGTCGCATAATCAGTAGACGTACCGTAATTCGGAAATCCCGTCTTAAAGTCATAGGACGCATACTTCGACCAAACGTCATACTCACTGCCTGCTGCTGTCAGCTTTTCGAGATCGCCTGCAGACATAAGCTTTAACGCTTTCAAGGCTGATGTGCCCCCCGCATCATTTCCTGTCAGGAAGAATTCTCCCTCCTTGCCCGACGCCCATGAGTTGAGATAAATACGCTGGTTAGCCTGATCAAAACTTGCCTTCAACGCCGTATTCTTCTCAACCGCTTTCACGAAATCGCTGATTTTCATGTTTTCGTCAACTTTAATATCGACATAGTTGCCCCCGACATCGCTAAGCCGGATACTGCCGGAACCACTCATGCCAAGCTGCTTCAAGGTAGCATTTTCGGTATAACCCACATCACCCTTTGCCAGACTTCCGCTGGTTAACGCCGCCTGACGGGAAAGCCGCTTCACCGATATCTTATGGGAACCGTCCACCTTACCGCCCGAAACCTTAATGGCATTGGGATTGGACACCACCGTCTTCATCTTCATGTAAGAAGATTGCAGACGCATATCATCCAGCTTCTGATAGAAGCTGTAAACCTTCGTGTTCAAAGACTTCCACGCGTCCTGTTTCCACGATAATTTCTTCTGTTCCTTCACTAGCTTATTTTTCTTATAGCTCTGAGCCGAAGCCAGCTCGTTGATAATACTCTCGGTATCAAGTCCCGAATACATACCTGTGATTCTGATAGCCATTGTCGTCTCCTCCTGATTGTCTATCTCTTTTCATCCACAAGAATACCGGCCATCTCCCAGATTCTGGCAATCATGTCCAGAGTCTTTTCTGGCGGGAACTCCTTAATGACTTCCTTGGTCTCCTTATCCATGATTTTAATCATGATCCGGTTGGTGTCCTCGTGAACGCCGAAAACAGCCTCTTCGTTGCTGTTATTGATCCTTCTGTTCATCTCCGCGATTGCTTTCTTAAGCTGATCGGACTTCTGCTGCTGGACCTGCCTGGGGGGCACCTGCTGCTGCGTCTTCGCATTCGCCTGCTGCTGGCTCCCGGCCTCCTCACCGCTCTTATCGTCCTCCGGCTGCGGTCTCGTCACGGACGCGGTCGTCTCATCGACATTGACCGTCTGCTCATCCTCCGGAACTTCCGTGTTCACTGGTGTCACTGCCTGAGGTTTGGATGCTGCCTGTGCCTGATATGTCATGGCACTGTTTAATGGTTCAATTGTTGCCATCGTCAATCACCTCCGTGTGATATTAGTAAAAAAATTGGAATCGTCTCACGATTACGTCCGCAGCGGGCAAACTAACAAACGCAATCTCTTGTAATCTATATCGGAAAAAAACAACAAAAATTTAGTATAACCCCAAAAATAGTTAGAATTAACTTTAAAAAATTGAAATCGTTTCCCGTTTACTATATAATGATCCCATCAAACCAAATCAACCGATGGGAGACCTGATTCCATGAAAAAATATAAAATGTGCATGATCCCGGCTTATCCGTTGGAAAACGTGCAACTCTTAAAAGACCGCGTGATCCTGCCCTACGTCTGTTACCGGCTCTTCGGGGAAAGCTTCTCGATTGTAACGCAGAGCACAGGAGATTACCCCTATCTGTCCTATCTTGAAGGGGCAGATTTTATCCCCCTGCCAAAGGACCGTTCCCATATGGAATCGGCCGTCAGCTATGTGTCCGCCCACAGTCAGGATATCGACCTGCTTTTTCTCTTCGGCGCGAGGGGTGAATATATGGAGCTGGCGCGCACATACAAGTCCCTGCGTCCCGACGGCGTCATTTATCTGAAACTGGACACCAATATTGACTGGGCGAACGCATATCCCCTCCATGATAAAAATTTTTCCGTTTTTTTGGAAGACTGTGACATCATAAGCTGCGAGATCAGAAGACTTCAATCCTTTCTCTATAAAAAATGGCTGCGGCCCGTGGAATATATCCCCAACGGGGTCTATTATCCCCTCTATCCAGAGGCCGGTGACGTACAGCTCGCGAACAAGGAAAATATGATACTCACCGTAGGACGGCTCGGCACGGCCCAGAAAAATTCCATGATGCTTCTCTATGCCTACGCGCTGGCTTTCCCGTCTCTCAAAGAGCCGTGGGAGCTTGTCATGGCCGGAAGCGTCACCCCTGAATTCCAGGCGGATTATGACCGTTTCTGCCGGGAGTTTCCGCCACTTGCGCCACACATACATCTGACCGGAAATATCTCCGACAAGCAGACGCTTTATCAATATTATAAAAAGGCCAAGATCTTTGCCCTCACCTCCCGCGCAGAAGGCAGCCCCAATGTGTTTCCGGAAGCCGCCATTTTCGGCTGTACCGTAATCACCACCGGTGTGGACGCTGCTCCCGATATGACCGATAGCGGCCGGGTAGGCAGAATATCCCCTGACCCCGAAGATGTGAAAGGTTTTTCCAGGGAACTTTTGTCACTCTGTCAGGATTCCGATTATCTGGCCCGCAATTTTCACGAGATACGGACTTATATGCAATCGTATTTCGACTATGAACGGCTGGCCGGCAGGCTTCAGGTTCTCGTTGAGCTGCAGGCACTGAAAAGGAGACAGTCATGAAAATAGCAACTACCGACACCTGTGTTTTCCTGGAGGAGAACGGACAGGTTTTTACCCTTTTGGAAAAGCCAACGCTTCCCGACTATTCCAACGTAACGAAAAGACCCTATTTCTCATTCTACTATAGCGAAGGCGAAACCATCTGGGAACGCCTTTCTGGCAGCATGGCAAAATTCGAGGATTTATGCCATGACGACCCGTATCTTGGCTGCTATGCCCTGATTCTGAGCTGTCTGTATCCTCTGCTGCTCTCGGATAACCGCGCAAAAAATCTGGCTGCCTACGGCGCCGGCACAGACTGCATGGCCTACCGGGTCATTCAGGATTTTATGACCTTCCTGCATGCAGGCAGCGCCCTGACGGCACTGGCGCTCAGTCCCTTTTCCCTCACAGCGATAAGTCCCTGCTCCTGCGCTGCGCTGCTCTACCGGCTGGACACCTGTCCCGCACCTGCGGCAGTCTGCGACGCCATAAACAGGATAAAACCGGGCGGACTGCTCTTTCTCTACACGATAAAGGAAACCGTACCTCCGGAACTGGCAGCTCTGTGTACACATGCGCAGAAGGACAGCTTCGGCCCCTGTACGCTCTATACCCTGACCGCGGACGAAGCCGTCATGGATTTTGCACGTGAAAACGGCTCCGAGTCCTTCGTCCTCGCACGCGCATCCGAAATCACCAGGCGGGCTGATGATCTGCGCTATCTGATTCAGGGCATACTTACCGGCGCGGCCTTGCCGGACGACGCCTATTTCATAGCCGTGACCATCCTGCAACAGACGGAAGAGCTCCTTCTCTCCCTGTATGACTATCTGGAAAACGACGAGCTGCCGGTTCACGCAAATGCCTTGAAAGAGGCCGTTCTAAACTATGATGTGGAAGTCCGCCGCTCCTGCGGTCTTACCGTCTACCGGGAGAAACTGACACAAATATCAGAAATGTTTTTCGCCGCTGTCGAACAGGAATTTCTGGCATAAAGAGGAAAGAGGTATTCATGGAAATCTTATTCTATCGCTACAACAGTATATGTGAGCCGGATATCCTGCAGGTTTTTACAAATTTCGGCATCACGGTACATACGGAAGAGCTGGAAATGCACGACAAGCAGGCATCTCCCCGGGAATGCGCGGCGAGAGTGTCCGAATGGATTCTGGCTCACCCCCTCGCCTTCGTATTCAGCATCAATTTTTTCCCGGCCGTTTCCTACACCTGCGAAAAGTGGAAAGTGCCTTACGTCTGCTGGAGTGTGGACTCCCCGGTGCCCGAGCTGTTTTCCAACGCCCTGAAAAACACATACAACCGTATTTTTTTGTTTGATAAAGCACAGTACGACTTCTTTTCCCCGATCAATCCGGACTGCATCTTTTATCTGCCTCTCGCCACGAATGTGAAACGCTGGGAAAACGTTGTCCTTAGTATGTCGGATGAAGACTATGCTGCCTACGGGGCGGATGTGTTGTTCGTAGGCTCCCTGTATACGGAAAAATGCAAATATGACAGTCTCGTGCTCTCCGATCACGCCCGCGGCTTTGTGGACGGGTTGATCGAAGCCCAGCTTAAGGTTTTCGGCTGTAATTTCATCTCCGAAAGTCTGACGGAAGAGGTGATCCGCGAAATCTCAGAAGCCGATCCTGGCTTCTATAAAAGTGAAGATACTTATGCCGATATGTCCCGCTATCTCGTGGCGCATCAGTATATTGGCATGAAACTTGCCGCCGTGGAGCGGGAACGCACCTTAAACCGCCTCTCGCAGCGCTTTCCTGTCACCCTGCACACCAGAAGCGACGCCTCCCGTCTTCCCAAAGTACACAGTAAAGGCGGCGTAAACACGCTGACTGAGATGCCAAAGGTCTTTCAGTCGAGCAAAATTAATTTGAACATGACCATGCGTCCCATCGAAACAGGCCTCTCCCTGCGGATCTGGGATATTCTGGGCTGCGGCGGTTTCCTCCTCACAAACTATCAGACAGAAATCCCTGATTACTTCGAGATCGGCCGCGATCTGGAGACCTATGAATCTATGGAAGAGCTGGAAGAAAAAGTACGTTATTATTTGTCCCACGAAGAGGAACGGGTAGAAATCGCAATCAACGGGTACGAAAAAGTGGCGAACTGCCACACATATGAGATAAGACTTGCTCAGATGCTAAAGATAATTACCGATACTATGAAACGATAATGCTACAACTATATATCTGCATGGGACAAGATTATCTTAAAGAAAAGAGCGCGGTGACGAAGATAACCTCCGACCCGCGCTCTTACTATTTTATACTGCTTATCCCAGCAAATTCTTCAGCGCCTCCATGCCTTCCACATCACCGGCCTCTTTATTCGCGCTCTGAATCTGTACATAAACTTCCTTCCGGTACACAGGCACTTCCCTCGGTGCGCTAATGCCAAGCTTTACCTGCTCTCCCTTGATTTCAAGTACTGTGATCTCCACGTTGTTGTTAATCACAAGCGCTTCATTCTTCTTTCTGGATAAAGCTAACATTTACTCACCTGCCTTCTCTTTATTCGCATTTAAGATATCATAGATGGGAAATTTAACCACATACTCATCCCCCTCCACGATCACCTGCGTCGCCAGTCTCTTCGCCGCGTTGATTATGATGGGTCCCTTCAGATTCACGGTCATTTTGTTAATGTCCTTGGGCACCGTCACCGTCACCATCACCAACAGTTCATCCGGCTGCAGCTCGCCGATATTTCTGAGAAGCTCATCGTCCACCTCAGGATTATAGTCCGGCCGCACAATCAGCGGATCCATCACCGGCATTGCAAACGCGGGCTCCTGCAAAGACTGCATCCAGTGAATCGTATCGGTACCCTTCTCCTCATCATGTATCAACGCAAAGTCCTGCAGGTCCGGGAACCCAACGATCCCGCCGGGGAAATGAATGATCTTGTCATCATCAATCGTAATCTCTCCGAATACCCTCGTTGTAATCTGCATACTCTTTTTCCTTTCTACTATTTTGCCTCGCTGCTTTCTTTTGCCCGTTTATATCCTTGCCTTTTCTCCGCAGCGCTACATTCGCAAAACCGCAGCTTCGCTGCTTCCTTTTGCTCATTTATATCCTTGCCTTTTCTCCGCCGTGCTACATTCGCAAAATCGCTGCTTCGCTGCTTTCTTTTGCTCGTTTATATCCTTGCCTTTTCTCCGCCGTGCTACATTCGCAAAATCGCAGCTCCGCTGCTTTCTTTTGCTCGTTTATATCCTTGCCTTTTCTCCGCCGTGCTACATTC
>CASWVG010000016.1 GCA_949472775.1 uncultured Lachnospiraceae bacterium
CCGGCAGAGAAACCCGCAGCGTGCGGCTCTGCCTGCGGGGCGGGAGACAAACCGGCAGAGAAACCCGCAGCGTGCGGCTCTGCCTGCGGGGCGGGAGACAAACCGGTGGAGAAACCCGCAGCGTGCGGCTCTGCCTGCGGGGCGGGAGATAAGCCGGTGGAGAAACCCGCGGCATGTGGTTCCGCCTGTGGGGTAGCGGACAAATAAGTCTGCGCTCCGGAGTACATGGATTGTCCGGCGGTCTGCGAAATGATGGGCTGCCGGACAGCAAAAGACAGCAGAGTAAGGTTGAAATAAATTAAAAGCACAGCACTAAAGGTTTACATAAATGAGAAAGAGGAGAAAAAACATGAGCGAATATTTTGCTTTTCAGTGGCACATCACGGATGACTGCGATCAGAGATGCAAGCACTGTTATATTTTTTCGGAAAACAACTGCAAGAGTCTGGACGCTATGAACTGGGAACAGATGCAGGAGGTTGTGGCGGCATGTGAGGATTTCTGTGAAGTATACCACAGACTGCCTTATTTTTACATCACGGGTGGCGATCCCATTCTGCACCCGGATTTCTGGCGGCTGTTGGAGCTGTTGAAAAGCAAGGAGATTCCCTTCACAATCCTCGGCAATCCGTTTCACCTAAATGACGAGGTGTGCAGAAGAATGAAGGAATGCGGCTGTCAGAAATATCAGCTTTCGCTGGACGGGATGAGGGAGACTCACGACTGGTTCAGAAAGCCCGGCTCCTTCGACCTGACGCTTGAAAAGATCGGTTGTCTGAAACGGGCGGGTATCCGGGCGGTCATTATGACCACAGTGTCGGGGATAAACATCAAGGAAATCCCGGATATCATCGACACGGTGGTGGAATACAAGGCGGATGTGTTTGCCTTCGCCAGATACTGTCCCACCAGCGGGGAGAAGGATACGGGGATGACGCCGTTAGAATACCGGGAACTGCTTGCGGCCTGCGACAAGAAGTTTAAGGAGTACGAGGCAGCAGGCTGCGAAACTTACTTTAACAAGAAGGACCATCTGTGGACTCTTTACGAGTATGAGACCGGCGAATTTAAGATACCGGCGGATGCGAAGGAGGGTGTCATTTACGGCGGGTGCAACTGCGGGAACTGCCATATAACGATTCTGCCAAATGGCGATATTTACGTGTGCAGGCGGGTGCAGAACAGTAAGGTGGCAAATATATTTGAAGACCGGCTCTCCGATGTGTGGGTGTGCCAGATGGAGCAGTACCGCGATTACGATAAATTTAAAAAGTGCGCGAAATGCGAGCTGAAGGCATGGTGCAGAGGCTGTCCTGCCGTGGCAAGCGGGGCGAGTGGGGATTTCTACGATGCGGATCCCAACTGTTGGAAAGAAATCCGCGACGAGTAATAGGATCCGGCATGGCGAGAAAAGTAGAAGGAGGAAACATGGAAGGAGTGTATCATGGACTTACAGATTTGCTTGGAAAAATTACAGCGGGTGGGCGTGTTAAACTTTGCCACGGTGGACAAGGACGGCGCCCCGCAGATTCGTAATATCAGCGCAATCCACTATGAGAAGGACGGCTTGTATTTCTTTACGGCGAGAGGGAAGGATTTCTGCGGGCAGCTGCTCCATGACGGGCGGGTGCAGATACTTGGCTACACAAAATATAAGGAAATGATCCGGCTTTCGGGGTGGGCATACCCTGTGCCGGAAGAAGAACAGGAGAAGTGGATCGACAGGATATTTGAGGAACAGCCCTATCTTGCAAATGTATATCCCGGTGGAACGAGAAAAATCGGCATAGTTTTTGCTATAAAGGAAGGGACGGTAGAATACTTTAATCTGGGCGTGCGTCCCATTTTCCGGGAAACTTATTCTCTTGGAGGCGCTCCTGTTCCAGCAAAGGGATATCGGATTTCGGAGCGATGTATCGGCTGTGGAACCTGTGTGAAGTACTGTCCGCAGGCGTGTATCCGGGAGGGAAAACCGTTTGTGATTGAGCAGGAACATTGTCTGCACTGCGCAAACTGCAAAGAGCATTGCCCGGTGCAGGCGGTGGAGGCGAGGGGATAACGGTGGGGATTTGGCGGGAAGGAACAAAGCCGGAGTCTGAAAGGAGAGGAAATCGGTATGGAAGAGAAGCTGGAACAGATCAGACAGGCGTTAGAGCGCGCGGAGAAAGTGGTGATCGGCGCGGGTGCGGGGCTTTCCACCGCGGCGGGCTTCACCTATATGGGGGAACGCTTTCACAAATACTTTCAGGATTTTATCGACAAGTACGGTTTCGGGGATATGTATACCGGCGGTTTCTATCCGTTTCCGACCTTGCGGGAAAACTGGGCATACTGGTCAAGATATATTTATGTAAACCGCTATATGGACCCGCCGAAGAACGTGTATCAAGAGCTGTATGAGTTTGTAAAAGACAAGGACTATTTTGTGGTCACCACAAATGTGGATCACTGTTTCCAGAAGGCGGGATTTGACAGGGAGCGGCTGTATTACACGCAGGGGGACTACGGGTTGTTTCAGTGCAGCGGATCCTGTCATGACAAAACTTATGAGAATGGGGAGACGGTGCGCGCCATGGTGGAGGCGCAGGGCTTCCGCTTTGCGCGGGATGGTGGTTTGTACGTGCCGGAGGGCATTGCGCTTTCCATGGAAGTGCCGGACGAACTGATTCCGTACTGCCCGGTGTGCGGAAAGCCCATGAGCATGAACCTGCGGGCGGATGATACCTTTGTGCAGGATGAGGGATGGTATCTGGCGGCGAAACGGTACGACGCGTTTCTGGAGAAGTGCATGGATCAAAGGATTGTATTTTTAGAGCTGGGCGTGGGATACAATACGCCGGGTATCATCAAGTATCCGTTCTGGCGGATGACGGCGGAGAACCCGCAGGCAGTGTATGTCTGCGTGAATCAAGGGGAAGCTGTCTGTCCGCGGGAGATCGCGGGGCGGTCTGTCTGCTTGGATGACGATATTGGAGAGATCTTGTCTCAATCGGATCAGTGCATGCATACCGTTAAAATATCTGCTTTTCAGAGAAAAAATCAGACAAATTATGATTAGAAAATGAAAACGGTATGCAGGGACATCACGATCATTGAATTATGACAGAAACAATTCGTTTTTTCGATAACTACTACAAGCCTTTTTCAATTTCATACTGCCTGCGGCAAGGAGCGTTTTGCTGACACTTCGAGACTTTTGGGGGCAGACGGCGACGCAGCGCATACAGGAGATACAGCGTTTGGTGTCGGTTTTTGAAGGAGTGGCAGCGTCAATAGCTCCGACAGGACATTTTCCGGCGCAAAGGCCGCATGCGGTACAATCTTTTCCGGCCTGCGGTTTCATGGGGACACCGCCGTATTCACGGTAGGGACGGTTCCCGGGTAGGTTTGGGCAGGCGGACTGATCTCCGGCCTCCATTTTGGAACGGATTGTTACTGCAAAATCGGCAAGCTCCTTTTCGTCCTGCGCGTCAGGACGTCCTGTGGCAAACTGGCGCATGATGGAATGCTCCGCAATGGCGGCCACGGCAGCGACAGGGGAAAACCCGGAAGCGGTCAATGTATCCTGCAATTCCACAAAGGTATCGTCATAAGCCCGGTTTCCGTAAACGACAATGAGAATTGCTTTTGCGCCGTTTCCGCGCATCTGCTGTAAACGCGATACGGCGATGGCAGGAACCCGTCCGCCGTAGGAGGGGACGGACACAATGCAGATATCCTCCTCATGAAAAGAAAATGCAGAAAAATCCGCACCAGGGTCGGTGAGATCAATGCAGGTGCTTTGGGGGCAGAAGGAATTGACGAACAGATCCGCTGCTTTTTTCGTGCCTCCTGTGGGGGAAAATGTAATATTGTAAACGGACATAGCCGGACTCCTTTCGCTTGTGTTTTCTTTTGCCGGAAAAAACATGTTTTGCGCATTCATGAAAAAATAATTTCTGATATAATATGAAAAAGTATATCATCAATAAGGACAAAATTCAACAGTACGGACAGGAGGCCGGCAGGAATGAAAACGGATAGAAGTGATCTGACAGACCTTTTACTGGAACAATTAAAAGCAGACTCTGCTGAGTGCCGAAATCTGGAAACAGAAGGTTACGGCCCGGCGCAGAAACGGCAGACCATCCGTTCTTTGATGAATATCCGTATGCCGGGAGGACTCTCCGAAGCACTTTTGTCGGCGCAGGACGATTATCTGCGGCAGGAGCGTGACGAGAAAGGAATCGTGACACTCGCTGATATTCCTATGTTACGGGAGCTGGCGGGCGGACGGGACACGGACGGTGCAGGTGAGGTTTTTCCGGCGGATAAACTGTCCTTCCTGCAAGACGGCGACGCGCCACAGCCTGATTATATGGATAAACTCTCCCTCTGGCAGGGTGACATCACACGACTGCAGGCGGGTGCCATCGTGAACGCCGCCAACTCGCAGATGCTCGGCTGTTTCATCCCGTGTCACAGATGTATTGACAATGCGATACACAGCGCGGCGGGGATGCAGCTTCGGGAGGCGTGCAGCCGGATCATGCAGGAAAAGCGGATGCGTTACGGCAGGCAGTATGAGGAGCCTGTGGGAACTGCCACATTGACAAAGGCGTACAACCTGCCCTGCGACTATGTGATTCATACGGTGGGACCGATTGTGTACGGGGAACTGACAGACGCATTGAGAGAAGACTTGCGCCGATGTTATGAGAGTGTTTTGAACTGCTGTGCGGAAAATGGAATCCGCTCTGTGGCTTTCTGCTGCATTTCAACCGGGGAGTTCCATTTCCCGAACGAGGAAGCGGCGGAGATCGCGATGAAGACCGTGACGGATTTCTTGAGAGAGAATGCCGACGCGTTAGACAGGGTGATATTCAACGTGTTTAAGGACAGTGACTGGGAAATATACGAGAGATTGCTGCATGTGTTTCCGGCGGATATGTGATTCGGGTATGGTGTCCAAAAATACGTTACGGCTCCTCTAAAAGCCCGGCGAGCGCACGCTGCCCCGACCGATAGGAGGACGCCGCTTCCCGGTAAAGACTATTATAAAAGGCAACGGCAGCCTGCCGTCTCTCCTCTGCCAGTGAGGCGGCTTTTTCCGTGTAAAAGCGGTCATAGAGATGTTCCAGTTTATATTTGTACTCCTGAAAAAAGGAGGGCGCGTCGTCGCCTGCCCCGTCCGACACCGTGCCGTCCGGCAGGAGGGAGTACAGCGGCTCAGAGACAATGCCCTTGTAAATCAAAGTGCGCGCAATCCCCATGGCGCCGGTAACGTCCAGCTTGTCCGCATCAAACAAAATCTTTGCCTCAGGACTTTGCGGCTGGTTGGCTTCGCGGTAGCGGTGGGTCTGAATACATTGTTTGACATGTCCGGCGTATGCTTTATCAAAGCCGTGTTCAGTCAGAAACAGAAATGCCTTTTCGCTTCCCACTGCCGCATGGCAGAGGGCAGGGTTTTCAAACTGTTCTTTCCGCCCGATATCGTGCAGCAGACAGGCGGCGATCAGGACGTCGTAATCCACATCTTTCAATGTTTCAGCGATTTCCAGCGCATAATACAGAACGCGGTAGACGTGCTCCCTGTCGTGGGCGCTGTCGTCCATGCAGGACAGCATGTAGTTTTCTATTATGGAATAAGTCTCTCTGGTCATGTCAGCTCCGTTTTCTTTACAAGAAATCTTTGGCACGTAATATAAAACGTATCCGATGTCCTCACAGTCCGTTTCAGTCCCGTATTTTCACATAATAATCTGTATAGCGTGTTCCGTCATGACCGACCAGCGCTTTCTCTGTTGCCTCAAAACCGTGCATTTCCAACGCCAGCTTTCGCTGTGTGGCGGAGGAGATGGCTTTGGTGGCGATCATCCGGCAGCAAAACAGGTCGTAGGCGGGAGGTACGATCAGAGATAAGACTTCCTGAATGTGCGCCACATTCTCATAGTCGCTTCGCAGATCCAGCCGTAGCAGTCCGCAATTGTCAAAAAAGTCTGCCGCCTGTCTGTGGAACAGTTCGATGGTGCCGACCGCTTCCTTGGTCTGCTGATCGACGATCACCCAGCGCACAAACCACTTTTCACGGTATGATTCCAGCCAGAAATCTACCGCGCCCTGCATACGCTCCGGTGTCGTGTAGTGAAAATCGTCGCCGTGACAGTTGTCACTGTTAAAAAAGGGCACTGCCTTTTCGTCGGAATATACACGCAGCAGGTCGGCTGCGTCTGCGGATTCCACCAGGCGCAACAGAAATTTCTCATTTTGCAATACGGGACATGTCACATAAGGGTCTGCCATTGTCTGCCTCCTTAGCTTTTAATGTGCCTATTATACCATATGGGGAATGACAAAACAATGAGCTGTGTCAGCTGGATAAGAGGGGAACAATGGAGAAATACAAGAGGGACACTCACCTCAAAACGGCAGTGCCCCTTATGCGTAAAGTCAGAAGAAATCACCCCGGCTCCGAGATTCTGCTCACAGCCACGTAAACTTCTGAAATCTTATACCAGGTCGGGTAGTCCACGATCCCGTTCGGAGGCAGATTGAAGACGCTCTGGAAGACTCTGACTGCCTCAGCGGTGCTGGGTCCGTAGACACCGTCCGGGGTAACGCGGGGAATGGCGGGGTAGTTCTGGGCGATGCGGTTTAGCTGCTGCTGGATCTGCAGCACCTTATCCCCGGAGGCGCCGATGTTCAGGTTGTAACCGGGCCAGGAGGAGGGGACGCCGGAGACAGCGACTGCGGTGTTGATATACATGTCGCTGCCATAGTAGTAGCGGATGATCTGGATCGGGGAGTAACCCTCGTCCCCAAGATATTTGGAGCCCCACTGGCTTAAGCCGTTACAGGTCACATTCCGGCCGTCGCAGTAGGAGGTGAAGATGGGCTGGCGCACACCGGGGCGGGAGAGATAGTTGGCAAAAATGGAGTCCACCAGTCTGTCAATATTTTTATAAATGTTTCGTCCGCGGATCCATTTCTGGTCGTAGGCGGTGGAGGAAGTGATGGTGAAGTTGTAGCCTTTATTGCGGTACCACTCAGTATAGACACGGTTTAAGGTAAAGGACATAATCGCCAGCGTGTTTGCGTAGATGGCGCTCTCGGGCCAGGTGGCGTAGATCTCGGAGGATACTACATTTTTGATATAATCCCGGTAGCGCACATAGTAGTTGGGGGCGGTGGAGTCGTTTGGCACGCCGTCGTGCACGATGATGAACTCAGGAATCACCACGCGGCTTAAGACGATTTCGCCGGACTCATCCATAGGCTTGATCTCATCCTCGGGGATTTTGGGCGGATAATCTCCGTAGAGGGTGTGGTCAGGGATGGCGATGATCTCCTCTGTGTCCTCACTCATCTCGGTGGGCGTCATTTCAATATTCTGGACGGCGGTCACATCCGGCAGCACTTCCACGCCGGACACGATGACCGGCTCATAACCGGGTGCGCTCACGGAGAGGGTGTATTCTGAGTAAGGCATGGGGGAGTTGGGAGTCAGGCTGTACTGCAGCGGTGGTGTTTTTAAGTCCACTGTGTCGGTCTGTCCCGAAGAATTTGTCGTGAGCGTCTCCAGTGTGGAATCCGGCTCGCCTGTAAAGGAAATGGTAATCATTGCGTTTTCTATCGGAATGAGTCCCACGTTTGCGGTGACGTTGATTTGCAGTCTGCCGACCGTATCGGTTCCTGTCGTTGCATTGTCCTCGGTCTGTGTATACAGCAAAGCTGCATCTTTTTTGATTTCATCCATCTTGCTACCTCATATCTGACAGGTATATGCTCTTACGGTTAGCATATGCGGGGAGGCGCGTTTTTGTGTATTGGATTGCAGTTTCACTATTTCCAATCCGAATCTTGACAAAATAACGAGATTTCTTTAAAATGAAACAAGATTCATTTTTGTTTCGGAAGGTCAAAGGCTCTGACAGGGAGGGAAAGATGCCAAAGGTCACGGAAGAATACATTGCGGGCAAAAAGAAAAGGATAACGGACGCGGCATATGAGATGTGTCTGCGAAAAACAGTCAGCACGGTCACTATGCAGGATATCATTGACAGGGCAGGCTTAAGTCAGGGCGGCATCTATCGCTTTTATAGGGATATTGATGAAATACTTGCGGATATGATCAGACAGATGAGGGAGCGGGTCAGCATCAAGGGAAAAATCGATGAGATACTGGCGCAGAAAGATGAGCTGTCGCCGCGGGAGATTACGAACCTGTTGTTTGCGATGCTGGCGGACTTTATGGAAAGCGAGCTGATGGGCATTGAGAAGATTGATTTTGAACTCTCGGTGCTTGCCATGAATATGCCCCAAAGGATCGAAAAGATCATGGGCGGTCTCCCGGAAGTGGGAAATATGGAATATCTGACCATGCGCACCATGGAATATTTCCGGGAGCAGGCTGCGCGGGGCAGAATCCATCCGCGTGTAAATGCGGAGGAGCTGCTTGCGTTTATCTCCTCCGCCTATGACGGCATTCAGATGACGTGCATTGTAAACAACTGTTACCGGCAGGAAAGGAATCCGCTTGCAGATCTGTATCAGCCGCGGGTTTTGCTGAAGATGCTGGCGCGGACGGTTAACAATCTGATTGGGGCGGATGGAGAGGACGAGGAGGATTCACTATGAAAACGGAAAAGCAATACACAGAAGAATACGTGCGCATCGGGGGAATAGAACAGTATCTGCTGCACTACCGCTCTAAGCCTGAGGACCCAGTCCTGCTCTTCATCCATGGCGGACCGGGGCAGACGGAGAGTTTCTTTGCTTTTCTTGTGGAGGAATACGCAGAGCGCGATTACAATATCGTCTATTATGACCAGCGCGGCGCAGGGAAAACGTGGTTGAAAAATAAAAAGAGCAGACCGGACATGGAGATCTTAAAGAGGGATCTTCTGGAGATCGTGCTGTACATGAAAAAGCAGTATGGGAAAGAAAAGATCGGCATTGTAGGGCATTCCTGGGGCAGCGTTCTCGGGAGCATGTTCGCCCTGGAGCACCCGGAACATACGCTGTGCTACATCGGCTGCGGGCAGGTCATCAATATTGTGGAAAACGAGCGCACCGGCTACGCGATCCTCAAAGAGGCGATCGGGAAAGGCGGGAATAAACGGGATCAAAAGAAGCTGGAAAAGATCGGTGTGTATCCGCCGCCACAGTTTGACTTAAAGGCTTACCGCAAGATGGGACAGATTCGGAGGCTGCAGGGGAGGTACAGACTGGCACAGGATTTTGACAGGACATTCATCGATCTGTGGCGCCGTTCTCCCGTTACAGGAATGAGAGACCTCATTCCGTTTGTGACAGGTGTGTCAGTTAATATGCAGCTGATGCGGGAACTGATGACCTATGATCTGCGGAAAAAGGGAAGCAGTTATCAGGTTCCTGTCTACTATGTGCTCGGGGAGAAGGACAGCCAGACGCCGGTCGGGATCAGTATAACGTATCTTGAAACCGTGCAGGCGCCTGACAAGAAACTTTATCTGATATCTGATGCGGGTCATGCGCCGATGATCGACAATGTGGAGGACTATCGGAAAGCGGTGCGGGAGATCGTCCGCCGCGTGCACCCATAATGAGGGTTGCACATGCTACCCGGAAAATGATATACTATCGGTATGGTTATAGATGAGATTTTAGAAGGCAAATTTCATACTGATGACGGTCCGCTGGAGTTTTCCTGCCCGCGCGTTACGCTGTCCCTTCAGGCAGACACGGTCTGTGAGGGGTCTTTTTTCGTGTACGGACCGGAAGGGGCGGTGACGGAAGGGACAGTGACGGTTTCCGACCTGCGGATGACCTGTGTCACAAAGCGTTTCGGCGGCAGTGAGGACGAGATCCTATACCGCTTTGACGCGGCGGGGATGGAGGGGGGACAGGAGGTTTCCGGTTCATTTTCCGTTGTCTCCAACAGGGGGGAGTATGAACTGCCTTTTCAGGTGACGGTGCTTTCGGATGAGATTGGTTCGAGTCTCGGGGAAATCCGGAACCTTTTCCACTTTACGAATCTGGCGAGAAGTAACTGGACAGAAGCGGTTTCGCTCTTTTACGATCCCTGTTTTAAGAAGGTGTTTACGGGACACGACAGACAATATCTGGCGGCTTACAAGGGGCTTTCCGCGATGCCGGGAAACGAGCACAATGTGGAGGAGTTTCTGCAGGAAATTCATAAGAAAAAGCCAGTGGAATTTCTTCCCGAGGAAAGTGAGATTCATATGGAAGATCCGTCCGGGGACGCGCGCTTTGCCCTTGTCATAAACCGGAATGGCTGGGGCTATACGAGACTGCGGTTTCAGACGGAAGGGCCTTTTATCAGGCTGCAGGAAGAGTCGGCGGAGGAGGATTCTTTTACGGATAACATTTACCGGCTCTATTATCAGATCGATTTGGAAAAGCTCCATGGCGGCATAAACTTAGGCGCGATTCTGCTTGTGCGGGAGAACGGGACGATGCGGATTCCCGTCACCGTGGTGCAGCGTATGTCCGGGATCAGAGAGCTTGGCATAAAGCGGGAAAAGAAACAGTTGACGGTACAGCTCATGGAATATTACCAGGCGCATCGTCTGAAGAAGATCGGGACATCCACCTGGCTTGCGGAGACGGGCAGGCTTCTGACGCGCATGGAGCAGCTTGACGACAGGGATATCGCCGTAAAGCTGTTCCGTGGGCAGCTTCTTATGTCCCAGGAGCGTGGGAACGAGGCGAAATGGCAGATGGAAAAGCTGCGGGAGCGGGTGATCGCCATACGGGAGGAAAATCCGGCGCTGTGGTGCTATTACCTTTATCTGACGACGCTCATCAGCGAGGAGGATTCCTACGTGGATGAGGTGGCGGAGATGGTTTCGCGGATTTACGGTCGCAGAAGGGGAGACTGGAGGATCGCGTGGCTGCTGTTTTATCTGTCTGAGGAGTATGTGGAGAGTGTGTCCCGCAGATGGCTGCTTCTGGAGGATCTGTTTATCCATCACTGCACTTCTCCGATGATCTATATTGAGGCGTGGAATATTCTCTGCATGAATCCTGCCATGCTTCGCAAACTGGATCTCTTTGAGGAACAGATATTAAATTATGCGGTCAAAAACGGCGTCATGCAGGAGGAGATCCTTCTGCAGGTGGTGTACCTTGCGGGGCAGAAGCGGGGGTATTCTGAGGGGCTGTTTGGCATTCTGAAAGGCTGCTATGCGCTGATTCCCCACAAGGAAGTTTTGCATGAAATCTGCAGTCTGCTGATTAAGGGAAACCGCAGCGGGGAGGCATACTTTCCGTGGTTTAGCGCGGGTGTGGAGGAAAACCTGCGCATCACCAGACTTTACGAATATTATATGATGTCGCTTCCGAAAGACTTTGACGGGGAACTGCCCAAAATGGTGCTTCTGTATTTTGCGTACAGAAGCGATCTGCACTATGAGATCACAGCGTACCTCTATGCCTATGTATACAGGCGGAGGGAAGAATTGGCGGATATTTATGTAAACTACATGGCGGCAATGGAGCGTTTTATACTGGAACAGATCAGCAGGGGCAGGATCAACAGGGATCTCGCCTATCTCTACGACAATATACTGACCCTGTCCATGATAGACGAGCAGACCGCCCGGTCACTTGTCTCCCTGCTTTTTATGAGGGAGGTCAGGACGGAGGCGGCACATGCGAAAGAGGTGCTGGTTGCTTATGCCTGCCGGTCGGATATCAAGCGTTTTCCCATGACCGATGGCAGGGCGCTTGTGCCAGTTTATGACAACGACTGCCGGGTTCTTCTGGGTGACGGCGAGGGAAACTTTTTCACAGAGGGCATGGCGTACACCGTGGAAGCATTGATGAAGCCGGCCAGACTTGCGCTGATGATTGCGCCTTTTGTGAGAAATCATCTGGGTTTTGCGGTCTATGCCTGCTATGCGAAACAGCATACGTTTGCGGTGCAGGAGGACAATGTGGATCTCTTCGCGCTGCTGTCCTCGTCGGAGCGGGTTGAGGAAGAGGAAAAGAGGAAAATCTATCCCATAGTGGTAGACTTTTATTACGAAAAGGATAGAATGCGGGAACTGGATGAGTATCTGCTCACCCTGCACCCGGCAGATGTGAGCCGGCGCGACCGGGGAAAGATCGTTAGGCTTCTGGTCAGCCGGGGAATGTATGAGAATGCTGTCGAGTGGGTCAGACGTTTCGGTCCCTACGACGTGGACACAAAAACGCTGCTTAAGCTTGGCAGCAGGCTTTTAGATCTGACGGAGACGGAAGATGATCCGATGCTCACAGGGATGCTTCTCTATGTCGTGCAGAAGGGCAAATATGACGACAACGTGCTCGACTATCTGGTGAAATGGTTTGCCGGGAGCATCGTGCAGATGCGGGATATATGGAAACTGGCGGACTCCTTTGGTGTGGATAGTTACAGGCTGTGCGAGCGGATGCTTGTACAGATGTTATATACGGGTGTCCGGGTAGAGGAACAACTGGAGATCTTGCGTTCTTATACGAAATGCGGCGGCAGTGAGCGGATCAGGGCGGCGTTTGTATCGGCTTGCTGTTATGACGATGTCGTAAAGGAAGAGGCAGCGGATCCCTATGTGTTTGAGAGTGTGCGGCAGCTTTGGCAGGAGGAAGCGCCCCTGCATCCGGTCTGCCGGATCGCTTATCTGCGCTACTTTGCGGACAGGGAACGGGATGGGGATGTGCAAAAACTGTGCGCCGTCTTTCTCGATTCGCTACTCGCGCAGGGGATTGTGATGCCTTTCTACCGGAAGTTTTTTGGCTGTGTGCCGCAGCTTGGCGCCTATCTGGACAAGACCATGGTGGAGTATCGAAAGACTTCCGGTTCGCGGGTGATGATCCACTATATGATTCAGGAGGAAGGCGCAGCCGGGGAGGAGTACACCCATGAGGAGATGCGGGATATGTTTGGCGGCATCTGTGTCAGCGATTTTATCCTGTTTTTCGGGGAGCAGCTTAAGTATTATATTACGGAGGAATCGGAGAACGGGGAACAGCTTGTAGTGAGCGACGTGATCCAGAAGGGCGAGGCCGGGGAGGATATTCCGGAAGGCAGATTCAGTATTTTAAATGATATTATGATAGGAAAGACCCTGCATGATTACGATACGGTGAACGATCTTTTGTCGGCGTATTTCAAACAGGATCATATGGTGGAGCAGATCTTCACGGTAAGATAGAGGAAATGGTTTATGTTTCTAGGTACGAAAGAGGACGGCAAACCGCATAAGGGAGACGTATTTGTCGGGTATGATCTGGGGGAGAGGTATACCCAGATCAGCTATTGCCTCTTTGACGAGAGTGATGTGGAGACGGTTGCGCCGGTGGTGGGGACGAAGCAGTACAACATTCCTTTTATGTTATGTAAACGAAAAGGAACCAACCAGTGGCTGTACGGCAAGGAAGCGGTCAAGAGCGCAGAAGAGGAAGCCATGTGCCCGGTGGATGATATTTTGAACCTTGCCAGGAAGGGGAGCGAGATTGAACTGGATGGGGAGACCTATGACCCGGTGGCGCTTCTGACTCTCTTTATCAGAAAAAGCCTGGGGCTTATGAGTTTCATTGTCCCGGTGGAGCACATCGGCGCCTTGCTGTTCACGGTGGACCGGATGGATGACCGTATGGTGGAGATCCTTTTGCAGGTGGCGGCAAATCTGCAGGTTAAGACGGAGCATATTTATTTCCAGAGCCATACAGAAAGTCTCTATTCCTTTATGCTGTACCAGCCTTCTGAATTGTGGGCGTATCAGGTGGTGGTCTGCGAGCATGACGGGAAATATTTAAAGACATACCGCATGGAGTGCAACAAGAGAACCACGCCCATTGTGGCGCTGATTGAGGAGGCTGGCTACGAGACGGTTGTGGTGCCTGAGGAAAATGAGGAGGAGGCTGTGAAGGAGGACGCTTTCCGGGTGGCGGACGAGCGGTTCCTCGGGATTCTGGAAAAGCTCTGCGAAGGGCGTATCGTCTCTTCAGCGTATCTTCTGGGGGACGGCTTCAGGGAGGAGTGGCATAAAAAATCGCTGCAGTTTCTCTGCCGGAACAGGCGCGTGTTTCAAGGCAATAATCTGTACAGCCGGGGAGCGGTCTACAGTCTTTTGGAGAAGTTTGACACAAGCGAGGCGGGAAAGACCCATATCTTTTTAGGGGAAGATAAACTGAAGGCAAATATCGGCATGCGGGTATTGCGTCAAGGAAAGGAATCCTACTACGCACTTTTGGACGCCGGGGAAAACTGGTACGAGCTGCAAAAGTCCTGCGAGATACTTCTGGGAAAGGAAAAGGAGGTTTCCTTCGTGATTACGCCGCTTAACGGGAAAAATGTGCAGACACAAAGGATTCCCCTTACGGGGGCGAGGGAGACAGGCGCGCCTTTTACCAGATACGCGCTGGATGTGGCGATGACTTCCGCGGATACGGTGACGGTAACCGTGACGGATCTGGGTCTGGGTGAGTTTTTCCCCGCATCGGGACAGAAATGGGAGGAAGCGTTTCAGATTTCATAAACGCTGAGGGACGAAGGAAAAGATGGACGGTCAGATGATCCTGGGAACAGGCAGGCGGGCGGAAACCCCCTACTATATGGAAAGGTTTTATGTAAACCTATATTCGGTGGAAGAACTGTGCTTTCTCTTTGTGGACAGGGCGGAGCTTCTGGATGCGGAGATCATGCAGCGCGGCATGGTCAGATGGCTTGAGGAGGAGTGTGGCTTAAGCGATCTGGCGCACACGCTGGATGCGCTGTTAAACAGAAGGGGTTCCACGGCGGCTTATGTTGGCGCGGTTTTGGAGTATGTGAATCTTTATCCGCAGGATGTGATCGGGAGGACGGAGGAGATCGTGCGGGGCAACGATGGACTAAGCCCCTATGAGCGGCAGAAGGCGAAGGCGGATTACCTTCTCGGGGAGAAGCGTTATCTGGCGGCGCTGCAACAGTATCAGAGCCTGGCCGAGGAGGTGCCGGAGAATGAAAAGCTGCTTCTTGCGAGACTCTATCACAATATGGGAGTCGCCTGCGCAGGCATGTTTTTCTATGGACAGGCGGCGGAATGGTTTATGAAGTCCTATGAGACAGACGGCAAGAGAGAGGGGCTTAAGATGTATCTGGCGTCGCTGCGTATGGGGCAGCAGGAGAACAAATATATTGATTATATCGCGGCACATCCCGAATACCATGAAGTGTCTCTTGAGGTAGAGCGGATGGTGAAGCGCGCGGAAGGTTCTTTTGAGGGAACGGATGAAAACCGGATGCTTGTCACTTATCAGGTCATGAAGGAGGAGGGCGCGGGCGCGCTTGGCAGCTCAACGCCTTATTATGAGGAGATCGGAAAACTGACGGCGGGGCTGAAGGAAAGGTACCGCAGGAGCATGAAATAGAGGCAGAAACGCTTCAGATAGGAGTAAAAATGGGCTTTATTAAGAGACTGCTTGACAGATTCCGCAGGGATTACGACGAGTACGATGAGGAAGAGTGGGAAGAGGAGGAATCTTCGCGGGAGATAGACTTTGACAATAAGGAACAGCGAAGCGACTATGTAAAAAACTGTCTGGAGAAGATTGCGGAAGCTACTAAGGAATTAGAGAATCTGAATTTCGAGTACAATATGGTCACCTCCTACTTAAAGGACATGGAGGAGATCGAGGCGCTGCCCCCGGAGGAGAGTGACCAGCTTAAGGACTGTGCGAAGCGCGTGTCCCTTCTGCAGGAGAGAAAGACGGATTTTATGGGACGTCCCCATCGGATCACGGACGAAAAGTACCGCATGGTTGAGCGCATGGAAGATCAGATGGAGGAGGCGTTTACGAAGATTACCGACGCGGAGAATTATCGGGAACTGATCCGCAAGGACTTAAGCCGCCTGGAGGGTGAGAGACACGCCTACCTCTACAGAAAGAGTGAAGTGATGCGCATGATTTCGGATACCAGGGGCATGGCAATTATCTGTGTGACTGCCCTGGGACTCTGTGTACTGCTGCTCTTGTTTTTGCAGTTTTTCCTTGAGATGGATACGAAGCTTGGGTATCTGGCCACAGCGGGAGTGGCGGCGGTGGTGATCACGTTAATCTATGTGAAGCATATGGATGCCAGAAAGGAACTGCGCAGAGTAGAGACCGGTATCAACAAAATCATTCTTTTGCAGAATAAGGTGAAAATCCGCTATGTGAACAATACCAATCTTCTCGAATATTTGTATATGAAATACGGTGTGAACAGCGCCAAAGAACTGACCGAAATGTGGGAGAATTATAAGATTGAGAAGGAGGAGCGGGAGAAATTCCGCAGGGCGGAACTGGATCTGGATTACAGCGAACAGGAACTTCTGCAGATCTTAAAATGCTACCAGGTACAGGATCCGGCTATCTGGCTGCACCAGACGGAGGCGATTCTTGATTCTAAGGAGATGGTGGAGATCCGGCACAACCTGATTATCCGCAGACAGTCCCTGAGACGGCGTATGGATTATAACAGGGAAGTGGTGGCTGGTACATCCCAGAGGGATATCAAGGCTCTTGTGGAGAAATATCCGAAATACGCGAAGGAGATTATGAAGACGGTGGAGGAGTACGAGCAGAAGTTTAATGCCTGACGTTACGGGCTTTTTCGGGCATCCATGCCCGAAAATTGCCGGGTACTGAACGGAATATTAACAAAATCTCATTTTCCTGCGCTGGGACAACTTCGTGAACAATTTGTGTATTCTGCTATTATAGTTTTAAGACATCTTACGGTATTGTAATTTTATAGGTAATTAGATCATTGCGAAACACAAGAATGATAATGGTTTCGAGATTATACGATAAAGAGAGTAGAAAGGAAAAAACGATGAGTACAGATAAGTATGTAAGCCCCCTGTCGGAGCGGTATGCGAGTAAGGAGATGCAGTATATTTTTTCCCCGGATATGAAGTTTCGGACGTGGCGGCGGTTGTGGATCGCGCTGGCGGAGACGGAGATGGAGCTGGGGCTTTCCCAGAACGGCAAGCCTGTCATCACGAAAGAGCAGATTGACGAGCTTAAAAAGTATGCGGAGGACATCAATTACGATGTGGCGAAGGCCAGAGAGAAGGAAGTGCGCCACGATGTGATGAGCCATGTCTACGCTTACGGACAACAGTGCCCCAAGGCGGCGGGCATCATCCATCTCGGAGCGACCTCCTGCTATGTGGGGGACAATACGGATATGATCGTGATGCGAGAGGCGCTTCGTCTGGTAAAGAAAAAGCTGGTGAATGTGATCGCGGAGCTTGCAAAGTTTGCGCAGGAGTACAAGGATCTGCCGACGCTTGCTTTCACCCATTTCCAGCCGGCACAGCCTACCACGGTGGGAAAACGGGCGACCCTCTGGGCGCAGGAGTTTTGTCTCGATCTGGAAGATCTGGATTATGTGCTGGGGAGTCTGAAACTCTTAGGATCCAAGGGCACCACGGGCACACAGGCGTCCTTCCAGGAGCTTTTTGACGGCGATCAGGAAACCATAGATAAGATCGACCCCATGATTGCACAGAAGATGGGATTTGAAAAATGCTATCCCGTGTCCGGGCAGACCTACTCCCGCAAGGTGGATACGAGAGTGTGCAACATTCTGGCGGGCATCGCGGCTTCCGCCCACAAGATGTCAAACGACATCCGCCTGCTCCAGCATTTGAAGGAGGTGGAGGAGCCTTTTGAGAAGAGCCAGATCGGTTCCTCGGCAATGGCTTACAAGAGAAATCCCATGCGCAGTGAGCGCATTGCATCCCTCGCCCGTTTCGTGATGGTGGACGCCTTAAATCCGGCGATCACCTCGGCGGTCCAGTGGTTTGAGCGGACGCTGGACGATTCGGCAAATAAGCGGCTGTCTGTCCCCGAGGCGTTTCTGGCGGTGGACGGCATTCTGGACTTGTGCCTGAACGTGGTGGATGGTCTGGTTGTATACGATAAAGTGATCACAAAGCGGCTGATGAGCGAACTGCCCTTCATGGCGACGGAGAATATTATGATGGACGCTGTCAAAGCCGGGGGCGACAGACAGGAACTGCACGAGAAGATCAGAGAGCTCTCCATGATCGCCGGAGCCAATGTGAAGAAGGAAGGGAAGGAGAACAATCTTCTGGAGCTGATCGCAGCCGACCCTGCCTTCAACATGAGCCTGGAGGATCTGCAAAAGACGATGGAGCCTTCTAATTATGTGGGCCGTGCACCGCTGCAGGTGGAGAAGTTCTTAAAAGAGATCGTGAATCCGATTCTCACGGAGAATAAGGAGCTTCTGGGAGTGACGGCGGAAATTACAGTATAAATTGCTCTCATGCGGGAGAATGTCTGAAAACGGCATTCTCCCGTTTCGGCTTATAAACCAGTATAAATTTTCAATTTGGGTTTCTGAAAGCTGTAGCATAGGGCTTGCTTTTCACAAAGGTTCCAGGCTGGTGTTTTTAAAGCGTTTGGGAAATGGTAAACATGGTAAGCTTTTATAAGGCGTGGCAAAATATGACCGTTACTTCCTCTGTACGATGTGATATGTTGTGAACTGTAGATGTAAACATTTCCGGTAAACGCAGTATTTTAGAGGAAATGGGGAATCTGCTAAAATACAACATATGCGCCTCATGCTATGGAGCGATCAAGGGGGAACAAAGTTCCCCCATTGCATTAAAAATGCCAATGGCGGTATTGTGAAAAAGCTGTTGACGGAAACACTGATAGGTGTTAACATATTTTATAGAAAAAGGTGTTACCGTAAAGCAACGGTTCGCCTCAGTTATGTGGTTATCAAAAAAAGCAACCTAACTTTGGTCGGTGCGGTTGCTTTTTTGATGTCTTTTATTTCTTCCGGTCTGCCGGATACTGATCACTGTGACGATGATGCTGATAACCGTCACTACAATACCGGCAAGTTCCAAAATCATTCCGAACACCAATAGTGCTTACCTTCCGCTTGATTTTCCATATGTATCCCCTCCCCCGGTACTGGAAGCTCTCAAAATGTACTCATTTTGGCAAAAGGCGAACCGCTACCCGTTTTGGTAACACCCACATATATTCTGACATAGTGACAGCGTTTTGCAAGATACGACAATAAATAAAACTCTATTTTTTCGTTTTTTTCTTTTCCCGTGATCTGTAAACATTAAACCGGTTCTTGCACTTCTGGCTGCAAAATTCATTTCCCTTCCTGCTTGTAACAACGGCTCTGTTACAGTGCTTGCACATACGCATATCGCTGTCCTTATCCGTGAGCATGAATGAGAAGCACATCTGCACCATGACGAGCAGGGGCATCATGTGCGGACGAAGAAAGAGATTCTTGACAGGGACGGAAATATCCGCAAAGGTTGCAAAATCATTAAAAAAGGCGAAGTATATGAGCGTAAGATTTTTACCGTCAAAGACGGACGTTTTAAGCAGGAATCTTTCTTGGATGAAGCAAAGGGTTTTTATACGGATCTGATCAACCAGATGGTGATCCATGATAAAGATCGGCTCAGCATATTTGATAAAAACGGCCCGTACCTTGCGACAAAGAAGGTCGGCAAAAATAATCCCAAGGCGGAGGTAATAAAAGCAGACAATGAGATACGCATGGAATGGAACAGGGCAGTTTTTGAGCGTGAGACAAAGCGTGATAAGCTGAAAGAAGAATTATCTGAATGTACGGGTATCTTCAAGGGCGGCAGGCGTAAGGAATTGCAGCAGGAGATTGACGGTATCAACGATCAGATTTCAAATATGAAAAAGCGGCTTTCTTCTATTGTGAGGAAATATAAATTTGATTCTGTGCAGGCGTTCTATAAAGAATTGAAAGCAGCCAAGGGTGAGTATCTTGATTATCAAGCGGATTGTGCAAAGTATGAAAAAATCTACGGGGAAAAAGCGGCAGATTCCGTGAGTATCAGAGACAGGCTCAGGCAGAAAGAGCAGGAAGTAAAGATAAGGGAAGCGGGCAGAGTGCATCAGGCAAGTCAGAAAGATAAGGGGGCGAGGTAAAGGGCCTTCTTAAAAACCCGCCTTGCAGAAAAAAGTGCAGGCGACAGGACAGGGGCATGAAGAAAACAAAAAATAAGCAGAGGGATATGTACACGGCAGTCCCCAATTCTTTGTATCGGCTATGTGTCGCTTGACAAGGTTTTAATTTGTATAGGGAGACAGTATGAAAAGAATATTTTTTACAATGTCAAGTCACTGCTAACAGGTGCTTAGATATAAGTTCTAATTTGCTGTTTTCGTAGGCGGGATAATGCAAAAGCTAAAATTACATGGACATTTCTGCCTCTGTGATATTGATAAGATTTCTGCAACATTTCCTGGTTATAATGAAAATAGTAGCATTTAGTCAGGATGATACTGAAATAAAATAATGGAGAAGGGGAGAGAGATCGTGGTAAGCGTATTAAAGAAAATACCAATCAGAAAAGCTGTCCGGGAAAAGGGGAAAAGTTTGTGCGTGGTTGCAGCGGTGTTTTTTACGACGGTGCTGTTTGTCATGGTATTTTCTACAGTATTCTTTGTCATGGATGCGGCGGAGGAGATGATGAAAGCGTCATCGCCCATATTGTCGGATGCGGTACTTAATGTGACGGCGGAGGAGTATGAGAGGATCTGTGCAAACCCGCGGGTGGCGGAGGCGAGTACGGGCATCATAGTTGCCAGAATGCGGGAATCTTCCGGTGCAGGACTGGTAACACTTTACGATGCCGAGGAGCAGATGGCGCGATGGATGAGGTATTATCCCGTAGAGGGACGGATGCCTGGGAGGGGCAATGAGATTGTGGTATCCGATCAATATTTGCGGGAACGGGGGCTCACATACAGGGAGAATCTGCCGATCGATCTGACGTTTACTTACCTTGACGAGAAGGAGTACACGGAAACATTTACCGTGGTGGGAGTATATAAGAGAGCTTTGCAGCCTTATCATGCGGTTCTGGTGTCGGACGATTTTTACGGGAAAGCCTGTGCGTATTGGGAACAGTGCGGGCTGGATCCGAGGGAGGGGGCAGATCGGCAGGCAGGCGTGATGTTCTCCTCGCGCGGAAATGTCAGGAGATTGGCATCCATGCTGGTCATGGAGGAGGAGATTGATCTGGAGGAAGGGGAGATCTATATAAATGATATTTCCCTGCTTAGCAGTCTGGATTTCAGTACATGGGCGGCTCTTTTGGCGCTGGTTCTTCTGGTCATGTGGCTGGGGTATCTGTTTATCTCCAATATCTTTCATCTTTCCGTGATCGGTGACGCCAGATTCTTTGGGAAACTGTCCACTAACGGGATTACGAGAAAAGAGATTAAGAAGTTGATTCGCAGCCAGAACAATATTCTGTTTCTGGCTGCCGTCGTTCCGGCACTGCTCGTGGGATATCTCTTTTCCGCGGCTGTTCTGCCGGGCATATTGAGCGCCTTCATGACGATACAGGCCAGAGGAAGCGGTAATGGAGGGATCTTTGTTCTGGCATTTGCGTTTTCTTATCTGACGGTGAGGGTCAGTGAGCGAAAACCCATGAAGCTTGCTAAGAATGCTTCTCCCATAGAAATGAAAAGATATATGGGTGGATTCAGGAGGGTGAAGACCGCAGATGACGGGGACTGCCTGAAAAAGATTGTGGTGAGGCATTTTCAGGGCGATAAGATCAAGGTGTTAAAAGTATGTGTTTCTATCGCCGTGAGCATTTTGCTTGCCAATATCTTTTATGCGGTGACGGCGGGCTTTGATGTGGAGTTGTATGTAGAGGGAGATTTGGATGCGGATTATATTCTTGCAAAAGAGTCTGTGTTTACGAACCCGAGCCTAAATCCTGTCTCCTATGAACGGATCACACAGGAGGAGATAGCAGGGTGTCGGGGACTTCCCGGAGTGGAGGCGGCGGGCGGAGCAAGCAGATCCCATATCTGTCTTCTTCCCACGCAGGAGGAGTGGGATGCCTTCGAGGAAATTTGGGGAGAGGGTGCTTATAGTGATCCCGGTAAGATGTGGACAGGCGCGTATGGACTGGATGCTATGCTGCTGCAAAAACTTCAGCCTGTCAGAGGAACTATCGATCCCGATCAGTTCCAGACAGGAAAGTATATATTGCTGGACCCGATTCTGAGTGATGATAATAAAGAGAATGTGGCATGTTATCAGCCCGGAGATGAGGTGACAGTCCCGTTTGCAAGCGGTGAAGTGGGAACCTATACGGTAATGGCGATCGTGGAGGAACTGCCGGAATCCATGAGATTTCCGGGAAGATATTACGCAAGCAATGTTTATCTTCCCATGTCGGAGTGGCAGGATAAGGAACAGCGGAACGATTATTACCTATATGCCTTCGATGTGAAGGAAACATTTCACGGGGAATGGGATGAGGCGATGGAGAAGATCACTGGAGATCAGAGCGGCGGTCTTGCCTGCCGGTCGGTAAAATCGTTGGCTGAACAGGCGGGAAGATACATCAGAGGTTTAAAGCTGGCCGGCTTTGTCCTGAGTGCGATCCTGCTGGCTATGGGCGTATTGAATTTCATCAACTGTATGGTGGAGAGCGTTTACAGCAGGAGTAGGGAGTTGGCGATTCTGGAGAGCATGGGGATCGGGCAGCGGGAGATCGAGAAGAATCTGGCGAAGGAAGGGATGCTGTATATGGCAGGCGGGTTCGTTCCGGGCTGTCTTCTGGCGGTTTTCGGGGTTTATGCGATGATCAATATGGTTCTGCAGGAGTCTTATATCGCATATCACTTTTATCTGCATATTTATCTGCTCTTTGCTGTGCTGGGCAGCGCTGTGGCGGTTTTGGTGCCGCTTGCCGCGTACCGGCAGACGGATCGGAAGGAGAAGTTCTTATATTGGATACGCTCCTGCAGAGAGTAAAGCATTCAGCGTCTCTAAGGCGTCAAAGAGCGGTGCCTAAGTGCTGTTGCATGTTTGGGAGAATGCCCAAGGACAGGCATTCTCTACACAGATTTGAGATTCCGTGCAGCGGAATCATGGCGGTTAGCGTGTGAGTAGGAGGACTGAACATGGAGAGAGAGATCGTAGTAGATATCAAAGATGTGAGCAAAGAGTATGAAAGTCAATCCGGCAAAGTTCCAGTGCTTGAAAACGTCAGTATCAGTATCAATAAAGGGGAATTTGTGGGAATCGTAGGGGATTCCGGCAGTGGGAAGACCACGCTGCTGAATCTGATCGGAGGAATGGACTGTGTCAGCAGCGGATCGATCACGGTCGCCGGGGATGTGATATCCGACTTTGACGATAAACAACGGACTATATACCGGCGAAAGCGTGTAGGGTTCATCTTTCAGGATTATAATCTGATTAACGAACTGACGGTATATGAGAATATCATTCTGCCGTTCCAGCTAAAGAAAAAAGAATGCAAGGAAGACTTGATCGACAAATTTCTGGTTAAGCTGAAGCTGGAGGAGAAGAAAAATGCGTTCCCCATGCAGTTGTCAGGAGGGGAGCAGCAGAGGGCAGCGATCTTGAGGGCGCTTCTTTGCGAACCGGATATCATTCTGGCGGATGAGCCGACAGGAAATCTGGACAGCAAGAATACGCAGATGGTGGTGGGACTTCTGCGTTACTTTTCCGAACATATGGGGAAGACAATTCTTTTCGTCACGCATAATATGGCGTTGACCAGCGGGTGCAGCCGCGTGATCGCGGTGAAGGACGGAAAAGTCGTGAAAGGTTGAATAAACAGCAGCGAACGCTTATATGGCGGATTCGATTTTCCCGTATCATCTATGTGCTGCCTTTATCGCTGGGTCCCAAAAGCCTTGAAGTCATATTTTAGTAGCTCCAAATTCCAACCAGTATATTGATGTTAAAGAAATTAGGGAAATCTTGAATGGAGTTCCAGATACATATGTGGGAGCTGGTGATTTTCAATTTTATGTGCCTTTGGAAAGATGGGAAATTGATAGATCCAGAACAGCAATGTAATGCGGATGTACTTTAGAATGAAATAGGATGTTCATCACCACTTATACAACTGGATAACAGAAGGATGGAGATTATTATGAAAAAAATATTGTTAGTGGAAGACGACCGGATTTTGAGTGAAACGCTGATTCGGCATTTGAATCAAAACGGGTATCATACCACATTTGCATATACAAAGGAAGATGCTGTGATGAAGATAAGAAATTTGAAGTTTGATCTTATTTTGCTGGATATTACACTGCCTGACGGTAATGGTTTTGCTGTCTGTGAAGAAATCCGACAGATTTCAATAGATACCAGAATCATTTTCGTTACAGTCAAGGATCTGGAAAGTGATATTTTAAAAGGCTACAACATGGGAGCTGATGACTATGTGACTAAGCCTTTTTCCCTCCCTGTTTTGCTGAAAAAAATAGCGGCTGTCACAAATCGGATGGAAAAGGACGTCTCCGGGCTAACCTATTCCGATTCATATCTGCGGATTGATTTTGCCACTTTAACTGCTTATGCAGCGGGCGAACCGATAGAATTTACGCCTTTGGAATTTAAGTTACTGGAACTGCTGGTAAAAAATTCCGGGCATATAATCACAAGGGAGAGAATACTGGATGCAGTATGGGACAGGCGTGGGAATTATGTAGAGGAATCATCTCTTAACAGCATGGTCAGTCGGATAAGGGGGAAAATCGATTCTGCGAATCACCGATATATTAAGACGGTATATGGCACAGGTTATATGTGGATTGCAGACGAATAGGTCAGTGATAGCATTAGCAATAAGGGGGAGGGGATAAATTGAAGGACAAAAAGTATTTTATAACTACTAAATTTCTGTTTTACGGCATCCTGATTATAAACCTGTTGCTCATTTTTATTTCGATTAATAGAAGCAGTACGGCTGTCCTTATCTTGTCACAGCTTACCTTTATTCTGTTTATTTGTATAGCTTGGGTTTTAATAAAAAGGACATTTTCTGTTTTTTTTACAAACTTGTTTGTCATGATGGATAAGATGATGAACAGGGAAACTGTCCCAGATTTTGATCACATTGATGATACCTATGTCTCACAAATATATCATCAGTTGAACCGCTTATATGATGTTTTACAGATGCAGCAGAATTCGATAGAACAGGAAAAAAGTAAAGTACAGTCTTTTGTTTCTGATATTTCACATCAGCTAAAGACGCCACTCACTAATTTGCATCTTTTACAGGAAGCATTAAAACAGTCTGGCATTTCGCCAGAGGAATATCAGGACTGTCTGGAAAAACAGGGGAAGCAGCTGGACAAAATAGACTTTTTAATTCGGGCATTATTAAAAACATCGCAGCTTGAAAATGGATTGATTCTGATACAGCCAAGGGAGGTTTCCATTAGCCAGACGATACTATCAGCGCTGGAGGGGATACTTGTGCTTGCAGAGAAGAAGGAGATAGAGGTGTATTATGACAATACAACGGACTATACTGTCCTGCATGATCCGAAATGGACAAGTGAGGCACTATTTAATGTAATGGAAAATGCTATTAAATATACACCGCAAAATGGAAAACTCACTATACTGCTTAGCAGGACAGAAAAATATGTCAAGATTTCAATCAAAGATACTGGTATTGGAATCCCGCCTGCTGACCTGTCCAATATTTTTATAAGATTTTGGCGTGGGAATACAAATATATTGGAAGGAAACGGTATTGGTCTGTATCTGTGCAAACAGATTATTTCCCTTCAACATGGCTACATTTTAGTGAATTCTATTGTTAATTCTGGAAGTGAATTTGAGATATATATTCCTTTATAATTCTATTAAGATTTCTGCAATATTTCCTTTTTATAATGAAAATAACAGTGTTGTTTAAACTGATGGGGAAATAAAAACAGTGGGAGGCAGTTCATTATGCATATTTTGCAAACAAAAAATTTGAAAAAATACTATGGGGAAGAACCTAATATCATTCGTGCAGTGGATGATGTGGATTTATCCGTCAATAAGGGAGAATTTGTCGCCATAGTTGGTAATTCCGGTTCGGGAAAATCTACGTTATTACATATGATCGGCGGGCTGGATGTGCCGACTTCCGGTTCGGTGGTTGTCCGCGAGAAAGAGCTTTCCCAGATGAAGGACGAGGAGCTTAGCATTTTCCGCAGACGAAATATCGGGTTTGTCTTCCAGAATTATAATCTTGTCCCAATCTTAAATGTGTATGAGAATATTGTTTTGCCAGTGGAACTGGATGGAGCCACAGTAGACCAGAATTTTATGGATGAAGTGGTTCATGTGCTGGGACTGGAAGAAAAATTGAAAAGCATGCCGAACAATCTTTCCGGCGGACAGCAGCAGCGTGTGGCGATTGCGAGGGCATTGATTACGAAACCGGCGATTGTCCTTGCCGATGAGCCGACCGGGAATCTGGACAGCAAGAGCAGTGCTGACGTACTGGGGCTCTTAAAACTGAGCGGTGAAAAATTTTCCCAGACTATAGTTATGATTACCCATGATTGGGATATTGCTATTCTTGCAGACCGCATCGTCAGGCTCCAGGACGGCAGGATTATAGGATAAGGAGGGGAGCGCAGTGGTATCATTATTTACGGCAAGCACAAATAAAATCATTAACCGGCTGGCAGACAAGAGCATCCGTGCCGACAAGCGCCGCAATCTTTTTATTATGACAACAATCGCGTTCGCAGCCTGTCTGATTATGGTGCTTGCCCTTATTGTTTATGGCGGAACTTATCAGATCAACCAATTTTATCGGGGACGTTTTCAGGCGGTAGTGTCCATTGCGGAACCGGAGCAGATTGCTGCTTTGGCGGGAGATGAAAAGATAGAGCAGGCAGGTTTAACGCTCACAATGCGTTTCAAGGCATTGCAGATGGGGAAGGAAAGGTTACATGTCACATACTATGATGAGACGGCATTTCGGATGTCTTCCTTTGAATTGATACAGGGGCGGCTGCCAGAGGCGGAAACAGAGATTGCCATTCCGGCTTCTTATCTGGAAAAGAAGGGGATAGAAGCGGTGCTTGGACAGACAGTATCCCTTGACCTGGGGCAGAATGTGCCATCGACATATACAGTCTGCGGGCTGATCAGGGATGAGGGTGCAGGCTATACATATGAAGTTCTGGTCTCGCAGGTATTGTTGAAATCCTATTTTTCCGGAGTAAAGATTCCTTATGCGGTAATGATAAGGATGGCTGGAAGCGAGGATATGGAGGCGGATGAATTAAAACAGGATATCCTTGCCTGCATGGGAAAATATGGTTTCGATGAAGCGGATATCAGATTTAGTTCCTCTTACTTTATTACCTATGAAAACGTGTCCACTGACAGGGCAACCACGCTTGGAATCGGCATTTTAATCATGATTGCCTGCTCAGTGGTTATCTACAGCCTGTTTTACATCTCGGTTACCGGCAAAGTGAAAGAGTATGGCCGTCTGCGCGTGGTCGGTATTACGCAGAAACAGATGAAGCGCCTGATACAGAAGGAAAGTAGGAAGATGTCATTCGTTTCTATCCCGTTGGGGATTGTCTGCGGCTGTATCATCGGATATCTGATTCTACCCGGTGGATGGTACTGGCCAAACACGGTCAAATTTGCGGTTCTTACTGTTTTTGTCATGGTGATTACCGTCCGGCTGTCCATACGCAGACCTGTGCGGATTGCGATGTCGGTTTCTCCGGTGGAAGCGGTCAGGATAACAACGGCGGATACTGTAAAACAAGGTGACGCGAAAAAGCTAAGAAGGCGGCTGACACCCCGTTCTCTTGCCAAAATCAATTTTTCCCGCAACAGGAAACGGACCGTCCTGACCTTATTTTCTCTTGGATTTACAGGGATTTTACTCATGTGTGCCGCTGCTGTTATGCAGTCTGTCGATCCGGAGGCTATGGCACACCGGAATCTGAAAGAACGTGAATTTATAGTGTATCTGTCGCCTGAGGAGGATATGCTTACCTCGTGGGCTTCCACATACGATCGTCTGCAGCAGAACAATCCGTTAAGTCAGGATTTTATTGCAAAGCTGACGGAGGAAGTACAGCTTCGGGATTTAAAGTCCATTCGGAGTTGTCAGGCGAATCTGTTCTTTCCCGGTAATGATGACGTGGACTACGGTCACACTTGGGAAATAGTGGGGCTTTCCAGAGACTATCTTGAGAGCCATCAGGACGCCCTGCTTAGTGGTACTCTGGATTATGATGAGCTGGTGGAAAATCAAGGGATCATCATTGATGATGACGGCAATATGTTAAAAACATATGAGCATTATGAAGCAACAGTGGGAGACAGTGTGCAGATCGAGAACGACGAGGGGAAAAAGGTTCCCTTTCAGGTAATGGCGACTGTCCACTGGGAGGACAGACTTTATGGGGGATGCTTTATTTTTGTGCCGGAGGATTTGCTCCCTGTTATTAAAGCTGGCACGACCAATTTTAGTTCTCTGCTGGCATTCAATTCCGGTCTGGAGGATATTTCTCAGGCGGATGATATCGTATATGAGATATGCGGCGCAAATCCGGATCTGGAGGTTGGGAGTATCGTTGAAGCCTCTGCAGCTTATGAACATGGCTTAAAGGAATATATGAGAAGAATCTACGCAATCGTGGTATTTATCAGTATTTTCGCCCTGATCAATTTGAGCAACACGCTTATGACAGGATTGGTAGCCAGGCAGCAGGAATTAGGAATGCTCCGCTCCATCGGGCTGTCTAATAAACAATTGGCAGAAATGCTACGGTTGGAAGCGTTTCACTATGTATTGGTGACTATGGCCATTACTTTGACGGTCGGGACTGCTGCCGGATATATTTTTTGCCGGATATTCAACCAGGTAGGCGTGTTTGGGGAAATGCAGTATACGTTTCCGTTACTGCCTGTGCTTGCCTTTTTTGCGGCGCTTGCGGTGATTGCTTTGGGGTATTCGGTGCTGGCTGTACGTTATTGTGAAAAGAGGACGCTTTCTGAGTACGTGAAGGGAATGGCATAATCTGGGTGTTGTCTTGGTAGATAAAGAAATCAGGAAGCAGGAAGAAAACCAATAAAGCGCAAACGATAAAAGGGAACCAAGCAGGAACACTTCATGTTCTGTCTGGTTCCCTTGTTACATATCAGTGACGGGGAGACGGTTGTCAGTGGAAAGGACGTAAAAAAGTTTGCAAACATACTTGACAATCCGTCTCTGGATGACAGAAAGGTGGTGCTGCTATAGTTAGTTTAGACGAACTGCCGATATTTAATTTGTGAAAAAACACTAAACAGAACTTGCATGAAATAAGCAGATGTGTTAGATTAGAAGGAAACATATTTTCAGAAAGCAAGGTGTGGGGATTGAAAAAGGAAGAGGAATTTGAGCGGGTCGCGATGCGTGTGTCCACAGTAAGCATTATCGCAAACGCTGTCCTGACGGTTTTTAAGCTGTTTGCGGGTGCGCTTGCCCATTCGGGGGCGATGATCTCCGATGCGGTTCACTCAGCTTCGGATGTGTTCAGCACTGTGGTGGTTATCATCGGTATCCGCATTTCAAGAAAGGATTCGGACAAAAATCATCCTTACGGACATGAACGGCTGGAGTGCGTGGCAGCCATTGTACTGGCTACCATTCTGGCGGCAACGGGGCTGGGAATCGGGTATTCTGCGGTCAAAAAGATGACAGGCGGCGATATTGCGTCTCTGACGGCGCCCGGCGTGCTTGCGCTGGTGGCGGCTGTTGTGTCCATTGTCGTGAAGGAGGCGATGTACCAGTACACGAAAGTGCATGCCAGGCGGATCGATTCCGGCGCGCTGATGGCGGACGCATGGCACCATCGTTCTGACGCGCTCTCGTCCGTTGGCGCGCTCATCGGTATCGCCGGGGCGAGAATGGGGTTTCCGATTCTGGATCCGGTTGCCAGTCTGGCGATCTGCTTCTTCATCGGCAAGGCATCCTACGAGATTTTTATGGATGCGGTGGATAAGATGGTAGACAAGGCGTGCGATGAGGAGACGGAAAACGCTCTCCGGGAATGTGCCGCGGCACAGGAAGGCGTGCTCGGCGTAGACCTTCTGCATACAAGGGTTTTTGGCAACAAAATCTATGTGGATATCGAGATCTGCGCGGACGGCGAAGAGACGCTGCGAAAGGCCCATGAGACGGCGGAACAGGTGCATGATTCCATCGAGAAAAATTTCCCCAAGGTGAAGCATATTATGGTGCATGTGAATCCGGGGGAAGTACAGCGCTGAAGATAAACTAAATATTGAATGGATTTTGAAAAGTCATTGACAAAAAATTTGTATTTGGTAGAATACTATTAAAGGAGAGTCCTGCCAATAAGTGGACGTTCAAAAAGCGATAGCGTCGCTGCGGTGACACTACATTCAAGGACTATGGCAACATAGTCCTTGAAATATTTTACAGGAGAATTTTATGATACAGTTACCATTAGAAGTTTATCGGGTAGACATGAAATACATCAGAAATTTGCATAATATTGACGATAGAATCTTTTCTGTATCGCCGCAGATAGGGAAAGATGAACGTCCTTTTCTTGGAATAATTATTATTTGTAATGAGCACAAATATTGTGTACCAATGTCAAAACCTAAGAAAAAGCATGAAAAAATGCGTGATAAGATAGACTTTAAAAAAATGATACATAATGGATCTTTGATAGGCGTTTTAAATTTTAATCTTATGATACCTGTTGAAAATGCACAAATACAACGAATTGATACTCAGATTCGCAAACATGATAATATGGATACAAGAAAGAAGAAGGAACTTCTTATCAAAGAATTACAATGGTGCAACGAACATATAAGTGATTTAACTAATACGGCAAATGTTCTTTATCAAAAATATATTACAGGAGAAAATTTTGCCGCCAGAAGACAATGCCTGGATTTTAAGAGAATGGAGTTAGAGTGTGAAAAATATAACTCTTGAATTTTATAACCTATTTGGTGTTAGGTATTAGAAAACTTGTGCAAACGAAAAAAATGGCATATAATTTTACAAGGACAACATCAGTTCTGGGAGGAGTGCGGCGACGTATCGCCAGTGTCTCGGTTCACACACAAAATATCCCGGAGAACACTTGGCGGCTGATGTTGTCCTTTTTGCGCGAATAAGCAGAGTCAGAAGCCTGCCGAGGGTTGCGCCATGCATGCATGGAAGCAGACATCGGAAGGGTTATGACTCTGCTTATCGCGTAAAAAATAAAAAAGAAGCAATAACTATATTGACAAACAAATGAATATATGCTTGAATGTTCATATAAAGATAAATCAAAGATGAACACACTGGGGGTAGGACAGATGACGAGAAAACAGAAAAAGGTCTTTATCAGAATTTTGATTGCGGCGGTCCTTGTGCTGGGGTTAATGTTTGTACCGATAGAGAATCCGTGGCTCAGGCTTGCACTCTTTATGGTTCCCTATCTGGTGATCGGCTATGACATTTTGCGCAAGGCGTTTCTGGGCGTGATCCACGGGGAGGTTTTCGATGAGAATTTTCTGATGGCGGTAGCTACAGTGGGAGCGATTCTGCTCGGAGAATATACGGAAGGCGTGGCGGTTATGCTCTTTTACCAGATCGGGGAGCTTTTCCAGAGCTACGCGGTGGGAAAGAGCCGGGGGAACATCGCGAAGCTGATGGATATCCGTCCGGATTACGCCAATATAGAGGTGGATGGCAGGATAGAGCAGGTTGACCCGGACGAGGTGGAGATCGGTACGCTCATCACGGTCATGCCCGGTGAAAAGGTGCCCATCGACGGTACTGTGGAGGAAGGGGAAGCCTCCCTTAATACGAGCGCACTGACCGGGGAAAGTCTGCCGAGACAGGTGGGTGCGGGCGACCAGGTCATCAGCGGCAGCGTAAATATGTCGGGCGTATTGAAACTGCGCACGACGAAGGAGTTTGGGGAATCGACGGTTTCTAAAATTCTGGAACTTGTGGAAAATTCCAGCATGAAAAAATCCCGTTCCGAGAATTTTATCACCCGGTTTGCCAGATACTATACACCGGCAGTCTGCTACGGCGCACTGGCACTGGCTTTACTGCCGCCGGTTTTCTGTCTGATTTTCGGGTATGAGCCGCACTGGTCCATGTGGGTGACGAGAGCATTGACCACGTTAGTCATAAGTTGCCCCTGCGCGCTGGTCATTTCCATCCCTTTAAGCTTTTTCGGAGGAATCGGCGGCGCTTCCGCCAAGGGCATTCTGGTGAAAGGCTCCAACTATCTGGAGGCGCTCTCCGAGACGAAGTATGTGGTCTGCGATAAGACGGGGACACTTACGAAGGGGGTGTTTGAGGTGACCGCGAAGAAGGCGGCGTCTGGCTTTTCGGAGGAGCAGCTGATCGAGTATGCGGCCTGCGCCGAGAGTTTTTCTAGTCATCCGATCAGCAGAAGTCTGCGGGAGGCGTACGGGAAGGAAATTGATACAAACCGTGTGAAGGATGTGGAGGAAATAAGCGGTCACGGCGTCCGCGCCTGTGTGGACGGGAGACAGGTGGCGGCGGGCAACCGCAGATTGATGGAGCGGCTGCAGATTACGCCGGAGGAAGTTTCCGGGATCGGGACGCAGGTATATGTGGCGGTGGACGGCGTTTATGCCGGATGTATCCTGATTTCTGACGTGGTGAAGCCGGGTGCGAAGGAAGCGCTTGCCGCCCTCAAAAAGGCGGGCGTCCGCAGCATAGTTATGTTAACCGGAGATGCAAAGTCTGTGGCGGATGCGGTCGCGGCGGAACTTGGTGTGGACGAGGCGAGAAGCGAACTTCTGCCGGCTGATAAGGTGTGCGAGGTGGAGAAACTGCTGGCGGCGAAGGGAAAGAAGGAGAAACTTGCCTTTGTGGGAGACGGTATCAATGATGCGCCAGTGCTCTCCCGGGCGGATCTGGGAATTGCCATGGGAGCGCTCGGCTCCGACGCGGCGATCGAGGCGGCGGATATCGTGCTGATGGACGACGACCCGGCGAAGATCGCGCTGGCCATGCAGATTTCCAGAAAGACCTTGCGGATTGTCCATGAAAATATTGTCTTTGCGCTGGCGGTCAAGCTGCTCTGTCTGGCTTTGGGCGCGGTGGGCGTTGTCGGCATGTGGTGGGCGATTTTCGCGGATGTGGGTGTTATGATTCTGGCGGTAATCAACGCCACGAGAGCGCTTGCCGTCCGGCGGATATAGAGCAGATGGGTGTTCCTCAGAACGATAACTGCCAGCAAAATTCGTGCAGGTACGATTGGCAGTGAGATATCGTTCTGAGTGAACTATTTAAAAATTACTATGTCTTTCTTGCGAAGTTTGTGTTATTATAAAAAGGATGAGTGGAGGTGACCTTATTTATGAGCACAGATTTGCGCAAGAGAAAGATCACTTATACGATAATATTAACTTCCGATTCTCCTGCGGCGAACTATCGGAGAATGCACATTAAGACGGGCGCACTGGCGGTGGTTTCTTTTGTGGTGTTTGTGGCGGTGATCTGTTATGCGGTTTATACGACCATCACCATGGGGGGCTACATAGAGCGGAACACCAGGCAGCTCGAGCAGATTGTCCAGATGAAGGCGGAAAATGAAACGCTGACGGCGGAGAAGGAAAGCCTTGCAGGCAAAGTGTCTTCGCTCGAGGAGACGTTAAGCCGCAAGGAAGAGCAGGAGCATGAGCTGGTGGCAGCCCACGAGGAAAACTATATTCCCAAGGGTTTTCCCATGAGCGGCGCAGCACAGATTAAGGAAGAAGACACGGCATCGGAAGACGCGCAGAACGACGACGACGATGCAGACGACGAAGATGAAGAGGAAGAAAATACGCTGAAGGTTGAAGCGAAAGAGGAGTGGAAGGAACTCATTTTCGTGGCAGCGGAAGGAACGAAAGTGGTAGCCACCGCGCCTGGCACGGTCAAGGAAGTACGGGAGGCGGAAGGCGAAGTCAGCTATGTGATCATCGATCATGGAAACGGGTATGTCACCACCTATCGGAATCTGGGCAGCCCTATTGTGGAAGAGGGCAGTCAGGTTGTGAAGGGTGTGGCACTTTTTCTCGTGGGTGAGGATAACACGGAGACAGGTTACAGCATCCGCAAGGATGACAGCTATGTAGACCCGCTTGAGATGATTGAGATTAAAGGTTAGGGAGGAAGCTATGTTGGGAAAAAAGTCGGTAGAACAGATTAACGCAAAGATCAGCAGTATCATAGGTGCTGATATGGTGGTGGATGGCAATATCCGCGCAAAGGAAGCTGTCCGCGTAGAGGGAAGCGTGACTGGAGATGTGGAGACGGAGGGTGCGCTCATTATCAGTTCCAGCGGTAAGGTGAAAGGCAATGTGAAGGGCAGCAGTATTATCATCGGCGGGTCCCTCGAAGGCGATCTGACCAGCGGCGGCAGAACCGAGGTGGCTTCTACAGGTAAGGTGATCGGTAATATCCGTACGAAGAGCCTGATTGTGGATGAGAACGCGGTATTCCAGGGACAGTGTATTATGAATTCGGAAGGGCTTTCGCCTTTATCGGAATCCCCTGCCAATGCTTCCGAACCGGAAAAGACGGAAGAGAAGAATCAGGAAGAGCAGAAAAAGGATAACAACAATACTAACAATACGAACAAATGGAATAAGAGATAGGGAAAGTGGATCAGATATCTTTATTTGACAGGGAAATGCCGCAGCCTCTGGCGGCGAAGCTTAGGCCGGGTACGCTGGAGGAATATGTAGGGCAGGGTCATCTTCTGGGGAAAGGCAAAGTGCTCCGGAAGCTGATTGAGCAGGATCAGGTGTCCTCCATGATATTCTGGGGACCGCCGGGCGTGGGAAAAACCACCCTGGCAAGGATCATTGCCAATAAGACCAAGTCCTCCTTTATTGATTTTTCCGCGGTGACAAGCGGCATCAAAGAGATCAGAACCGTCATGGAGCAGGCGGAAAAGAACCGTCAGTACGGCGTCCGGACGATTTTGTTTGTGGACGAGATACATCGTTTTAACAAGGCGCAGCAGGATGCTTTCCTTCCTTTCGTGGAAAAGGGGAGCATTATTCTGATCGGCGCGACGACAGAAAATCCATCTTTTGAGATTAACAGCGCTCTTTTGTCCCGCTGCAAGGTGTTTGTGCTGCAGGCACTCACCACGCAGGAGATCAAAGAGCTTTTATCGCATGCGCTCACGGATGCAAGAGGATTTGGAAATCAGACAGTGCATATCGACGATGAGACGCTTGAAATGATCGCTGTCTTTGCCAACGGCGACGCCAGAAACGCCCTTTCCACACTTGAAATGGTCGTGTTAAACGGGGAGATGGACGCAGCAGGCGCGGTCACGGTGACGAAGGAAACGCTGGAACAGTGCACCATGCGAAAGTCCCTTTTGTACGATAAAAAGGGGGAGGAGCATTACAATCTCATCTCCGCCTTGCATAAATCCATGCGCAATTCCGATCCTGACGCGGCTGTCTACTGGCTGGCACGGATGCTTGAGGCGGGGGAAGACCCGCTCTACGTGGCGAGGCGTGTGGTGCGGTTTGCAAGCGAGGACGTGGGGCTTGCTGATCCCCGGGCGTTACAGATTGCGGTTGCGGCTTATCAGGCGTGTCACTTTCTGGGGATGCCGGAATGTAACGTCCATCTGACGCAGGCGGTAGTCTATGTGGCGCTTGCGCCCAAGTCGAACGCTATGGAGGTGTCTTACAACGAGGCGAAGGAGGATGCCGTCAAGGATCTGGCGGAGCCGGTGCCTCTTGTGATCAGAAACGGCGTGACGGGGCTTATGCGTGACCTGGAGTACGGAAAAGGATACCAGTACGCCCACGATACGGAGGAGAAGCTGACCAACATGCAGTGCCTGCCGGATGCCCTTTTAGGGCGGGAATACTACCGGCCCGCAGGCATGGGCGAGGAGGAGGCTCTGAAAAAGAGACTTGCGGAAATCAAGGCATGGAAAAAGGCGCATGCGGCGAAGGCGGACGAATAGTTTTGTAATATTTGTGAAAAGATTGATTTGGGATGTGTTTTGCTTTATAATGTGAAAGTAAGAAACAGGAGCCGGTTTTTTACAACCGGCTTTTTGTGTGTATAAGCAGAGCAGGAAGGTTTATGAAGCGGGCGCCATGCTTGCATGAGGGCGTGCTTCGTAAGACATACGATGAGCATTCCGATCTGTTTATGCGAAATAAGGAGGTAATTATGGTAAAAGCTGTTGTGGGCGCCAATTGGGGCGACGAAGGAAAAGGTAAGATCACGGATACGCTGGCGGAAAAAGCGGATATTGTGGTACGCTTTCAAGGAGGCGCGAATGCGGGACACACGATTGTGAACAATTATGGCAAGTTTGCGTTACATACTTTGCCGTCGGGCGTGTTTTATGGGCATACTACCAGTATTATCGGCAATGGCGTTGCGCTCAACATTCCGATTCTGGTGGATGAGATCAAGTCGATCACAGACAGGGATGTGCCAAAGCCGAAGATTCTCGTGTCCGACCGCTGTCAGATTGTGATGCCCTACCATATTTTGTTTGATCAGTATGAGGAAGAGAGACTTGGCGGAAAGTCCTTTGGCTCTACCAAATCGGGGATTGCGCCTTTTTACTCTGATAAATATGCGAAGATCGGTTTGCAGGTCAGCGAGCTTTTTGACGAGGATGTCTTGAAGGAAAAGCTGGAGCGGGTATGTGAGACGAAGAATGTGCTTCTTGAGCATCTCTATCATAAGCCGGCCCTGGATGCAGAGGAGCTGTTTGCCACAATGCAGCAGTATCGTGAGATGATCGCGCCTTATGTTTGTGATGTGTCTTCCTATCTGGAGCAGGCGATTAAGGATGGCAAGACCGTTCTTCTGGAGGGGCAGCTTGGCACACTCAAAGATCCTGATCACGGTATTTATCCGATGGTGACGTCATCCTCCACGCTGGCGGCTTACGGTGCCATCGGTGCAGGTATCCCGCCCTATGAGATCAAGCAGATCATTACGGTGTGCAAAGCGTATTCTTCAGCGGTAGGAGCAGGAGCGTTCGTGTCGGAGATCTTCGGCGATGAGGCGGATGAACTTCGCAGACGCGGCGGCGACGGCGGAGAGTTCGGGGCTACGACAGGCCGCCCGAGAAGAATGGGCTGGTTTGACTGCGTGGCGTCCAAGTACGGCTGCCGTCTGCAGGGAACCACCGATGTGGCATTTACGGTGCTTGATGTGCTTGGGTATCTGGATGAAATTCCCGTCTGTGTCGGCTATGAGGTGGACGGCCAGGTGACCACGGATTTCCCGGTGACATGTAAGCTGCAGAAGGCGAAACCGGTATTAAAAAATCTGCCTGGCTGGAAATGTGAGATCCGGGGCATTAAGAAATACGAAGAACTGCCGGAAAACTGCCGCAAATATGTGGAGTTTATTGAGGAACAGATTGGGTATCCTATTACTATGGTGTCCAACGGCCCGGGCAGGGAAGATATTATTTACAGGGAAAGTCCGCTGAACAAGTAGGACTGCAATACACGAGGATAAGGGGCAGCGGGGATGTATTTCCGCTGCCCTGTCTGCAGAGACGTTATCAGATCATGTGTGAAACGGATTGGTTTCCAGAAAGTGTAGCGCTGGGAAAGCCAATATAACACGATAAAAGGAGGGAAACTTATGTTACTTGAGAACAAGGTTGCGATTGTGACGGGCGGCAGCAGAGGAATCGGCTACGCCACGGTGGAGGCATTTTTGCAGGAAGGCGCGAAGGTGATTTTGTGCGCAAGCCGTCAGGAGACGGCCGACAAGGCGGTGGCAAAGCTGAAAGAGGTTTACCCGGACGCAGTGGTGGAGGGCATCTTCCCGAACCTGTCTGATTGTGAAGCTGTAAAGGCGGCATTTGACCGTGTGGCTGAAAAGTATGGAAAGATAGACATTCTGGTGAACAATGCGGGTGTTTCCGAGAGCACGCCTTTTACGGAGTATACGGCGGAAACTTTTGAGAGGGTGATGGATCTGAATATCAAGGGTGTGTACAACTGTTCCAAGGCAGCGAGCACACATATGATTGCGGCGGGAAGCGGTGTGATCCTGAATACTTCCTCCATGGTGAGCCAGTACGGGCAGCCCGCGGGAATCGCTTATCCTACCTCTAAATTTGCGGTGAACGGGTTTACCCTTTCTCTGGCGAGAGAGCTTGGCCCGAAGGGAGTCCGGGTGAACGCGGTGGCGCCGGGCATCACCTACACAGACATGATGCGTCAGGTTCCCAAAGAAGTGATTGATCCGATGATCGCGCAGATTCCGTTAAGACGTATGGGACAGCCGGAAGATATCGCAAATGCTTTTGTGTTCCTGGCATCGGACAGAGCGTCTTACATCAGCGGAGAGGTGCTGCATGTGGATGGCCTGGCGAGAAGCTGATAAGAAATTATGTAAACTAAATGTCGTGCTCTTTGAGCAGCGTGTCAGTATTATGTAAACCTATGATGCGAGATAATTTGAGTTATGTTAACTGAGAACCGCAAAGAGACATGATGCGGTTTGTGGTGGAGTTGTTGACAAGGAATGGGAAGAGAGAAGATGATAACAACAATCATATTTGATATCGGAAATGTGCTGGCGGATTTTACGTGGGAAGCGCATTACCGCAGTTTTGGGTACAGTGAGGAGATTCTGGAGCGGCTGGCCAATGCCACGGTTAAGAGTCCGCTGTGGAATGAGTATGACAGGGGCGTTATGAGCGATGAGGAGATCGTGCAGGGGTTTATCGAAAGAGACCCCGGCATCGAGAAGGAGATCCGGGAGTCTTTGCGGAATAAGGGATCTATGGTGGTTCGAAACGATTACGCGATTCCCTGGATACAAAAATTGCAGGGGAAGGGATACCGTTGTCTCTACCTGTCCAATTTTTCCGAGGGCGCAGGCAGGGACTGTGCGGCGGCTCTTGACTTTATCCCCTATATGGACGGCGGCATCCTTTCCTATGAGGAAAAGCTCATCAAGCCCATGCCGGAGATCTATCAGCTCTTGATCGACCGTTACGGGCTGATGCCGGAGGAGAGCGTATTTCTGGATGATACGAAACCAAATCTGGAAGCGGCAGAGAAGTTCGGTATACATACCATTCATTTTCAAAATCAGGAGCAGGCAATAGAAGAGCTCCGGAAGCTGGGCGTGGAGGCGTAAGGAGAAACACCCGTTGGCTGTGTTTGCAGTCAGCGGGTGTTTTTATGAGAAAAGTTTTTTGGCAGAAAATTTTATTTTATGTCAGAAATATTATTTTGGCTGCGAATTATAGGTAAGAAAGCAGATAAGGTGGTGGGTAATGTGGAAATCAGTGAAAAAAATTTTGTCAGGCAGTTAAAAAAGAGAAATGAGCAGGCGCTGTATTATGTCATAGACCATTACGGCTGGGTAATGAAAACGGTTGTAAAGCGGCAGATGGGGACGCTCCCGCATCTGTGGGACGACTGTATGAACGACACCCTGTTAGCCGTGTGGGATCATATCGACAGTTTTGACCCGAAGCGGTCAGAATTTCAGAACTGGCTTGCCGGGGTGTGCAGGTTTAAGGCATTGACCTATGTGCGCAAATATATACATGCGTCAAAAGAAGACCTGGTGGACCAGATGCCGGATTGGGAGGACGAGGCGGCCCAGCGGGAATTTCTCCGCCGGGAGTACGAGGAGGAAGCCTGTAGGATTCTCTCCTGTCTGAAGGAGGAGGACGCCGAAATCTTCCGGCTGGTCTTTCTGGAGGAATTGACCATGGACGAGGTGGCGCATCGAATGAATATGAGCAAAACGGTGATTTATGGGCGTATCAGCAGAGGGAAAAAACATCTGCGACGGGCCGTTGCGGAAAGTGAGGTGTAGGAAATGTCCAGAATATATGAAATGTGCAATGACATGGATTCGGAGAGTTTGTTAAAAAACAGGGAGCAGATGACCGAGGAGGAGAGGGAACGTCTGATAGACGGTCTGAAACGCGGGGGAATCCTTCCCGAACAGGGGAGAGGAAAAAGCAGGAAAAGCATGGGGAAAACAATCGGCTGGGCGGCGGCGGCAGCGGCGTTTATGCTGGTAATTGTGCCAAACACATCCGCCGAGGCAGCGTATGCGATGGAGCAGATTCCGATTCTTGGAGATGTGATCAGAGCGGTGACCATTCGGAATTATCAGTATGAGGACGAGAATTTCTCAGCGGACATAGAGGAAGTGAGACTGGAAAATGTCGAAATGGAGGGAAGCATTCAGACCATCAACGAGAGCCTTGAGGAGATGACCGACCGCCTGATTGCCAGATTTGAGGAACAGGTGGAACAGGGGGAAGGGCATAGCGGCATTTATGCGGGTCATGAGGTGGTGACAGATACGGACACCTGGTTTACACTGCGGATCAATGTGACCGAGATTGAGGCAAGCGGCTTCCAATACCAATATTATTATCACATTGACAAGACGACGGGTGAAATTGTCTCTTTGGGGGATTTATTTAAGGAAGGAGCGGACTATATCACCCCCATCAGCGAAAATATCAAGGAGCAGATGCGGGAACAGATGCAGGCGGACGAATCGAAAGTCTACTGGGTCGATTCCAAAGAAGAGGTGGGACATCAGTTTGAGACGGTGAAAGCGGATCAGAATTTTTATGTTAACCATGATGGACAGATTGTGATATGCTTTGATGAGTATGAAGTGGCTCCGGGCTATATGGGGCTGGTGGAGTTTACCGTAGATGAGGAAGCGGTTGCGGCGATCAGAAAATAATCCCTGCACGGGATTGAGCGAGCGGAAGGAAGGAGAAAAAGAACCTCCTGTCCGGCCGCAGGTCGGGGCGATATGGCGCCGTTTGGCGGCAGACCCCTGACAGCGGTCGGACCAGGAGGTGGTAATCAGACAGATGAGACAGACGTTACTTCGACATCAGCTCCTCCGCCAGTGCCTCGATCTGTGCCATATTTTCCTCGTTCAATGCGGAGCGGATCTGCACCGTATTTTCCGCAAAGGTGATATCCTTACAGCCTTCCAGTCTGGCGCGCATGGCCTTTGCCGCCATAGGCGCCCAGGAGCCGTTTTCCATCAGGGCGATGGTGCGGTTCTGATAGCTGTGGGAGATCAGTTCGTCAATAAATTCCCGCATGAAGGGGAACATTTCCGCGTTGTAGGTGGTGGTGGCAAGCACCAGTTTGCCGTAGCGGAACGCGTCTTCCACACACTCCGCCATATCTTCCCTGGCAAGGTCAGCCACGACGACCTTCGGACAGCCTTTGGCGGTCAGCTTTTCTGCCAGCAGTTCAGCAGCCGCGCGGGTGTGGCCGTAGACGGATGTGTAGGCGATCATAATGCCCTCAGACTCTACGCCGTAGGAGGACCATGTCTGATAAAGGTTTACATAATATTCCAAATTCTCCTTTAAAACAGGGCCGTGCAGCGGACAGATGATCTGGATGTCAAGGGCTGCGGCCTTTTTCAAAAGATTCTGCACCTGCATGCCGAATTTGCCCACAATACCGAAGTAGTAGCGTCGCGCTTCGCAGGCCCAGTCCTCGTCCGCATCGAGAGCGCCGAACTTGCCGAAACCGTCTGCGGAGAAGAGTACCTTGTCGTGAGCGTCATAGGTGACCATGACTTCCGGCCAGTGCACCATCGGTGCGGCCACAAACTGCAGGGTATGGGTGCCCAGAGAAATCGTGTCTCCCTCCTTGATGATCTGGCGTCTGTCTGCGTAGTCTGTGCCGAAAAACTGTCTCATCATGGTGAAAGCAGGGGCGGATGCCACGAGAACCGCATCCGGGTAAGCGCTCGTAAAAGCGTCGATGCTGGCGGAGTGGTCGGGCTCCATGTGCTGTACGATCAAGTAATCCGGGGTGCGCCCGTCCAGCACAGCTTTCAGATTTTCCAGCCATTCCTCCTCAAAGTTGGTGTCCACCGTATCCATCACGGCGATTTTTTCATCCAGAATCACATAGGAATTGTAGGCCATGCCGTTCTCTACGGTGTACTGTCCCTCAAAGAGGTCGATGTCATGGTCGTTTACGCCTATGTAGCGAATGTCATTTGTGATCTGCATTGTGGTGTCTCCTTTTTATATAATATATTCGCAGTGCCCGTCCGCGCAGTTCATACCATTGGCAATTACTGCTTTACAGGCTGTCTCTGCCCGCCGGGTTATCTGAATGAATGTGCACTGCTTATTGCCATCGCGTAGATTATATCATAAAATGGATGGCAGGGTAAAACATATTTGGAAAGAATTTTTGGGCGATGAAGACAGGTGTTTTTACAAGGATAAGATATTTCTTTCTCTTCATAGTGGGCGTGTTCATCGGAGCGCTTTTCCTGTGGGGTATTTGTGCGCGGCAAAATCAGGCGGGGGTGCAGGAGACGGAAAGCAATCTGTTGGAGAATAAAGATGCCGGTTTGTCAGAGAATCAAGGAGTTGCGGTAGACTACCCTTTTTCCGGGAAAGAGGAAGGATGGTCTTTGGTCCTGCGGGGAGGCAGTGAAAATGCGAAGGATAGGGAAGCGGCGGACAAAGAATCCGCAGAACGAAACTTTTGTCTGTATGATGAGAGCGGGCAGCTCTTGCAGCAATTCCCCTGCGGTGTCGCATCGGCAGAAGTGACTTTTCGGTATGATGTCTTGTTTGCATATTACAAGGATCTGATCGTCTATCCGGCAGACGCGCAGGAGACGGGAGCAGAAGGACTCTGCTATCAGTGGGAGAGTGAGAAACAGAGATTTGTGGCGGATCCCGTGGTGATCCCCTGGTATCAGGAAGGCTCTGTAAGGGAAGAGGCGTTTTTGGTATGCGGTGCGGAAGATGGCACGGAAGAAACTGTGGAGACCAAGTCAGTCTGCAGGATCCATAAGGGGCTTCGGCGCGTGATTGAACTGCGCAGATGGACAGTGCGCAAAGATGCGGTGACGGAAGAAGAAAACCTTTGCATTCGGGACTGTCTGGAAGAACAGGATATCTATACGGGGAACGTGGAAAGATGTGAAACGGTTGGCTTGCGGAATGAGAAATATTATCAATATCTGCTTTGGGAAGGATTGAAACGGTTTGGGAGTGCAAAGGACGGCAATCCGATTCGGATGGTAAAGGATCATCTGGAACAGGCAGAGTATGAGGATAAGCAGGCATTTCTGGCGGATTATGGTTTCGCGGGAGCGGAGCCGTTTTACAAATACTGTGATCGGTTTGGCAATCTGCTCATGGAGTTATATTTCGACCCGCAGGCAGGAAGGGGCTGTGGAATCCGCTATTATGATTACTATGATGAAAATCTGGAGAAAAGAGCCGGACGTGACGGGTTTGCATTTGAGGAAATGGAAACCGGTGTGTGGAAACCGCAGGACACATTTTCCACGCGGGCTATTTCAGGAAAAAATACCAGAGAACAACATTGGCCGCGGGAGATTTATGAGTATACGGAAGATGATAAGCTGTCTTCATTTGAGGCAAAAACAACGGATCTGGTCGATGGGGCGCCGATGGAAGTGAGTCTGCTTTCTTTGGATTATATCTACCGTGATGACGGGACGCTGTATCATAAAGAATACTATCATTATCCTAAATTTTATGGCACCACCGGGTACATCCAGTCCGGCGATTATGACGAGCAGGGCAGATTGACCTATCAATATAGTTATATTACGCATGGCGCGATAGACGAATATTATCTATATGAAGGAAACAGGATGGAGCCGGCATACTGCCTGCTTCTGGATTGGGGCGGGGGCGGCGTTTGTGTGAAGATGTCCGCGTATCACAGCAATGAGCAATCATAAAAGGAGTATATCAATGCAGTCCGCTGATTTTTCACAGGGTAAGGTCTGGCAGAATATTGTTGCACAGTCCCTTCCTTTGATTCTGGCACAGCTTGTACAGCTTTTATATAATGTGGTAGACCGTATCTATATCGGGCATCTGCCGGGGGCCGACAGCATGGCGTTAACCGGCATTGGTCTGGCGTTCCCGCTGACGACTCTGATTGCGGCGCTCACCTTTCTGTTCGGGACAGGCGGCACGCCGCTTTTTTCCATTGCCAGAGGGGCAGGACAGGAAGAACGGGCGGGGAAAATTCTGGGCAATACGTTTTCTCTTCTGCTTGGTACATCGGTGGTGATGTTTTTTCTCTGCTATCTGTTTCGCAGGCCGGTGCTCTATCTGTTCGGCGCAAGCGATGCCTCCTATGTGTATGCCAATGCGTACCTGAAAATTTATCTGTGGGGGACGCCGTTTACCATGCTTGCTACGGGGTTAAACGGGTTTATCAATGCGCAGGGATTTCCCCGCATGGGCATGATGACAACCCTGTTAGGAGCAGCGTTGAATCTGATACTGGATCCGATTTTTATCTTCGGGCTTCACATGGGTGTGGGCGGTGCGGCGCTTGCCACGGTGATCAGTCAGGCGGTTTCCTGTATCTGGGTGCTCTGGTTTCTGACTGGGAAAAAGGCGCTGCTTCCCATGAAGAAGAAGGATCTGCGGGTAGAAGGGAAACTGGCAAAGGAGATCATGGCGCTTGGCATGTCCGGCTTTATCATGCAGGGGACGAATTGTCTGGTGCAGGTGGTGTGCAACGCAACGCTGAAAATTTATGGCGGCGATCTCTATGTGGGTATAATGACGGTGATCAATTCCACCAGAGAGATTCTTGCCCTGCCCGTCAGCGGGATCTCGAGCGGCGCGCAGCCTGTACTGGGATATAATTACGGCGCGAAGGCGTATGAAAGAGTACGGCAGGAGATTCGGTTTACTGCCGCTCTGGGAATCCTGTATACGCTCCTGGCATGGCTTTTGGTGATCCTGAGTCCGCATCTGCTGTTATCAGTATTTACAGAGGATCCCGCCATGATCGAAGCGGGAGTGGGTGCCATGCGCCTATACTTTTTCGGCTTCTTCTTTATGGCGTTTCAGTTTACGGGACAGTCCGCTTTCACGGCGCTGGGAGACTCGCGCCACGCAATCTTTTTCTCGCTGCTTCGCAAAGCAGTGATCGTCGCGCCGCTGACGGTGCTCCTGCCCAGGTTCGGGTTTGGCGTGGACGGGGTGTTTCTGGCGGAGCCGGTCTCCAATGCGATCGGCGGGGTGGCGTGCTTCGTGACAATGTATGTGACGCTCTACCGGAAGCTGGGGTGCGAGGAAAAAGTCTGACATTATGGTATAGTTTTGACTGGAATGGTAGGCATATTTGATATATGGATTTTGAGATGCAGCAGGAAGGGCAAATTTTGATTGAAAATATGCAAGATTAAGTATATAATATGCCTATTAAGCAGGTATGGAGTTACTTTTCGCACCGTATCATGCATTTGTTGTATTCTGTCGGAGTCAGCGGAGTTTTCAAGAATATTGGAATGCAGATTAATTTTAAAAAGTATGTTATAATCTAAATAATAAAGTGATTTGCTATTGAAGGATGTTACGCATTTAATTAAACAAATTCCTGAGTCTGGGGCATACTCTTATATTAGGAGGTGCCTATGCGAAAAGGAGGATTTAACATGTACTTAACGAAGGAGAAAAGAGAATCAAATTTATATCGAGGTTATAAACCTCAATTACCCAAACATCAAGAAGCGGAAGTTCAGGTATATGTCTCTCATGCAATAAGCAGAGATATCTCAAAACATATGCAGGAAGCAATTAAATCTATGTCTGCCATGATAGCTCATGGTTTAATCGAAGGAGGCGAGGATCATGGCTGAAAAGGAGCGGGTTGTTAAAGAAAAAGAGGAAGCGGAAGAATTATCGGAAGATAGTAAAGAGATAGAGGCAGAATTAGAAGAGGTTTTAGATAGTGTTCCGCCAGAACATAGAAAGATAATAGAACGTATGATGATTTCATCTGTTCAGATGAGAAGTATCGCATCTCCGCCGGAAGCAGTCGTGATGAAAAAACTGACACCGGAGCATATCTCTCAGTTTTTAGATGGGGCGTCGCAGGAAATGCAAAAGAGCTATGCAGAAAGGTTTCATAAAAAGGTATTTACGTTTTTAACTATGATTGTGGCAATGATTTTCTTTGTTGTAATTATTATGTTATTAAGAGATGACACAGATGTTATGGAAAAGGTAATATATGCTGTCGGAGGTGTCTGTGCAGGAGCATTTGGTGGTTATGGTCTTGCGAAGAAAAGCGGAGATGATTAGAAAACAGAAGTTCATATTTGTAAACAGAGAATAGCGCCTTGTTAGGTCGAAACAGGAGCGCTATTCTCTGTTTGTTGAGAAATCAAGACAGGCTTCGTCATATAGAGATAAGATAGCAGAGAGAAAAGAGAGGAAATCATGCGGGAAGAATTTTGCAGAACAGAGATGCTTTTGGGTGCGGACGCGATGGACAGGCTGGCACGCTTTCGTGTAGCGGTGTTCGGCGTGGGCGGCGTGGGCGGCTATGTGTGTGAGGCGCTGGCCCGCAGCGGCGTGGGCGCCCTTGATCTGATTGACAAGGACAAGGTGGCGCTCTCCAATATCAACCGACAGATCATTGCCACCCGGGAGACGGTGGGAAGAGAGAAGACCGAGGTGATGCGGGAGCGGATTCTCTCCATCAACCCGGATGCGGTGGTGCGCGTTTACTCTTGCTTTTTTCTGCCGGAAAATGCGGATAGTTTTCCATTCAGTGAATATGATTATGTAGTGGATGCGGTGGACACCGTGACGGCGAAGATTGAGTTGGTAATGCGGGCGAAAGAGGCGGGCGTGCCGGTGATCAGCAGCATGGGGGCGGGCAATAAGCTGGATGCCACGGCTTTTCGTGTGGCGGATATCTATGAGACGAAGGTGTGCCCTCTCGCGCGTGTGATGCGCAGGGAGCTGAAAAAGCGGCATGTGGAACATCTGAAAGTGGTGTATTCGGAGGAAGAGCCGGTTACCCAGGTATATGCTGCGGCCAATCTGCCGGAGGAGGGCATGGCGGAGATGGGTGTGCGAAAAAAACCACTTCCCGGAAGTGTCGCTTTTGTCCCTTCCGTAGCAGGGCTTATCATCGCAGGGGAGGTGGTGAAGGATCTGGCGGGAAGGGGACGCTAAAACGTATCGTTTTGATGATTGGTCGTAAAAGAAAGGGTCGTTATATGTTTAGATTTATGAAAAGAATGGTTTTGTTCATTCTTTTATTTACCATTCTGTTATTGGGAGTGACAGGATATGCGTACTTTATAGAACCTGATTTACTAAGAGTGAAATGTCTGTCAATCAGAACAGAAAAAGAAGTGCATCCCTGTAAAATTGTATTTTTTACGGATACCCATTTCGGAAAGTATTACAGTGAAAGCCATGTCGAAGATATTGTGAAAAAAATAAACGAGCGAGACGCCGATTTTGTTATTTTCGGCGGTGATTTGCTGGATAACTATGCGCGTGACTGCAATTCTCTGGATATGGAATATCTGGAGGATAAGTTTTTGGAAATGCAGGCGGCTGCCGGCAAATATGCTGTTTGGGGAAACCATGATTACGGGGGCGGAGCGGTCCGTATCTATGAAGAATTTATGTCTTCCTGCGGTTTTGAACTGCTGAATGATGAAAGTCGTTTGTTTGAAGCGTATGGCATTACAATCCGGGGTTATGATGATTACCTGATGGGGTGGACGGATCCGTCGTTATACAAGATTGAAAGCGATTGCTTCCAGGTTATTGCTTCCCATGAACCTGTCATTTCTAAATTTATAGAGAATAGCGGCGACAATATTTTGCTGTCCGGGCATACGCACGGAGGGCAGGTGACGATTCCGTTTGTCACTTCTAAATTGCTTCCGGAAGGTTCTGGAACATTTCAGAAAGGCTTCTATTCTGCCCAAAAGATAGGAACTTCTACTTCCTTACAGATGTATGTCAGCGATGGTATTGGCATGACGAGATACCCGTTTCGGTTTTTAAATATACCGGAAATTGTGGAAGTGAATATCCTGCCAGCCAAATAGGAAAATGCGGATTTACAAGGAATCGTCGTTTTTGGGCGAAGATTTCTTCATCCGCTCCAGGCGAGGCTGTAAAAAATTTTGTGTCTATGGGTAAAAATCTTTTTTGATAAAAATTA
>CASWVG010000017.1 GCA_949472775.1 uncultured Lachnospiraceae bacterium
TTCTGGTCCGCCGTGTTCATGGTCGCCAGAATATACATATTGGAGGGGATCCTTATCATATGTTTCTCATCACCGTATACTTTTTCCGCAACCTCACAATTGTAAATACCATATTTGCTTTCGCCGACTTCTTCGGCAGGAAACTCATCCTCTTCCTTCCTGTCAAGCAGCTGGAATACCTCGCCAAAAATGGCGGGCGCGTTACCACGGTTTAACTCTTCAATGACAAGGTAATAGTAATGCGCAGGGTCTTTCTTCGCTTTCCTTAACATTTTGGTGAACGGTCCCGGAGTAAATTCATATCTCAGCTTGTCCTCGTTCTTCTCATTTTTTTCTACTTTCGGCAGTATCTGACCGACAAAATCAGAATACATGTAATCGGGGTGAAACACGACCCGCTCCATATAATCGGGATGAGAACAATATTTTGTTTTGATCTCATGGCTCTTCCCCGCCCCCGGAACACCGTAGAAAAGAATATTTTCGGCTCCTGTCAGCCGAGCTCTGGACGCCTCCGGTTCATCCTCTGACGCATGCGCATCAGAAACTGAAATACCATCCAGATTTTTATGAAAATCATTTATTTCAAACAAGCTTTTTAGATCAACCCTTGTGTTTGTTGGCAGCTTATAAAACTTGTTATTCAGCTTTGAAAGCGAGTACTCCCCTTTTGACTCATCCGCCGCCTTCACCCCAAAACAATCGTAGGACAGTTTTTCTTTATGCTTCAGCAGCACCAGGTAATCTCTGGTGTGCAACAGTTTTCTGAATGTAACAAAGTCCCTGTCATCGACAGTAGTAAGCGATAGCTGTACCTGATCCGCCTGCTCCTTTCTGCGGCTTCTCACGATACTTGCACGGACGCATTTGCTTCCATTTTCATCAAATACAACGTCGACACCTGCATCCCCCGCCAGATCGGATACGTTACGCTGGTAAATATAAAGGGGAATCTGCATAATAAAGTACTTTTTCAACTGCTCATCTCTGTCTCCATAGTCACACCCGAAATAGCCGTCCGCCCTTAAATGCGGAAACATGTCCATCTGCTCGCCGGATATCGCAATATGCGTCTGGTTCGTCGTCCTTCCCTCATCCAGGGTATTGGATGCTTCAAGTCTCTTGACTATAATTCCATCATAGTCTTTGAATCTGCATTCCGGAATCACCTGACCAATGATTTTTTTAGCTTCTTTAAAATCCATCAGACATTACCGCCTTTCATATAGCGTTTTATCACCTGTGCAATCGCTCTTCCCAGAAGCGGTGGAACAGAGTTCCCTATCTGCATATATGTTTTTGTGTAGGCTCCCCTGAAAAAATAATCATCCGGATACGACTGCGCCCTCGCCGCCTCCCGCGGCGTGAGTCCCCTTGCCTGCGTAGGATGAATATACATATTACAGTCAAATTTCATATGCGCTGTTATGGTCTTACACACTTTGTCGCTTTCCAATTTAAAATACTTATCCTTAAAAATACCATTTCTCCTCGCATACGGCATAATATCCGCAATTTTGGGATCATCCGATCGGTCACCCTGATTCATGCGGCCAAAAATTTCTATATCCCTGTCATTGTTATATCTCGCCTTATGATTTGATACAACCGTCACAGTCCGGTCCTGATTGATATAGGAGAGATACGCATTCGTATCCATGATTTCGTTTTTTTCGATTTTATAACCGCTTTCCGGAGAGCCGGCCTCCGTCGCGTTCTTTACCCGGGAAGCTTTCAGCGGTCTCAGCGCAGACAGCGCGTCCCCCAGTGTATATTCCGAAATCCCTTTGCTCAGCTCGAATATTTCCCTGAAAATCTGTTCATTGTCAACACCAACACAATTCCCGATGTATATCAGTCTTTCCCTGTTCTGTGGCACCCCGAAGTCTTTCGCGTTCAGCACGCGGTACTCCACCTTATAGCCAATCTTAAGGAAGTCTTCCTTGACCTGTTCCGCCACAGGCAGCATTCCTTTCACATTTTCCATGACAAAAAACCGGGGGTTCGCTTCTTTCACGGCTTCGACATAACTGCGATACAGGTAATTTCTGGGGTCGTCTATCAGACGCTGCCTGTTAGCCATGCTAAACCCCTGGCACGGCGGTCCTCCAACCACAATATCAATGTTTCGTCCGCCCAGCAGCTCGTTCAGATTTTTCACCACATCCTTAATGTCGCCCAGTACGATATGATCTCTGGGTGTCTCCGGGTGGTTGTGCGCGTATGTGTCCACACAGCAGTCCTGGATATCATTGGCGAGACTTGTTACAAAACCTTCCTGCGAAAACCCCAGTGACAGCCCGCCCGCTCCGCAGAACAGGTCGATCATCTTCAGGGAACTGTCATCCACGCTCTTTCTGGCGTTCTCTATGTAAGTGTTACAGTACTTGCAAACCGGACATTTTTCACAGCGTTGCTCCGTCTCATTACAGATAACAGACAATCTCTCAAAGGCTCCCCTTAGCGCACTGTCGGTTTTTATATCCGTCTGATATAATTGCGCTCTCGCTCTGAGAAATTCTTCTTCTACCTCTTTTGTGACGCGAGCCAGACACACGTCAACGGATGTCTGTTTCCCATCTTCGGTACCGGCTTGCGCAAATGCTATGAATTCTCCTTTGTCGTCTCTGTATTCCATGTCAATCTACCCACTCTCCAAGTTCTTTTAACGTGTCCTTTACGGATTGGGCGACGGCTCTCGATACATTCACCGTAACTGCGTTGCCAAACTGCTTGTATGCCTGACAGTCAGAGACCGGTATCACAAACGAATCATCAAATCCCTGCAGCCTTGCACACTCTCTCGGTGTAAGTCTTCTGATTCTCCCATTCTGTGTCACATAATTGTCCTGACATGCTCTGTGCATTTTCGCCATGGTCGCACACAACGGTCTTGCAATCTTTAAATCGATCTCTGATTTTGCCTGATATCCGCCTGTCCCGTTAGAGAGTATTGTAGGCAATATCCTGTCCGATAAATAGTACTTACTGTCCACATCATGCTCAAGCAGGTCCTGTAAGGTTTTATGGAGTTCCTGCGTTTTTGGAAATATATAATTTACAGTCTGATTGTCAAAGCACACGATATAGGTTCTGTTTCTCGTCTGAGGCACCCCGAAATCCGCTGAGTTCAGAATATCCCTGAACACCTTATATCCCAGTACGTCCTGCAGCACGCGATGTATTTCTCCATAGGTTTCTCCATTCCTGTGCGTCGTCAGGGAACGTACGTTTTCCAGAATAATTACTTTCGGTTTCCTGCCTTTCTCTATTTTGTCACTGATGATTTCCGCAATTCTAAAAAATAATGTGCCCCTTGTATCCTCGAAACCCTTTTGCTGTCCCATCATACTGAATGGCTGACACGGAAACCCTCCGATCAGCACATCGCAATCCGGTATGTCTTCCAGCGGTATTTCGTTGATATCGCCAGATACAATATGATCACCAAAATTGGCTTTGTACGTTTGCACCGCAAACTTATCAAAATCATTTGCCCAGATAATATCGTAGCCTGTATCCATAAAGCCTTTGTCAAGTCCGCCAAGTCCGCTGAAGAGCGATACAACCCTCATTTGCCGTACTCCTTCTTATCCTTCAAAATATCCCTTCACCTCAAACAAATCCGCAAACACCGCCACACTTAAATCCCGCATCTCCTCTGTGGCCGGCATCAGATCCGGCACCATGATGGGACGCATACCAGCGCTGTGCGCCGAGCGGATGCCATTATAAGAGTCCTCAATCGCATATGTATTTTGAGGCAAAGTACCCATGCGCTCACAGGTCATCAGATAAATGTCCGGCGCAGGCTTGCTGTTTTTTAAGAGGTCACCACCCACCACCACCTGAAAATAGTCATAAAGCCCCGCCGCCTGCAGCTCCTGCGTGACAGCGGCAAGCCTCGTGGATGAAGCAAGTCCCAGAGGAACCTTGTTTTCCGATAAATATGTTAGCAGTTCCACCGCACCGGGTTTCAAAGGGATTCCCTCTGTGTCCGCAATCTCGTGGAACAGTGCGGAACTTTCCCCGCTAAATTTTTCAAAGGGAAAGTCTTTCCCATAATGCTCGTAAACGATTTCCTGCGTGCGCGCATTGTTCGTACCGATACACCGAACAAACACCTCCTGTATACCGGGGATGCCATGTCGTTCGCCAACCTTCTCCCAGCAGTCCAAAACCAGTCTTTCGGTGTCAAAAATCGTGCCGTCCATATCAAAAATTACTGCCATGTCCACTTGCTTCATACAAGTCTCCTCTTCTCTCTACTCTTTTCTGATATAGGAGATGAACTGATTTCCGTTTTCCTCCAGCCACTCCTTAGAATCGTTCATGCCCCGTTTTTCCAGCGTTCCCGTTACCGGGTCCATCACCACAATGTTCAGGTCGTTGAAGCCTGTAATCAGCACCGCGTTGCCGTCCTCCAGTGTGGCGAGCACCGGAATATCCTTATTCACGTAATACAGCACCGCGTCCAGACTGCATCCGGACAAATCCAGTATCGTGCAATTCTGCAGATCGCCTGCCAGAATATCCATCACGGTGTCTCCCTGATTCAGCCGCGTCTGGGTGTTTCTGGAAATTCCTTCATATCTTAAAATCGTATCAAGACAGACCGCAAGCGAACCCGCAGACTCCGTCACCTCGTCCTCGGTGATCGCCATAATCTGGTTGCGGGTGCTTCTTGTTTCCCTGCGCCATACATAATCCCCGTCGTCGTCCACCACCACGCCTGCCACGCGGTACGCCAGTTCTACCGCCCTGCCGGGATTGACATAGAGATTTTCGATTCCGTTCTTCCCATACACATAGAAAAATTCTTCCGAAGGTCCGTCTCCCAGTTCACCCACTGAACGGTTCCCCTCAAACAGGATTTCTTTGGGTGTCAGATGTTTCAGCCCTTTGGCATCTATCTCGTTCTTCACCGTAATCTGGCAGATGGTTTCATAGGTTTCGGTAATCACAAAGTTCAGCACATTATTGCCGGTTTTCACTTCCTCCGTATTCATAATCTGATCGTCGAGAGCTGGCACATAGCTTTCGCTCTCCTCATCATATATGACTCTGGAAAGTGTCAGTTGGTTTTCCGCAATCTCACTGTCTACCACATACACATTTTCCTTCTGATAAGTCTTTAAAACGCTGCCATCGTCACTCTGTATTTTCAGACAGTACATGGGGAAGGTCGTAATGCCCGTCCTGCTCTCCCGGACATCCCGCTTTCTGGCAAGCCCGTAAATCAGATCTTCCTCCATAAATCCCACGACTGAAATATATTCGTCCATCCCCGCCTTGATCTTCGTCTGTTTCTGGGTATTCAGATTCATCAGCGTCAGCTCGCTGGCTGTGTAAAGGTCGCTGCCCTCCTGCCAGACGAGCATTTTATTGGAGTCCGACACATGATAGCCGCCCTCTTTCAGTCCCGTCACCACCGTCCCAATCGAGAGGGTACGGACATCCACCGCATAAACGCTGCCGTCAAGCATAAAGTAGTAAATGCCTGTCCTGCTCAGATAGGAAAGCTCCTCAATATCTGTTTTTAAAAGCTCATAAGACTTGTCGTAAGGGATATAAGCCATCTCCTCCACAGTATTCGTCATACTGCTATAGGTATAGAGTGTCACACCCACACAGCCCTCATGACGCCCCCTGTTCATATAACCATAGACCAGAAACAGAATATTCCCCGTCTCGTCCACCGTCAGCACCCGGATGTCATGTTTGTCATAAGCGCTTCTTTCATCAAGCAGTTCTTCTGTATTGCCATAAAAGCTGAAAAGTCTGGCCATCTTATTATCTGTCACATTATAACTGTAAAGCTTATCCGCCACAGTAAAGGCAAAAACGTTGCCGCCGTCACTCTCCTTTAGCGTCACCTTTTCCCCTGTAATCCCCAGCACAATCTTGTCATTGATATAAACGTCGGATTCCTCGTCAAAAATCTGCTCCATGGTTCTCTCAAAATCGAGCAGGTACATACGGTCCGGCGTGTAACGGATTCTGTAATATTCGCTTATTCTATAATAACTTGTCCTCTTCCCATTTCTGATATTCACCAGATATTCCAGATTAAAGGATCCTGTGTGCTCCGTAAGTTCCCTTATCATAATGCGTGGATCCGTCACCCTTTTTACCGGAAGATCCCCCCACGTCACCTGATTAAAACTGGAATGAATCGTCACCTTATGGAACGTGGTATTGTCACCCTCCGAGTTGGATTCCAGATACTTCGTCAATTCCGCCGCCGCTTCCTTGTTGAATGTGCGTTCGTGGAAATCAATGATATAGTCCAGCTTTTCACGGACATGGAGCGATTCGCTCAGAATAATTCTGGAATAATATCTGACCGGCGTACTATTTTCTGGTGTAATGAGAAAAACCAGCATATATTCGATGTCATTCTCTATCAGATCCTTCAGCGTGATCGAAAAGGAAATCTCGTCCTCTTCCCTTTCATATTCTTCCACCGGGGTGCTCTCCACAAGCCGCTCCCCGTCCAGACTTCTCACCTCGAAAGCAATGGCGTCAATTCCCCGCCCGTAAGTATTCATCCTTACATCTATTTTTCTGTCCTCACCGATGGGCTGGAGGTTGTCCCGCAGATAGGCACACTCCATACTCTGGGCATAACCATGCAGACTCCCTACCCTGTACGCGCCCACATACATGGACAGCACAGGGTAAGTCGCCTCACCCATTTCGGTCGTCATATCCGTATTTCCCTGATTCATTACCCTGCTCAGGATCATCAGTGCAAACGCAAATATACATCCAAGCAGAACGCCCTTTATTATTGCTCTCTTCATGTAATCTCAATTCCCCGGTCAGAACTTTAAAATCCCGTTTTGATTCATATGGCGCTTTTTATAGATCTCACCGCACAAAAGCACCTGTACAAGTTCTGTAATCCGTTCCCAGTCCTGTTCCGGCTGCGGTGTCCCCGCTTTCTCAGCCTGCTTCAATTTATCCAGAACTACTTGTGTCAGCCGGTAAATCTGCCACTTGTCAGGATATTCATCGTAAATCATACTACCTTCATAGTCTAACCGATCCAGAATCTCTGCAATCACTTTCTGGTATTTCTTCGCCTCAGCCGGATACATCTCCTGCAGATATTCCAGATCCCGTGTCACCGTATCCTGCTCCTGGTAAAAGAGCGGCATCGGATACGCCATATAAAACGGTAAAATTCTTGATTGTCTCATACACTCACCATGATAATCAGTCGCTTTATTTTATCATATGGTAAGACTACCGGAACGTGAAAATTTTATAACTGTCGTATCCCACTGCCGCTAAATCCCTATTTATTTAAAAGCCTGAAGCTTCCCACAAGCTGCTGGAGCATCGCTGCCTGACTGGATAATTCCTGACTGGTGGCCGCGCTTTCCTCCGCGGTCGCGGAGTTATTCTGCACCACGCCGGATATCTGCCCGATACCTAAGGCAACCTGCTCAATTGCATCCGTCTGCTCCTCCACGCCTTTTGTCACCTGCTCCATCTGTTCTACCGCCTCGCCTGCCATCTTTGCCGCGGCAGTCACCGAATCGGTCACCTTCCCCACAACAAGGCTTCCACTCCCGACCGCTTTTACAGATCGCTCAATCAGCTCCTTGGTCGCTTTCGCCGCCTGATCCGACTTGATCGCCAGCTCCCTCACTTCTTCTGCAACCACAGCGAATCCCTTTCCGCTCGTCCCGGCGCGTGCCGCCTCCACCGCCGCATTGAGCGCCAGAATATTTGTCTGAAAAGCAATATTTTCAATGGTATCTATAATACGGCTGATTTCATCGGACGACTGCGTAATCTGACTCATCGCCTGATTCAGACTGTCTATATACGCGCTGCTCTCCTGGAGCTTTCCTCCTGCCTCACCCACAACGTCTTTTGCCTGTTCCGTCATCCGCGCAATTCCCTTTGCCTCCGTGCTCATATTTGAAATGGTTCCGGAGAGTTCTCCAACTGCGCTCGTCTGCTCCACCGCGCCCTGGGACAAAACCGCAGCAGTAGCTGCCACTTGATCCGATCCTGTCGAAACCTGCCCGGATGCAGAGACAATGCCTGCCATGGTCGCATTCAGTTTTTCGCTGATGACCCGCAGTGATTCCCACAAAACAGCAAAATCGCCTGGATAGGACTGCCCGGAAACCTCTCTGGTCAGATCCCCATCCGCTATCCCGCCGAGAATATTCTGCATTTCATGTATAATCGAACCAAAATCATTGACAAGCTGCGCCGTGGAATCCGCCAGTATCCGCGTCTCGTCTTTACTCTTTACCTGTGGAACCGGGCTGCCCAGATCCCCCTGTGAGAGCGCCTGGATCCGCTTCGTGCACTTGACAATGGGCATTACAATGGAATGACTGACTCTCATGGAAATGAGAATAATCACAATACATGCCACGGCACAGACTGCAGTCTGTATAAAGTTTCCGTACTCTGCCGGACGCATGAACTCATCCTCATCTACCGTCACTGCGATCGACCACCCATCTGTCCTCGCAATAGGCGCATAACTCTGAATATTGTTGGACTGATCCTCCGCGTAGTAGAACCGTTCCACACCAATTTCACCGAGCGTCATCTTCTTTTCGATTGCGGCTACCGTCTGAAGTCCTTCATCGCCAGGCGCCTGTGCCGCTTCCCGCATGACGTTTTCCCGGTTCAGCACCGCCTCTTGATCAACATAGGCAATCGTGGTGCCTTCTTTGTCCAGTATGTATGCCTCGCCTTCCTCTCCAATCTGCAGCCCTTCAATAATAGACTGTAAAATATCGGTATCGCACTGAAAGTAAAGTACGCCTTTCACTGCATCACCTTCCCGGATCGGAGCGGCAACCATGAGATAGATATCTTCGCCGTCTATATAGGGGGTAGACATATAACTGTTCCCCTGCACAGCCGCCTGGAAAAAGGGTTCTCCGGAAATATCCACATCATGCACCACGTCATAACCGTCTGTATCGGCCATGCCGCCAAAGCGCATATAATAGGCATCTGTCCGTTCCTGAATAAACGCCTGCTTCTCTTCCGGTGAAACATTTTCATCCACAAGGGTCGGATTCGATGCCATTTCCGCTACTGTCAACGTATAATTAGAGATCATATTTTCCGCTGCCATAGCGGCAAGCTCTGCCGTTTCCAGCACGTTTTTTTCCAGTGCTGACGTAGTGGAATACCGGGTTACCATCGTACTCACAATCCCTGCAACCATTGAGACACATACTGTTGCCAATACTACTATAGCAATAATTTTCGTCTGAATTTTCCGCATTTTCCGTCCCCGGGCGCTTCAAATACCGAGCCCTCTCTCCCTTCCCATTCGTCTGTTCCTAATCGAGCAGGGACGATTTTCTCCCTGCCCGCCACGCGGTCCGCATGCTGTGAAACAGCAGATTTCCTCATGTGAACCTGTGTATAAACAGGGGAACGGATCAATCCGTTCCCCCATAGTACCAAGTCATTTGTGCACTGTCTCTATCCTCGCCACTGCTCTCTTCAGGGACATCTCCGCTCTTCGCATGTCCGTTCCCGGCGCATGTTCCCTGATGCGCTCCTCAGCGCGGGATTTGGATTCCTCCGCACGTTCCACATCAATCTCGTCGGGCCACTCGATAATCTCGGCAAGCACCGTTACCTGATCCGGCAGCACCTCGGCAAACCCCGCATGCAGAGCCGCTTCGGACACCTCCTGATCTTTCGTGATCGTGAGGATTCCGGGCGCAACAATCATCGTCATCGGGATATGCTCCCTGTATATGCCGACCTCGCCCTCGACTGTGTTAAACTCCACCATGGACACCTCGTCCTCAAAGAAGACTCTGTCCGGTGTGATAATCTTTAATGTAAAGTTTCTGCTGTCCTCAGCCATATATTTACCTCCCGCAGCTATTCAGTACCTTCATAGCTGCAAGCATCAAATCATGCTGAAATCGCTTCCCAATTGGTTTGATGCTTTGCTGCCACTATGTTTTCGTACGGATTTTGCAGCGGTGTGCAAAATCCTGTGCCGAACAGTTGACTGCCGCTACTTCTTCACACGGGCAACTACGTCATCGATGCTTCCCGCATTCAGGAAATAGCTTTCCGGAATATCATCGTGCTTGCCGTCAAGAATCTCCTTAAAGCCACGGATGGTCTCAGAAATCGGCACATACACGCCGCTCATTCCCGTAAACTGCTCCGCCACATGGAAAGGCTGGGAAAGGAATCTCTGTATTCTTCTCGCGCGGGCAACCACCAGTTTATCTTCCTCGGAAAGTTCATCCATACCGAGGATGGCGATGATATCCTGCAGTTCCTTATACTTCTGCAGAATCTCCTGCACGCCTCTTGCCACCTGATAGTGCTCTTCCCCGACAATTCTGGGATCGAGGATTCTGGAGGAGGACTCAAGCGGATCAACCGCCGGATAGATACCTAACTCCACGATAGAACGGGACAGCGTCGTCGTCGCGTCCAGATGCGCAAATGTCGTCGCCGGAGCCGGGTCAGTCAAGTCATCCGCAGGTACATAAACCGCCTGTACGGAAGTGATGGAACCGCTCTTTGTGGAAGTGATACGCTCCTGCAAAGCACCCATCTCCGTCTGCAGCGTGGGCTGGTAACCAACGGCGGAAGGCATACGGCCGAGCAGTGCGGACACTTCGGAACCTGCCTGTGTGAAACGGAAAATATTGTCAATGAAAAGCAGCACGTCCTTGCCGCCCTTGTCACGGAAATATTCCGCCATGGTCAGTCCCGTCAGACCTACTCTCATTCTGGCCCCGGGGGGCTCGTTCATCTGCCCGAACACCATCGTCGTCTTGTCTATAACGCCGGATTCCTCCATCTCGTGATAGAGGTCATTACCCTCTCTGGTACGCTCGCCTACACCGGTAAATACGGAGTAGCCGCTGTGCTCTGTCGCAATATTACGGATCAGCTCCTGAATCAGCACAGTCTTGCCCACGCCGGCGCCGCCGAACAGACCGATCTTACCACCCTTCTGGTAAGGGCAGAGCAGGTCAACGACCTTGATACCCGTCTCCAGAAGCTCTGTAGCCGTGGACTGCTCCTCAAACGCCGGAGCCTGTCTGTGAATCGGCTCATATCCCACATCCGTGGGCGCGGGTTTATTGTCAATCGGTTCTCCCAGAACGTTAAAGATACGTCCCAGCGTGTTTTCTCCGACAGGAACCGTGATGGGAGCACCTGTTGCAACCGCATCCATACCTCTCACCAATCCGTCTGTGGGACCCATGGAGATACATCTGACGGTATCGTCACCCAGATGCTGCGCTACTTCCACAGTCAGTTCCCCACCCGTCTTGAGCGGTATTCTGATTGCGTCATTAATCTCCGGCAGGCTGCCTGTCGAAAATTTGATGTCCAGTACGGCGCCGATGATCTGAGTGATCTTTCCAAGATTTTCACTTGTCTTTACTTCTGCCATCTTTTTTTCCTTTCGCACATTTTTTGTAGCAATTCAGCACACGCCCATTCGCAAATCCGCGCTTTCAGCGCTCTTCGCTGCTTCGCAGCTAATTTTTGCTTATCAGCGGGCGTTCCCTCAAAGCTTCCATTTCATGTCAAATACATGCAGGCATGATTTGCCATGAAATCTCGCTCTGGCTGAACTGGTATTATGAGATCGCATTCGCACCTGCGATAATTTCTGTTAATTCCTGTGTAATAGATCCTTGACGCGCTCTGTTATACATCAGCGACAAGTGATCTATCATTTCCTCAGCATTGCTCGTTGCGGAATCCATCGCCTGCATTCTCGCACCGTTCTCGCTCGCAACCGCTTCTACCAGACCGCCGTAGATCAAGCTGGTGACATATTTCGGAATAATCATATTAAGCGCCTCGTCATCCGCTGGCTCGAAGTTCATAAGCGCCTTGCTGCCTGCGCCCTGCGTTTCCGCCGACGCGCTTTCCACCGGCTCCACGGGAAGAAGCTTAAGAAGCGTCGGCACATGAACCACCGTATTCTTAAATCCCGTATAAGCGAGATAAATCTCCCCGATCTCTCCCGCTGCAAAGGAATCAAGCAATCTCTGGCACAGCGCCATCGCGTCCACATAGGACGGCTCCTCGATAATGTCGGAATCCTCCTCCACAATCTCATAGCCATTGCGGTTCAAGGCATCTCTTCCCTTCTTGCCGATTGCGTAGATCCTCAGATCTTCCTTCTTAAAATCGCCCTTTGTGATCAGTTTCACAACGTTAGAATTGTAGCCGCCCGCAAGACCTCTGTTGGAGGTAATCACGATCACAGCTTTCTTCTGCGATTCTCCCGCCGTCAGATAGGGGTGGTTTAAGCCGCCGGTTTTCGCCAGCATGGAAGTCACCGTATCATACATACAGTTAAAATACGCTTTCGACTGTTCCGCGCGCTGTTTCGCCCTCTGCAGTTTAACGGTAGAAACGAGTTTCATGGCTTTGGTAATCTGCTGTGTACTCTGAATACTGCCTTTACGCCTTTTAATGTCTCTCATTGAGGCCATAGCGTCACACCCTTTCTAACAGTTCAGCTCCTACTCTCTTGTACGGTCAGCACAGTAAATGCGCAGACCCGTCCGAACTGTTTCTTCTCCTTTTCTACTTAAACTGCGCCTTGAATTCTTCAATAGCTTTCTTGAGTTTCGTGTCTGTCTCGTCGTTAATCTCTTTGTTCTTCGCAATCGCGTTCGGCACCTCAGGATATTTCGTATCGAGGAACTCGAAGAACTCCGTCTCGAATCTGGTGATATCCTCTACCGCAACGTCAAGCAGATACTTGTTCGTCACCACATAGATGATGATAACCTGGTACTGTACCGGCATCGGCTTGTACTGCGGCTGTTTCAGAACTTCCTTGATTCTTTCGCCCTGTGCCAGCTTCTCCTTGGTATCGGCGTCAAGCTCAGAACCGAACTGAGAGAACGCTGCCAGCTCTCTGTACTGCGCAAGCTCCGTACGGATGGGAGCCGCAATCTTCTTCATCGCCTTGATCTGCGCCGCGCCACCCACTCGGGACACGGAAAGACCCGCGTTTACTGCCGGGCGGAACCCGGAATTGAACATCTCCGTCTCCAGATAAATCTGACCGTCTGTGATGGAGATTACGTTCGTCGGAATGTATGCGGACACGTCGCCCGCCTGGGTCTCGATGATCGGAAGAGCCGTCAGCGAACCGCCGCCGTACTCCTCGCTCATTCTCGCCGCGCGCTCTAACAGTCTGGAGTGCAGATAGAACACGTCGCCGGGATATGCTTCACGCCCGGGCGGTCTCTTTAAGAGCAGGGAGAGTGTACGGTATGCCGCCGCCTGCTTACTTAGGTCGTCGTAAACCACCAGCACGTCCTCGCCGTTCTCCATCCATTCCTCGCCGATCGCGCAGCCGGAATATGGTGCGATATACTGCAGGGGCGCCGTCTCACTTGCCGTCGCCGCTACGACGGTGGTGTACGCCATCGCTCCGTACTCTGTCAAAGTTTTCACAATCGAAGCGACAGTGGACGCCTTCTGGCCGATAGCGACGTAGATACATTTCACGCCCTGTCCCTTCTGGTTGATGATCGTATCAATGGCGATCGCCGTTTTACCGGTCTGTCTGTCGCCGATAATCAGCTCACGCTGTCCTCTTCCGATAGGCACCATGGAATCGATCGCCTTGATACCTGTCTGTAACGGTGTGTCCACGGATTTTCTCGTGATTACACCGGATGCAACTCTCTCAATCTTACGATACTTGTCAGTCTGGATCGGACCCTTGCCGTCGATAGGCTGTCCCAGAGCATTTACGACACGTCCGAGCATGCAGTCGCCTGCGGGCACCTCTACCACGCGCCCTGTGGTCTTCACGGTATCGCCCTCGTTGATGTTGTGCTGGTTACCAAACAGAACCGCACCTACATTGTCTTCCTCGAGGTTCAGGATCATACCGTAAACTTCGCCGGGGAACTCCAAGAGCTCACCCTGCATTGCATTCTCAAGTCCGTGCACACGAGCAATACCGTCCGCCACCTGGATAACCGTACCCACCTCGGATACTTCCAGTTCGGAGGCATATCTCTTAATCTGATCCTTAATGACTGAACTGATCTCTTCTGGTCTTAAATTCATGGATCATACGCACCTTTCTCTTTTTTTCTATATCCTCACTTAGATCTGTACCTTCAACAGATCTTTCTGCAGCTCACTCAGTTTCGTCCTGATACTGCTGTCAACAACTCTGTCGCCAATTCGGATCACCATGCCCCCGATCAAGGAACTATCCACATCATAACTGATCTCCATGGACTTATACTGTGTGGTGTCGAGCAGTTTTTTCTCGACTTCCTTACACTGGCTGTCCTTAAGCGGAACGGCTGTCGTCACTGTGGCGATGCCTATTCCTTTATACTCCTTCACCTTAGCGACAAAATATTTCAAGATCCCGTCGATCTCTCTGTAACGGTCTTTCGAGATAATGATAGTGAGAAACCCAAACAGCTCCCCGGATATCCTTCCCTCAAACACGCTTTTGGCAACCCCGATCTTCTCCTCCTTGATAATCTTCGGATGGTTCATCAGTTTACCAAAATCCGCATTCTCCGCAAGGATTTTCTGAAGCTGTTCAATTTCGTGAAGCAGGACATCTATCTTACCTTCCTCCACCGCCAGTTCGAACAACGCGTCACCGTATGTTTTTGAAATCAGCTTAGCCATGTGCTCTCACCTATTTCCTTAAGCGTCTCTTCCACCAGACTGTCCTGCACAGTGGTGTCAATCGCTGCGTTCACAACCTTGGCAGCCATCATGGATGCAAGCACAACCATCTCGCGCTTCACCTCATCAGCTGCTTTCTTCTTCTCAAGTTCCGCCTCCACGCCGGCTCTCTCGAGAATCCTGGCTGCCTCCTCCTTCGCATCCGCGATGATCTTATTTTCGTTCGCAAGAGCTTTCCTGCGCGCCTCCGCGAGAATCTCTTCCGCCTCTTTATCTACTTCTTTCAGCTTCGTCTCGTACTCTTCCTTCAGCGCCTTGGCATTCTCCATGTCGGATGCCGCCGTATCCAGCTCACTTTTGATGCGCTCCTGCCGCTTTTCCATCATATCCCGGACGGGATTAAACAGAAAATGGGAAGCGATCAGAAAGAGTGAGAATACAGCTATGATCATCAGCACGGAATCCGCGATCAGCTGTAAATCGAGGTCAAACAGCCTCGGCGCCATCTCCGCGGACGCCAGCGCCAAATTCGCAACTGTCGTACTCAAACGTTACCCCTCCTTTCCTATGCCTCATATGCCTCACAAGTCTGCGCACTTACCGCGCTGACTGTAAAGGCGTCTAAACTTCGCCATACATCAGGCACGCCGTGAATCGGTTCCGAAACGGCCTGATGTCCGTAACCAAGGGTACCTGTCATTACGGAAGAAGAGGCTTAACGAAGAGCAGCAGCATAGCAATCAACAGACCATACAGACCTGTTGTCTCGGCAACCGCCTGCCCCAGAAGCATCGTAGAGGTAACATCAGACTTCGCGCCCGGATTTCTGCCCACTGCAGCAGCGGCATGACCAGCCGCGATACCCTGGCCTACACCAGGTCCGATACCTGCGATAACCGCAAGGCCCGCACCGATTGCTGAACATCCTAAGATAAAATTGTTGTTAAATTCTCCCATTTTTGATTTCCTCCTTATTTGCGCGAATAAGCAGAGTCAGAAAGTGCGGCAGGCAAAAGCCATGCTTGCATGAAACTCTGGCCAGCGTGCTTTATGAGGAGCAACGCGATCGCAAAATGCGCAGCATTTTGAGCCTCTGATTATTCGTGTTCTACATTTGGTTTTCAGTTTTTTACTCCGTCGCGCAGGCATCCGTGATGTACGTCATGGTCAGCATACAGAACACATATGTCTGGATCGCACCTGAAAACAGGTCAAAATACACGTGAAGTGCCGCCGGCCAGATAATCGCGATCTTCGACAAGAGCGCATACACCAGAGCCATCATAACCGTGCCTGACAAAACGTTTGCAAACAGACGCAGCGACAAAGAGATCGGTACCGCCACATCACCGATCACATTGATCGGCGCCCAGATCGGCCACGGGTCACACAACCCTTTAATTACGCCTTTCACTTTCTGGTACCGGAACTTGTTGAAGTGGATCAGCACAAACGTCATAACGCCCATTGGCAGAGTCACGCCATAGTCCGCTGTCGGCGGTCTGAGCCCGAACAGTCCCGAAATATTGCTCAGCAGGATAAAAATAAATATCGTACTGATATAATTGCGGAATTGAGGGCTGAATTTTCCCATAACACCGCCAACCATCTTATCAAGCATCTCCACAACCATCTCTACAATGTTCTGGAATGTCCCGGGCACATCCGAGGCATGCTTAATGACACGGTTCGCCGCAATGCAGAAGCCTATGATTACCAGCATGACGATCAGCACGCACACATGGGTGGTGGTGATCCACACGGTCTGCCCAAAAAGCTCGTAGGAAAAAACGCCGTGAATCATAAAGTCAATATCCGCACCGCCGGACAACATAATTCCCTGTCCCATCTTCTCACCTCCTTCTACACGTATTTAACTACAACATCAGTAACACTATATGAAACATGTAACGGCGGCCTGCGCCGCTACAAAGCAGTACCGTCCGAAATCTCCCGCCCTTTCTTCCCCACAAGGAGCCTGTGTATAAGCGGGTTCAGATAAGCAGACACCTTCATGCCCATATATCCGCAAAACGCCAGAATGGGATTCGCAAAATCCGTGTACATAAGCGCGCCCAGAGCAATCACGAGAATAACATAGCGCATGATGTTCTGTGCGCCCATACTCTTCACGGCTTCCTTCTCCGGCAGGTCAAGTCCCCGATCCAGAGACCACCACATATGATATGTACCCGCCAGGGCCAGAAATATGCCAATCCAAAGTCCTATGCTGTAGGCCGGATTCCTGAAAAAAAGTAAAAGAACAATCTCAAAAACAGCACCGTATACCAGAATACCCAGCCAGAGTTCGAGCAGCGTCCGATCAATCTTTCTTTTCATTCTCTTCCATCTCTTCTTTTTTCTGTGCACTGCGCCTGCGCGTCTTTGCCGGCGTCTCGTAAATCCTTTTCGCAAACCGGAACACATTGGTAAATCCTGCCAGCGCACCCACGAAAAAAAGCGCCACCATCCAGACATTGGTCCCAAGTTTCCTGTCCAGAAACATCCCTGCGAAGGAACAGAGAAAGATGGGAACAAGCATGTTGACGCCAAACTGTGTGATCATCATTAACGCCTGATAAACAGTTTTATGATACTTCACAGTACCGCCTTCCCAATCCACAGAATTTCCCCAAAGCCTAACAAGAAAATTATACTCATTTTTGGTTATTTTGTCCATCCCCCAGTTCACTTATGGGAAACTTTTTGAAAAACACTGTCACCGTTCCCCATCAGATGAGAATAACCCAGTCCAAAAACGGACATTGGATTGAATTGTGCGTTGACATTTATCCCCGGGCGGTGTACGTTTAATTACAAAGTAAGAAAGTTTTCTGTAAAAATTTTTTAGCTTGAAAAACATGACGGGGGACAACTAAATGGCAGATCCGATTCTTTACCGCAAGAGACTGATTCCGGAGGAATGCGTCCTGTTAAAAGACGACAGGCTTCTTTACCGCGACGAAGATATCATTGTGACTGCCTGGAACACACTGAAACCCCGCAGGGATCTGCATCACGGCTGCTCCTGCTACTACCTGCGGGAGGGCATAAAAGTGAGCCGTTTCTATGAGGAAAGCGGCTCTCTTCTGTACTGGTACTGCGATATTGTTGACTATGATTATCGCGCCGAAACTGACACATATGTCATTACCGATCTTCTGGCGGATGTCATCGTCTACCCCGACGGCTTTGTGAAAGTCGTGGATATTGACGAGCTTGCCACCGCAAAAGAGGCGGGGCTGCTCACCGATGCCATGCTGAAACAGGCGCTGCTGACTCTCAACCGCCTGCTACAGATCATTTACGACGGCGGGTTTGAGAAGCTGCAGGAGCCGCTGGAAAAGTATGGGTGATTCATCCTGCTTTTGCACGGCTCAATGCTTAATAGAAAATATGCCCCCCGATTCTGTACTTAGGGTTGATGCCGTCTACGGGGGTGCGGAAATAGACACAGGTTCCCACGTTGGTGGTGCCGCCCATGACCTCATCGGCGGCCTGATAGCAGCTCCCGGTCGCCCTGCCTTCCGCAAGTGCGAGCGCGAGACGTCCGCTGGCAACGGGAGAAAATTGTCCCGACTGATAAATAACTCCGGTTACCGTATCTGGATATACGGAGCTTAATACTCTGTTAATCACAACTGAGCCGACTGCCACCTGCCCGCTGTAGGGCTCGGCGCCGGCCTCACAATAAATCAGATTCGCAAGAAGGTATCTGTCTCCCTCCGCGAAACTCACCTCCGAAATGTCACGCCAGCTCGACTGCGCCGCCAGCTCTGCCATACGGATTTCCTCCGCCAGCTTTGCGCGAAGCGCGGAAAGGTTTTCCTCCTGCTCCTTGAGCTGCTGCTCGTAGGCGAGAGCCGCTGCCTCCGCCTCGGAAATCTGGTTCTCCGTGGCGTTCAGATTGCTTGCCGTCTGGCTGACCAGTCCGGAGACCCGTCCCTGCTCCGCCACGACTTGCACTTTATACTCGCCCAGCTCTTCCCTGTTCTTTTCCTGTTCTTCCTTGGCGAGCTCCAGTTCCGCCTGCTTCTGTTCCATTGCCGCCTGCGCGGCTTTATACTGGTCGAGCACTTTTTTCTGATACGCGGAAAGCTGTTCGATATACTCGTTTTTATTTAGGAAATCAGACAGACTCCCCGAAGAAAAGAACAGCTCCATATAGAGATTGCTGCTGCGCTCATAGGTAAACTGAATCTGCCTTTTCATGGTCGCGTACTGCTCGTCCTTTAAGGCAATCGCCTCCGCCAGTTCCTCCTCCACCTGCGCGATCTCTTTCTCCAGGCCGTCAATCTCCTCCTCCTTGTCGGCTATCTGTTCCTCCAGCTCGTTCAGATTGTTGCTCACCTGGGTAAGCTCCGTATTCAGCGTGGAAAGCGTACCCTGCAGGGAGCTGTGCTGCTCATTCAGCCCCTCCAGTTTATCTTCCGTCTCATCCAGTTTACCTTCCGTCTCTTCCCGCCGCTGCTCCGCCTCCTCGATCTGCTTTCTGGTCTCTTCCGTAGCCTGCACGGAGAGCGGCATCATGCCACAGAGCAGTACAAGCGCCAGGCAGGCGGCCGCTCTTCGTTTCCTTTCCATACTCTTCTCCCAACCTAGCAGTTCTCAATTAAATCTACCCTTCTCTGATGCCTCTCCCCCTGGGAAAAAGGCGTGTCCAGAAAAATGTCCACGATATCGAGCGCTACCATCTCCCCGATAATCGCCGCACCCATGGCAAGCACATTCGCGTCGTTGTGCTCTCTCGTCAGCCTCGCGGATACCGGATCGCCGCAGAGCGCGCAGCGGATTCCCTTCACCTTATTCGCCGTCATGGAAATACCGATACCCGTAGTGCAGATCACGATACCCCTGTCACACTCTCCCGATGCCACCGCTTTTGCCACCGCCGCGCCAAAAACCGGATAATCGCAGGAGTTTTTATCCGGACAGCCAAAATCCTTGTACTCCAGTCCCCGCTCCTTCAAGTGCGCCATCACTTTCTGTCTCAAATCATATCCGCCGTGGTCACTTCCGATTGCAATCATGTCTCCCTCTCTTTCCGAAGCGCCGCAAACCGCGCTTCCTGTAATTTATTTTATTATAACCGTTCCATATCTTATGTAGCTATTCAGCCTTCGGCTTAAAAATTGGAACAGCTCATTTCAACTCAATTACCCTGTGTCCTGCCGCTTTTAGCAACCGGTTCATCACTGCCTGCGAGACGCCTTCCCCGTCGAAGCTCTCCGAATAGATCAGTTCCACACCCTCGTCATCAAACTCCCGCAGAATGCGGTACAGCCCTTTCGCCGCCGCTGTAGCGTCCGTTCTCTTCCCGACACTGCACGCCACATCCGCCCGATAACCGACAACCGTTTCATCGGTTGCAATAACACCTGTTTTTTTATTGTCGCGTTTTCCTTCAGCAAGCCGCCCGTTAATATAATGTGTAACTGCTGCCGGATCCCCTTTCACAATAACCAGTTCGCCCTCCGGCGCGTAATGCTGGTATTTCATGCCGGGCGCTTTCGGGGCTTGTCCGCTGTCGGCAGAAAACAGCGTCTCGTCCTCCGCCACGCAGCCGAGCTTCCGCCGCAGCATTTCCGCCGTGATAAAGCCTGGTCTTAAGATCACAGGCGGTTCCGCCGTCAGATCCACAATCGTAGATTCCAGCCCGAGCGTGGCGTCGCCACCATCCAATATCATCTCTATCCTGCCGTCCATATCCTGCGCCACATAGGACGCGCGGGTAGGACTCGGTCTGCCGGAGCGGTTGGCGCTTGGCGCTGCCACATAACCGCCCGCCGCCCGGATAAACGACAGCGCTACCACGTCGGACGGCATGCGCACCGCCACTGTATCAAGCCCGCCCGTCGTCTCCTTCGGCACCAGGTCCGACTTTTCCATAATCATGGTGAGCGGCCCCGGCCAGAAAGCGTCCGCAAGCTTCTCCGCCGTCTCCGGCACGCTTTTTACGATGGCGGGCAGAGCTTCCATGTCCGCAATATGCACAATCAGCGGGTTATCGGAGGGTCTGCCCTTCGCCTCATATATTTTCCGGGAAGAAGCCGGATTCAGCGCGTCTCCTCCCAGCCCGTAAACCGTCTCCGTCGGAAACGCCACCAGACCGCCTGCTTTGATGATCGCTCCCGCTTCACAAACCGAAGCCTCGTCCTTATGTGATCCGTCTATCCGGACTACTTTTGTAAGCATAACCCTCTTATGTCCTCACGCTTTCAAAATCCAAAACCATCTTTCCCACATTATCTACTCTGTCTTGTTCAGGTAATTCAAAATCGCCAGATGAATCGCCCACGCCGTCTTCTCCTGATAGACCTCCGAGGAAAGCTTCTGCGCCTCCTCATAGTTGGACAGAAAGCCACACTCCACAATCACAATCGGTGACGACGTCTTTTTTAAAAGATAGTAGCTGCTGTTCGCCTTTGCCTGTCTGGCGTTATCCGGGTCAATCTGCGCGGCAAGCACCTGCTGCATGCGCTCCGCAATCTCTTTACTGTCCTGGCTGCCTTCATAATAAAAGACCTGCGCGCCGTGCACATACTCCTCGTGGTAACTGTTCTGGTGAATGCTCACCGTCAGCACCGGCTTCTTCTCCTCGATCAGCGCCACACGGTTTTTCATGTCCTGCACCTTTTTATTGGAGACATTCTCATCATAAAGCCCGGCGTCGTCTTCCCTTGTGAGCACCACGTCCACATCCGCCGCAGCAAGGAACATAGCCAGCTTTTTCGCAATCTTTAAATTGATATCCTTTTCCAGGCTGCCGTCCACACCCACCTTGCCTGGATCAGCCCCGCCGTGTCCGGCATCAACGACCACACACGGTTTTTCTTTTCCCGCTTTGTCCGTCACGACCCGGCTTGAGGACACTATGAGCGCCCCACCCCGCAAGGCAAATCCAAAAGCAGCCGCCAGCATCAGAAGCAGCCCGATTCTGACAATCTTGTCATATCTTCCCGATTTTTCTTTCTCCATCTTTCACCCAAGCAAGGCCCTCTATTCCCTGCCATACGGCAAAATGAGGTTCCAGCCCTGCCAATACGCACCTTTGTGCATATATATGAAGAAAATTGTAAGAAGATAACTGTTCCATACAGGATTTTTCGCTACAAAGTCAAATCCCTAATTCATATATTCCTCTATCACATCCCAGATATCCGCCGTCTCAAAACCAAGCCGCCAGGCCGCCACACCCGCGATCTCATACTTTTCCATAATGTTAAGCTTGACTTTGATAGACTCCGCATCCTCCAGCCACACCTGGCACAGACTGTCACCGTCTTGAAATTCCCCGTAATTCTGACAGGTCACCTCGTCCCAGCGGGTCGCAATTCCGTGATCCGCCACATAGGTCTGCGCCATTTCCATCCCAACCGCCTGGCTGCTTATGCCGTCCGCCCCGGTTTCCCATATTCTCGTGTAGAAAGGAAGGGCATTGATCACCTTTTCCTTCGGCACTTCCGCCACCGTATTCTCGATGCCTTTTTCCACAAAGTTGATGGAGGCAACGCTTCCCGCCGCATCACTGCCGTTATAATGCTCATCATATCCCATGATAATGACGTAATCCGCCACCACACCCTGCTCTGCACGGTCGTAATGGTCCGTGTGATCCATGGGCACATAATTGTCCACCGAAAGCACAATGCCGTACTTTCTGCACGGAATTGATAACTCTCTGATAAACTGGATAAAGGGTTCCCCCGCATCCAGACTCACATTCTCAAAATCAATATTCAGCCCGTCCAGATTGTATTCCCGGACCGCCGCCAGAAGCTGTAAAATCAACCGCCGCCTGTTGGACGTCTTTGCGAGCACCGTGTAAAGATCCACGTCCACACTGTCCACATTACCAACAAGCGCCCAGACTTCCAGCCCCATTTCATGCGCTCTGTCCACATAGTCAGTGGTGGCAAAGCTGCTGAAATCGCCCTCGTTACCCGTCAGGGTAAACCAGGTCGGTGAAATCACATTGAGTCCCTTTGTCTGTGCGACAGCCTCACCGAGCGTGTCATTGCCCCCCACGCCACCGATCACATGCCATCCCAGATTGATCTTATGGTCACGGGTATTCGCCTTATATTCCGGCTCCACATAATCCGTCACGGGAACCGGTTCTTCCTCCGTCCTGTCCCCCAGTTTCTTGTTCTCCACATAACCGATAAAGGAATCCTGCGTCTTTACCTTCGTCCATGTCTCCATTTCCTCAAGCACAATCACCTGATCCCCCGCCGACACATCTGTCAGAATATCACTCTTGATGCCGCCCTGATAACGCACCTGCGTGTCTTTCGTTATGGGCGCAACCTGCCGCCTGTCCCATTCGGTATAAATCTGCATATGATTCGGCTCCGTGAAAAGCTCGTAGGAAAAATTCGCATAGTTTTTCACAAAGTCCGCCGCAATATAGAGCGTTTCCCCCTCATAGCGGGAAATGGTATAATCGTAGTTTTCACCGCTCTCCACAAAATCCGCGTCGTAGCCGGTGACCGTCCCCGTGCCGATCACGTTCACGTAAACCATATCCGGCGTCGTGTAGAGCAGGCTGTTCTCAGACTTGTCTTCATAAAACCTGTCGTTAAAATATCTATGCACCGTGGCTATATCAAAATAACAAATGTTATCAAATATTTTCGCATGTTCCGCTATCTGTTCATCCTGCAAAATAATGGGGACATCGTTCTCCCCCGCAATGCCGAAATATGCAGTCAGATCCGCCCTTTCTTTCGAGTAAGAGTATCTTTCGAGCAGCTTTGCCCCAAATCCCACCGCGCCGATCAATATGATAAGAACGACCGCGACTATCACCGGAATTACTTTTTTCATTTGTCCTGCTCCTTTTTGACCGTTTGTAGTAACTGGTATAACTATTCTGCCTTTGGCTTTCCTGTTACTAAACGCCGACCAGGCAGGGAAGCTTTCCCTTTCCTGCCCGCCGCGTTCATTACGATTATAGCAAACTATTCCCTTTCAGTCATCAGTTTTTTTCAGGTAATGACAGCGTCACTTAGCGGGAAGCCTCCCGAATCCATCGCAATGACAGGCCCTTTTATGCCGTCCCCCAAAAGGATTAACAAAAAAACTATAAAATAACTCAACCGTGATATACTAACGGCATATGATATAGGAGGGCGGAAATAGTTCTGAAGATGCCTCTGACATGCAAATGAATTTGAAAAATATCTGTATAACCTACTCATTCCTTGTGAATTATATTTTGTGTACCAAAGGAAACTCTTAAGAATTAACCCGGCGCTTAGATGGGAATAAGATGTGGTCTCTGACAAGGCACATAGCCCATAAGACTGCCTCCGCCAAAAGATACTGGCAAAGACACAGATGTTATTTATTAAATTTTCGCATGCCTCCTTCCCTTGCGGATTATCAGAGACATCTTGTAGTTAAATTATAGCCATAATCTGACAGAAATTGCAAGCTTTTTCTAAAATTATTAAAATTTTTTAAACACTTATCGCGCACTATTGACTAAAACCGACCTCCGGGATTAAGATACACTTAACTTAAGATATGTGGGAAAGTTCTCCCTGCACAAACGTCATCATATTAAAATAAAGGAAGCGAACAACAACATGAAAATAGAAAAAGTGAATGAGCAGCAGATCCGCTGCACCCTCACAAGAGAAGATCTGCTGAACAGAGAATTGAAGATCAGTGAGCTTGCCTACGGAACGGAGAAGGCAAAGAGCCTTTTCCGCGACCTGATGCAGCAGGCGGCATACGAATGCGGCTTTGAAGCGGAGGATATCCCTCTTATGATTGAAGCGATTCCCTTAAATGCCGAGTGCATCGTGCTGATCGTCACAAAGGTGGAAGATCCCGAAGAGCTGGATACCCGCTTCGCAAAATTTGCGCCCTCCATCCATGACGACGACTATGAAATGGAAGAGAGCGAAGATAACGAGGCGCTGATGGAAGCGTTTGCAGACAGCGCGGACGAGGTGCTCAATCTCCTGCGCCGTATGAACGGCTCGGAGGAATCCGCTCCTTCCCCCAAGAGCGCATCCAGATCAAACAGGCAGCCAGCCCTTCCCAGCCGTGAAAAGACAGCCAGCCGCCTTTTCTCCTTCCGCTCCCTGCGTGAGGTGACCAGACTGGCCCGCGTGATCGGCACATGCCAAAGCTCCAACACCTTATATAAAGATGAAGCCGGCGGCAATTATCTTCTGCTGATCGCTCCCGAAGAAGTTGATGTCGCAGATTTTAACCGCATCTGCAGCCTGATCTCAGAGTATGGCAGACCTGAAAAAGCTGTGAACTCCGCGAAAGCATATCTTGAGGAGCATTTTGAGCCGTTGATTAAGGACAGCGCGATTGAGATGCTGGCGCAGATTTAATTAAAGTGATACAAATTATTTAAAACGAAATCCCACACCGCCATCCGGTTTCCCGGAAACAGTGTGGGATTTATTTTGCCCTATTTGCGTTGCGGAACGTCCACAGTTCACATCTGCGACAGCCGCTCCAAAGAAACCTGTCTGCTTTAAACTGCCGCGATCTTCGCCATCAGATCATCCGCGTTGATGCCATGCACCATAGCAGCCTCCTCAAGAGTCTCTCCCTGTGCGGAAGGACAGCCGAGGCAGTGCATACCGATCTCCATAAGCACAGGCGCGATATCCGGATTGATTCTGAGCGCCTCTCCTATTGTTGTATTCTTTGTGATATCTGCCATTTTATTTTCCTCCATATCTTCATTCTGTGATAGCTTCTGATAAAATATACATTTGTTTTCTGTGTCAGATACGATTATAAAAGAAACCATCTGTGCAGTCAAGCCGGATTTGAATGCGAGAACCGATCTTTTATGTGTCACAGCCTATGTCATTTCCCATTACACTCACTTTCTCCACCACCACAGGAATCCTTTTGCCCTGATGGTGAACTTAACCCTTCTGGTGCCGCCATAATTATCCACACCCCGGATCGTCACACTGGCCGTTCCTTTCTTTACGTTATTTTTGTAACTGCCCGGCACGATCTCCCACTGATCATCCGGCACCCGCTTACCCTTGATCTTAACAGTAAACTGGCTCTGATCCGGCGTGATCTCCCGTCCTGTGTAAGTCTGTTTCAGAACGGACACAGCCGCAGAGGAGATGGCCGCCTGCGCAATGCGGTATTCGCCTGTCAATGTCCCCGTATAGTTACCGCCATCCCTGGTCGTCACCTTCACCTGAAGAACCGTTCCGGCCGGAATCACATCATTTTTGTCTACTATCTCACCTGCTGCGCGCACAGCCGTACTGCTGTCTGCGGCTGTCCCGGTTTTCACAGTAGTCTTGTTTTTGTAGGTGTACACAAACGTTTTTTCATAATCTATTCCTGCCTGCAGGGGCTTGCCGTCCAGATCAGTGACTGTCACCTTTGCAGCATGATTGTTTTTCTTGTTCTGATACGTCTTATCCACCGCCGTAAGCGTCAGCCTGCCTATATCCTGTGTGGTGATCCGATAGGTCAGTTTTTGCGTATATGTACCGGCAAAGTTACCCTTGCCTTTGACCGTAATCATCGGCTGCTTCCCGCCGCTGCCGTCACTTAATGCGCTTATGTTCTGGTAGGACAGCGTATAATCTTTCCCTTCCGTCAGCGTCTGTATGGTGCCGTCATCCCTGGTGAAGGTGACTACCGCCCCCTGTTTTGCACCGCCTTTGGCATAGGGAATCACCGCATTTTCCGGCATCGCCTGCATCCGTCCTTTTTCATCCCCCGCAATATTGTACGGCTTAATCTTAAAGGTCTTCTTCAAAGTGCCTGTATAACGGCCTTTTCCCGTAAAGGTCACTGTCGCAGTCCCCGCATCCCGGTTTTTCTGCCAGGACACCGTATAGTGCGTCCCCTTCTCAAGCGCCTCCTCCTTGCCGTCAATCTTAATGCGCAGTGCCAATTCCGGCTCATGGTTTATGCCGCCATATACGAATTTTTTATCGGACAGCCCTGTCACAACGGCTTTACTTATAGCAGTTCCCGTGATCTTAAAGCTGACACGCTTCGTGCCGCCATACCCTGCCTCCGCCTTTCCTGTGATAATGGCATAAGCCGTACCGACCTGTGTATTGCGGCTGTAGGTTACCGTATAATGCTCACCCACGTTTAATTGTGTCCTCCCATCCCGCACCGTAACCGCAGGTTCAATGGCACTTCCGGTATAAGCTTTGTCAGGAATCTTCGGCACCGTCATTTTGCTCATCAGTTTCAACTGTCCCGTAATTGTCAAGTCAATTCTCCGTGTACCGGTAAAGTTACCCTGCCCCGCAAGCTCAACAATATAGTTTCCTTCTTCCTTCACCGAATCCAGCTTCTTCTCACCCGTGCTGTCATAATAGGTAATTGTATATTCAGTTTTCTTCTTTAATTTCCTGTCATTCCACATGAGCACAGGAACCGGCTTCTGGACTGCATTCCTGTAGGCGATGGTCATATTGTCCACCGCAAAAGCGCTATTCTCTGTCTGCGCCCCGTCAGCCGTCTGCCCCGCACCTATATCCAGCCGCAGGATCTTGAAGGTCTGCGTCTCTTTGCCGATATAATTGCCCTTGCCCGTCACCGTGATCGTGGGCGCTTTCTTCTCGTCAAATCCTGACTCTCCGAATGCCGTCTCGTATGCTTTCGTATTGTTCTTGTAAGCAATGGTATAGTCCGTCTTCTCTTTCAGCCGTGTCATATGGTCATAAACCCGCACCTCCGGTTTGATCACTTTGCCAGTATAGTCATAGCCTGTCCCTGCAACGCCCGCGATCCAGAGCCCTTCAGGAATTTTACCGTCCGCGGGAACATCTTCTGGAAGAACATCCCCATATACCGGACCCGGTTGATCGGGCTGGTCGGGGTCGTCACCGCCGTCGTCATCTTTCACCTGGAAAAGCACCTCTTTTTCACCACAGTAAGTACCGATTCCCCTGATGATCACTTTGTATTCTCCAATTTCCGAGACAAGAACATCCCCGCAAATTTCGTAATCGCTTCCGGCAATCAGTGTCCTGCCGTTACAGTTCACCTCCGCTTCGGCCACATGCTCTTCTCCGTCATAAACGATATCCGGCACATTAATTTCCGCCCCTGACAAGTCCGTCCGGGAAATCCCCACACAGAATACATCCGGCTGCGCACAGGCTTCCCGCATCTCATACGTCACGCTTAAGTTTCCATCCGCTCCCGAAACTGCCTGCATGAGATACAATAAATTATCGTTTGAAAAACGCTGTACGGCATCCCTGTCTTTCATGACATACACATTGTAAATTTCCTGCGGCTTCAGCCCTGCAAAATCCGCTGTCTGCTTTGCGGGGTTATCCGCATCCGCAGTAAGCGCCGGGGCGTTCTCTGGATATGCCGCAGTCCGCATCGTCACATAGACGTATGCCGCCTCTTTTGATGCCAAAGCCTCCTCATCATAAATGTATGTTTCTCCGTCTGATGATAAAAGCGCTTCCCCCTCAGCCGCATATCCCTCAGAAATACTCTGCGTGTCTGTCTCTGTATCTGCCGGGAATGCTACCCTGATTGGACGTGTGACAGACGTAAATGATTCTTCGCCGTTTCCAAGCTGGCCATTATTATTATATCCCCACATCCACAGACTGCCATCCACCGTAACCGCTGCCGTGTAAGTGCCCTGCACTTCAACCGATACCACGTCATCCAATATCTTGACAGGTTTATAACTGTCCTTTGTGCTCCCATCGCCAAGCTGACCCCTGTTATTGCGTCCCCATGTATACAGCTCTCCGCCTTCCGTGATTGCTGCCGTGTGATTACTTCCCAACCGAACAGTCTTCACCTTGCCAAGCTGGTCCAGTCTGAACGGCACCGTACGATTATCGATATCGCCGGTTCCAAGCTGACCGTAATCATTTCTCCCCCACAGATACAGGCTGCCGTTCTCCGCGATCGCTGCACTTCGCTCATCACTGCCGATTTCAATTTCCTTCACCTTAATCCCGTCCAGCAATTTGACCGGTTCCGTCTGGTTTGACGTCGTAGCATTCCCGATCTGACCGTAGGAGTTACTGCCCCACATATATAACTGTCCGTCTTCTGTGACCGCCGCACTGTATCCACGCCTTTGTGACAGGCAGATTTTTTTTATTTTTTCGTCTTCAAGGATTCTAACCGGCTCTCTCTTCCAATATGCCGCAACCGTTCCCTGCTCACCATTGCCAAGCTCACCATTTCCATTATAGCCCCACATATATAATTTCCCATCAGTCGTGACAGCCGCGCTGTATCCAAAAGCCATATCAGTACCCAGACTGACTTCCTTTACTGCCTCATCCGCAAGTATCTTCACCGGTGTCGACTGGCTAACAATCGTTCCATTTCCAAGCTGCCCTTCATTATTCTTTCCCCACATATACAGCTGTCCGTCTTTTGTCACTGCCGCGCCGTTATAATAACCGAGACTGACCGATTTCACGTTGTTCAATATCTTTCCCGGTATGTAAAGATTATCCTTTGTACCGTTTCCCAACGCATTATGATCGTTCTGTCCCCATGTATACAATTCTCCTCTCCCAGTGACTGCGGCGCTGATCCGCCCACTGTTCCCCGAACTATACAAAACCGTTTTTGCATGATCCAGCACTTTAGTGGGAATACTCTTATCATCGGTTCCGTCGGTTCCCAGACTTCCCAGAGCATTGCTTCCCCATGTGTAAAGACTTCCGTCACTTGTAACCGCCGCACTTCTATCAAAAATGCCCAGACATATCTGTTCCACCGTATCCTTCCCCAGTCCCGCATACATCCCGAGAATCACTTCTACGCTTTTAGCGCTGTCTGCAATGACACGCTTGGAACCGCTCTTTCCATTATAGGATGCGTAAATAATATGTTCCCCGCCTGGCAGCCAGATCTTAGCAATTCCCTTTTTGTTCGTAATCTCTTCGTCATTAACCTCCGCGCCGGACACAAGCTCATTCGACAGCGTCCTGACTACAACCGTTGTCTTATATTCTTTGTATGGACATTCACCCCAGCCAAATTGGTGATGTTTAAATGAATAATAAAAATTCCCAAATGGAATTTTTAGCAATTCACCAGAAAGCCCAAATTCCTCATTCAAGTCAACCTTTTTCAGCTTCAAGATCTTCAACTCGCCGCCAAATGGAATGCACACATATCCATTTCCCGATATACACTCTCTTTCACATTCGTGTCTCGTAGTTTCAGTCTGCGTCGTAGAAGATATGCCTGCGCCATAAGATACTTCCAATCCGACACGGGCCCCTATTTCCAGTTCTGCATTGAGAATTTTAAGTACTTCTATCTTCGGATTGAATTGAATTCCTATATAACCGTTCAATTCGGCACTCAGCTCCACCACATTCCATTCCGCATTGAAATACGGCCCCGTGTCCTCCACGCCTTCTCCCAGCTTTATTCCTGCAGAAATCGTAAACTCTGATTTCAGCGAGCCCTCAAACTCTACTCCCCACACAATTTCCGGCGTATATTTGACCGTCAGCAGATTTGTCTTTATTTCAGCAGGAGCCTTCAAAAACGGAATTGATCCCGCTCCCCAGAGTTTGATCGTTCCCTCTAGCTTCGCATCGCCGGCAAGCCCAATATCTACATACCATATGCTTTCCTTATGCGTATTGATGGGCTGAAGGTCAAAGTAATATTTCACACTTACTCCGATCCCTATCTCTGCGGTTACATCCCCTTTCGCGCCAAAAGGCTGCTCTTCACTTTCCTCTTCTCCATTCTCCGGCCAATTTAAATCCCAAAAGAACCTATCTGGCTGTATGTCGGCACTCCCCTCTGCGTGCACGGTTCTCATTGCCGATCCTCTTCCCAGATAAGTAACCCCTTTTGCACATTTTGACGGATCGATCTCCTCCGCGTCAGCAGTGCTGCGGTTTTCGTCTATCCTGACATATTGAAACACGTCCTCCACGCACAGTTCATCATTGACTGCCGTAATTATCGCATTTATCTCATTTTCCAACTGGATATCACCGACCTTTATCGGCAGAATATCACTCTCATTGTACTGATAGACAAAAATATCGCCCTTCTGCAGCCCAGTGATTTTCTCATTCACATTGGCAAATACATATGTATTCGTACTTTCGTCACAGGAAACCAGTTCATTGGCACTGTTTTCCCCGGCTTCTTTCTCCTCTCTGACCAGTACAACTTCATCGTTTACCACAACGAAATTTGTCGCCTTATCTTCATCCAGATTTACTGTCTGACTCCCGCTGAAATCATCCGTCGTCTTTTTTAGAAACGCCTGCATCGCTTCCGTGTACATGGAAGAACCGTATTCTTTACTTAACGGCCTTAAGCTGTCCGTATCCACGAGATAGCCCTTTACCACAAAAAACTCCGGCATACTGTCCGTCTCTATTTCCAAATCAACACTGCTTTCCCCCTGCCGGACAGACGCATGTCCAGAAGCTGCCAGTTTGTTGCTTCCCTCCGCAAACACACTTACCACAATTGTGCAATCACCGGCCACATGAACGAACGCAGTCGCCCTTGTCCCCTCCACGACAATTTCTGAAATGCCATATTCCTCTGCCGCCGCACTCGCTTCTTCCTGTGCCGCAATTTGTAATTCGTCCATAAGAAGACTTCCCAGCCCTCCAGATGCTTCCACGGACACATTCTTCTGCACGGACAGTCCAGCCTGTTCCTCCGACACAACAGTATTCTCCGAAACGCTGTTCTCCGAGACGCTGTCCTCCCCCTCGTCCCGGCCGATCTCTGAACCGTCTCCTTCATCGGCGTCCGATTTATCCGGCTCTTCTTCCTCATTTTTTTCAGCGTTATCGTCCGCACTGTCTTCATCTGTTTCGCCTGCAGTGTCATCCGGCCGATCCGCCGCGCCCGTATTATCTTCGTCCGTGAAGTCCCCCGTCCCGGGCTGGCCTGCTGTCTCTTCCCCGTCTTCCCCTAAACCCGGACTCGGCACATCACCCACATTCTCTTCCGAAGCACCCGGCTGATTTGTCCCGTCGGCACGATCACCTGTGTCGGTCTCCTCCCCTGGTACCTGCGTCCCCGTCTCTACACCGGGCGCTGTCACTTCTGTCCTCACATCCGGCTCTGCTGCCAGTGCCGTCAGATCCATGCACGAAAAAAGCATTGTGCACACCAATAGCATGCTCAATGCTCTTTTTCTCATACGTTTTCCGTTCATCGTCTTCATTTTTCTCTCCCTCATACCCCTCTTTATCCTGTGTTGGTTCCTTAAAAGCAGACCATAACAGTATACCCCCCCCCTTAAATTTTTGTCAACACTGGCTCGCCATCTTACCGTACAAAAGCAAAGAAGTTTCCCATAACATAAAATTAGTTATGAAAAACTTCCGTCATCGTTTTGCCTCTGCAATATTTATATATATCTTTATTTAAATGATGATTATTCTTTCAAAAAGATACTCCCACATTAAATGTCCATCTCCGAAAGATTCAGATACAGCTCCTCGAAAATTCCCGCCTTAATCTGATCTGTGAAATGATAGACCGCCGCCCCTTTTCCATGTGCGAAATCATACACCGTAACCGTCTCTTTCTCTGCGTCCACAATCCAGTATTCCCGCACGCCCGCTTCACGATAGAGCTTCGCTTTGTACGCATAGTCCATCTTTGCGCTGGAGGGTGACACGATCTCAATCACCCAGTCCGGCGCGCCGTGGCAGCCTTTTTCATCCAGTTTGTCCCGGTCACAGGTCACAGATATGTCCGGCTCCACATAGTTATGCCTGTCATTCTTAATATAAACCGCGAACGGCGCGGGGTATACTTCACAGCTCCCCCTCTGTCTCCTGATATAAAATTCAATTTCAAATGCCAGCTTCATCAGGATTTTCTGATGCGTTCTCATGGGTGCATCCATCCGGAACAGCTCACCGTCAATCAGCTCCGCCCGTTCTCCTTCCGGCAGCGCCTCGATGTCCGCGATTGTATATCCTTTTCCGCCTCTGATCATCGTAAATCCTTCCTCCGGCCTCAATGTTGTTACAAGCTCCGCCTTTCCCAAATCCTTTACGGGTTTCCGTTCCGCAAATATTTCCTGTGCTGCCGGTTTTCTGACTTCCATAGTCATTCCTCCTGTTGTGCAGGAGCATTCCGACTATGCAGGTCATGGCATCATTGTACGCCTTTCCAAATCTATGCTTATCCGAAATCTCCCGCCTTTAAATTGTGATGGTTGATTTAAAAGCATAGAAATTCTGAAACGCAGATTGGAAAACCGAACGTATATGCCGGTTTTATATGACTTCGGCGCGGCTGTGGCAGTCACGCTGAATATTTGTTATCAAGAAAATGTATATGCTTTTCGCCTATTATAGGGTGCAGAAGTTCGAAATGTCAAGAACGGAAAACCGTTCAGCCCACATTATTGCATTTTTCACAAAATTTTCATGCTTTTTTTGGCATTTGTATGAGAAAAAGAACAAAGGTCGTCTTGACTGTCGTTCGACACATGGCATATAATATTCTTACCGATTCAGAGTGATGCGCCGCAGTTGTGCATGATTCCGAATGTAATCAATTTCACAGTTACTTTTTAAAAAATTTAAAATAGGAGGTTGGTACAAAAATGAGACCAGAATGGAAAGATTTTGTAGGCGGCAAGTGGGACAAAGAAGTGAATGTCCGCGACTTTATCCAGAGAAACTATCACCCTTATGACGGTGACGAGGCATTCCTGGCAGAGCCTACACAGAACACAAAGGACCTTTGGGCACAGGTGCTTGATCTGCAGAAACAGGAGCGTGAGGCAGGCGGCGTACTTGATATGGATACCAAGGTTGTATCCACCATTACTTCCCACGGCCCTGGCTATCTCGACAAGAGCAAAGAGACCATCGTAGGTTTCCAGACAGATAAGCCTTTCAAGCGTTCCTTACAGCCTTACGGCGGTATCAGAATGGCAGAGAAAGCTTGCACAGATAACGGCTACGAAGTAGATCCCGAGATCAGCGAGTTCTTCTCCACACACAGAAAGACACACAACGCAGGCTGTTTCGATGCTTACAATGCAGAGATGAGAGCTTGCCGTTCTTCCCACATCATCACAGGTCTTCCGGATGCATATGGCCGCGGCCGTATCATCGGCGACTACAGACGTGTGGCTCTGTACGGTATTGACAGACTGATTGAAGACAAGCAGGCGCAGAAGGATTCCACCGGCCGCGTTATGACCGACGATGTGATCCGTCTCCGCGAAGAGCTTTCCGAGCAGATGGTTGCTCTGAAGCTGATGAAGGAAATGGCTGCTTCTTACGGCTGTGATATTTCCAAGCCCGCTTCTAACGTACAGGAAGCGATCCAGGCTACTTACTTTGGCTACCTTTGCTCCGTAAAAGAGCAGAACGGTGCTGCAATGTCCCTCGGACGTACATCTACTTTCCTTGATGTATACGCTGAGAGAGACCTTGCTAACGGCACATTCACAGAGCAGCAGATCCAGGAGTTCGTTGACCACTTCATTATGAAGCTGCGTCTGATCAAGTTTGCACGTACACCCGAATACAACCAGATTTTCGCAGGCGATCCGGTATGGGTAACCGAGTCCCTCGGCGGTGTTGGCGTTGACGGTCGTCACATGGTTACAAAGATGAGCTTCCGTTATCTGCACACCTTGACCAACCTTGGTCCTTCACCCGAGCCGAACCTGACAGTTCTCTGGTCCACCAGACTTCCCGAGAACTGGAAGAAGTACTGTGCTAAGATGTCCATCCAGACCTCTTCCATCCAGTACGAGAACGACGATCTGATGAGAGTAACACACGGCGACGATTACGGTATCGCATGCTGCGTATCTTCCATGGTTATCGGTAAGGAAATGCAGTTCTTCGGCGCACGTGCTAACCTTGCTAAGTGTCTGCTGTACGCATTAAACGGCGGTGTTGACGAAGTTACCAAGAAACAGGTTGGTCCTAAATACCGCGCTGTTACAGGCGATGTGCTCGAATTCGATGATGTTCTGGATAAGTTCCTTGACATGATGGAGTGGCAGGCAGACGTGTATGTAAATACACTCAACATCATCCACTACATGCATGACAAGTACTGCTATGAGAGAGCAGAGATGGCTCTTCATGACAGAGATGTTAAGCGTTACTTCGCAACCGGTGTTGCAGGTCTGTCCATCGTGGCTGACTCCTTATCTGCTATCAAGTATGCTAAGGTTGAGCCCATCAGAGACGAAGACGGCATCATCGTTGACTTCAAGACAACCGGCGAGTTCCCGAAATATGGTAACGACGACGACCGTGTAGATGAGATCGCTCAGGAGATCGTTCACAAGTTTATGACCGCGATCAGAAGACATCACACCTACAGAAACGGTGTTCCTACAACCTCTATCCTTACCATTACTTCCAACGTAACCTACGGTAAGGCTACTGGTAACACACCTGACGGACGTAAGAAAGGCCAGCCTTTCGCACCCGGTGCTAACCCGATGCACGGCCGTGATACCCACGGTGCAGTTGCTTCCTTATCTTCTGTATCCAAGCTTCCGTTCAACGATGCACAGGATGGTATCTCCAATACCTTCACCATCATCCCGGGCGCACTTGGCAAAGAGGATCAGGTATTCGCTGGCGATATCGAGGTAGATCTCAGCAAATAATCGTGGCAAATTCCTGTGGAATCAGCCACACGAGCACTGCTCCGCAGGCTCGGTATAGTATGAAATAAAAGGAGTTGTTGATTATGGATGATAAGCAAATGATAGATGATTTTATCAAGATGATGGATTCCGGGATGGCGAATGGCGTCGGGCATGTGAATGTAGACGTCGACGCTTCGGCAGACAACTCTAAAAACGTGCAGACTATGGGGTGCACGGATTGCTCCCGCACCCCGCTGGCCTGCAGTGTTCCCACCCTCCACGATGGATTGGACGGGTTGGAGGATTATAAATAGCATTGAGCCATGCTGATTTATGGCAGGACAGACAGCAGATGGATGTACTGACAGAAATCTATAGGGCGAAAGCCCGTAAATGAGCAAGCGGAAGTTGCGAAGGAACGAGCTTGCAATGTGCATGACGCAATACAAAATATGTAAAATAGGAGGATAATACAATGGCAGCAAATGCTCAGGTAGATAACTTAGTAAACTTATTAGATGGCTATGCAACAAAGGGCGGCCATCACCTTAACGTAAACGTGCTCAACAGAGATATGTTACTGGATGCACAGAAGCATCCCGAGAACTATCCTCAGCTGACCATCCGCGTATCCGGCTACGCAGTTAACTTCATCAAGCTGACACCGGAACAGCAGGCTGACGTTATCTCCCGTACTTTCCACGAGAGTATCTAATCACGTCAAAACCAAAGAGTGCAGGAAGCCTTGCGATACGTCGCAGGGCTTCTTTTTTCTAGATTTTATCTGGATTATATGCTATGATATAGGTAATCTGAGATATTCGTAATGAAACAGGATAACCTGCAGGCAAATTGCGGATAATAAAGCAGAAAGGTTAGTGATTGTATACCTGGCGCAGCAGATATTATCAGGGATTCCATTAACGAATTTTCCAGAGTGCAACAATGGATGCTGGTTGTCGGTGACAAAGACTCTGCAATCTATCAATTGATATACGACAGATATGCAGAATTAAAAACGGCATTGGCATCTTTGGGCGTAAATCTCATAAAAATTGACAAAATAGAGGGGTAAAAATCATGCAGGGAAGAATCCATTCCTTAGAAAGCTTTGGTACGGTAGACGGACCCGGAACCCGCTTTGTGGTATTTGTACAGGGGTGCCCGATGCGGTGCGCTTACTGCCACAATCCCGACACCTGGGAGATGAACGGCGGCACGCTTATGGAGCCGGAATATATTTTTGAACAGTATAAGAGAAACGAAGCATTTTATCACGGCGGCGGCATTACTGTCACCGGTGGTGAACCGCTGATGCAGGTGGATTTTCTAATCGACCTTTTTACCATTGCAAAGAAAAATAATGTGCACACCTGTATCGACTCCTCCGGTATTGCCTACAAAAAAAACGCCAATCTCGATTGGCTTGCGAAGTTAGACAGACTAATGGAGTTGACTGATCTGGTCATGTTAGATATCAAACACATTGATCCGGAAAAGCACAAGGAGCTTACCTCCCAGCCCAACGAGGGGATTCTGGCATTCGCGGAGTATCTGAATGAAAAGCATGTGGACATGTGGATCCGCCACGTCATTGTTCCGGGCATTACAGACGATGACAAGTATCTGTATGATCTTGGCTACTTTATTGGCGCTTTCACGAATCTGAAAGCACTGGACGCCCTTCCCTACCACACCATGGGCGAAAACAAATACGAGAAGCTTGGCATGGAATACAAGCTCAAAGGCGTTCCTGCCATGGACAAAGATAAGCTGATTGAGAAGAAGAAAGTCATTCTGGACGGTATCCGCAAGCGACGGGAGGAACTCGGCATACATGTGTCGTAGACCTTGCACTTTATTCGGAAAATGCTTACTTTTACTTTCCAATCATTCAAAGAGGGACAGAATCAAACCGATTTCGTCCCTCTTTTTCGTATCTATGTTCTTTTACTTATTCCGCTCTGTGAAACGCCGTCCATCTTCACTCAATCCGTCACCCACTTCTTAAGCGCTTCCTCCAACCTCTCAATATCCACAGGCTTGGAAATATGATCGTTCATTCCGGCATCCTTCGCCCTCTTAATGTCATCCGCAAAGGCATCCGCCGTCATGGCCACAATAGGTATTTTCTTTAAGTCCTCGCGATCTAAAGCACGGATTGCCTGTGCGGCCTCGTAGCCGTTCATAACAGGCATCTGAATGTCCATAAAGATCAGGTCAAAGTAACCAGGCTCTTTCTCCTGCACAGCTTCCACAGCCAGTTTTCCATTCACTGCCATCTCCACCTGTATGCCCACCATGCCAAGGAGTTCTTTGGCTACCTCGATATTGATTTCATTATCCTCCACAAGCAGCACCCGCCTGCCGGTAAAATCTTGCTGGCTGAACGTTTCCAGCGCGGAAACCTTCTCCTCCTGGTTCGGTTCAAGCGCTTCCTTGAGCGCACGCACCAGTCGGGATTTAAACAGCGGTTTCCCAATAAAAGCATCCACCCCTGCATCCAGCGCTTCCGCCTCAATATCCGCCCAGTCGTATGCCGACTGAATAATAATCAGAAGATCATCACCAACTATCTTTCGAATATCCTTGGCGGTCTCCAGACCGTCCATACCTGGCATTTTCCAGTCGAGAATAACCACCTTGATTCGTTTCCCAGCCTCCGCTGAAATGCGCTCCAAGGCCGCCCCTCCGCTGGTCACGTACTCTGCTTCCATGCCAAGGCTTCTGAGCATCTCACAGGAGCTCTCGCATGCCGTCTCCTCGTCATCCACAACCAGCACAGGCATCCCATTGTATGCGGCCAGATCAGCCGCTGTCATGTCATCCAGCTTCAGATATACAATAACCGTAAACTTGGAGCCTTTTCCGAGCTCACTCTCTACCTTAATATCACCCCTCATCATGCGGGCGATATTGACCGCGATCGACATGCCAAGTCCCGTGCCCTCGATCTTTCCTGTCCGGGAATCGGTTGCCCGGGAAAATGGCTCAAAAATTTTCTGGATGTACTCCGGCGCCATACCGATGCCAGTATCCTCAAAGATAAACTCATAACAGCCGTAGCCCTCGATGTGGGAAGATTTCTCCACAATATGAATGCTGATCTTTCCCCCGGAAGGCGTGAATTTCACCGCGTTGCCCATAATATTCATAAAGATCTGCTGCAGATGCTGCTCGTCCCCGACCACGTTCTCGTGCTCAAGTTTGGCAATACCTGCATTGAGCGCAAGACCTTTAAACTCCATCTGTGAGCGGAACACAGTCAGAAGGCTCTCTATCGTATCAGAGATATTAAAGGCGCCTTCCGTCAAGCTCACCTTACCGCTCTCGATCCGGCTCATATCAAGCACTTCATTAATCAGCCCGAGCAGATGCTTGCCCGAAACCGTAATCTTTTCGAGTGCGTCCAGCACACGATCCTTCTCGTCGATGTGCATGGTCGCCACGGAAGTCATACCCAGAATCGCATTCATAGGCGTGCGGATATCGTGGCTCATGCGGGAAAGGAAATCGCTCTTGGCATGGTTCGCCGCCTCCGCGCGTTCTACCGCCTGCGCCAGCATCTCCTTCTGTTCCTCCTCACGGCGGATCATGTCGTCAATACTGCGGATTGCCATGGTAATGGTGGACACCTGTCCATTTTCCACATCCGCTGTGGTAACTGCAATGGAACACCACTCATAGCTGTCGTCATCCGGCTTCTTCCGCTTAAATTGCAATTCGATATGGTCCCTGTCGGAAAGCCGTCTCCGCAGATTGGAGGGGTCCAGAAAATCCTTTACGAGATCGGAGTGTTCCTCCGCCACTATGCCACTGTTCAGATTTTTTGCTGTCCTGGAATCATATTCCTCCCTTTTGGGTCCATCCTCTGAATAGGGGTAAACCGTATCACAGGTATTTTCCTTCAGATTGATATAATAGATCGCACGGCAGGCGCGCACGGTACTGTCCATGGCATTCCGGTAAATCCGGGTCTGCTCCGCCATGCGGTCATGCTCGTCCTGCAATTCCTGATTGTGCATCTGATTTCTGTACTCACGGATCATCTGGAACATAAATACCGCAAAGCCGAGCCCAATGAGCACAAAGCAAATATAATAAAATGTATCTGATCCGGAAAGAATCTGGTCTTTCGGAATGGTCAGAATGCCGGTCCATCCGTTATCCATGTGATGGAAATAGACATTGCGGACAATCCCGTCCTTGGGTGTCAGATTTTCCAGCACGCGGTCATTGCCGCTGCGTTCCGCCCTTTCCATATAGCTGTTCACAAGTTCCTGAAAATCCTCCTGCTGATAATCCCAACAGGACTGGTAATATAACAGACTGCCGTTATTATCCACCAGATAGTATGAGGAATCCCGCGGCAGCACAAGCTTTTCGTTCATCACTTCAAAGAAAGATGGCATCAGGTCAATGGCAAGATAGCTGCCCGTTGCAGGAACCACCTTGCACAGGGTAATCACCGGCAGGCCCGTCACATAATCCGTGTAGACAGGCGAAATGTAAACTTCCCCGTTCGCGGCTACCGCCTCCTGATAGTATCCCGCTTCAAGGAAATTATATTTCGCGATTTCTTCCAGCTCCGGATTGTTGGAAACAATCTCCGTGGCATGAAAAGTTTTGCCGTAAATCTGGAGTGTATTCTCACCGTATGCGTCTGTAAGTCCCCGCATAAAAGGATACAGACCTTCCCGGAGCTCATCAATGGAAATATCCTCCTTCTCACGTTCTTCTATGTAATTTACGCTGACTTTCAGTATCGCTTCGCACGCAAGGATTCCACCCTCCTCCGACGAGGTGCAGTTCTCGATCAGTGCCAGCCCCATCTGATTGGTATTGTCCCACAGAGTCTGGCGCAGAATAATAGTACAGAACAACACAACAAGAATGAAGGCGCTCAGCACCAGAATATTATTCCGCATCTTTTTAAGTAATGACATCTTTTTGCTTCCGTTCATTGCCACACACTTACCTTATTATTTTATTTTGTGGGTATATTGTCAAACTGCCCACATTATATATGTATACCTCTTATTTTACCTAGCGTCCGCGCGAAAATCAAGACATAACCTGCATAAAACCTATATTTTTCTACTTGTATATTAGTTCCTTTTATATTAAAATAAGAGCGTGGCAACTTTTTATTGCTGTCAATCACTTTTATAACATAAGGAGGATATAGTCATGGCATTCGTAATCAGTGACGCTTGTGTAGCTTGTGGTGCTTGTGAGGCTCAGTGCCCGGTTGGTGCGATCAGCATGGGCGACGGTAAGTTCGAGATTGATGCTTCTAAGTGCATCGACTGCGGTTCCTGTGCAGGCGCTTGCCCGACAGGCGCTATTTCTCAGGGCTAACGCAATTTCACGCAAATGATTGAAGGAGCCGTCTCCCAGGGATATGTATTCATTTCTGGGATAGCGGTTCTTTCTTTTTATTTCTGCCAAACTTTTCTCCCGGGCGGCGCCTCTGGCTGATCATTTCGTCGATTTTCCGGAAATGTTCCTCCTCAAGTTTTTTGCGCTCCTCGTCCCGCTCTTCCTGCTGCCGGAACTGATAATCCAGTTCCTTCAAAATACTCTCCTTAATTTCCGTACACATTTCCCGGTTGGCATTTTTGACCGCATCAGTCACCATATGTTGTAAAAGATACTGCAGGCGTCTTGCCTTTTTCTCCTTGTCGTCATCGACCGGTTCCTCGTACTCCTTAAGCTCCTGACCTTCTTCAGGCATCTCCAGAACCGTCTCCTTTCCCTTTGACATTGTTACCATATACTTCTTTGCTTTCTTCATAACCATATCCTCCAGACTTTCTTCTATCGGTCTTTTTTCACTGCACTGGTTTTCCGACTCACTTTTCTTCTCCCCGCCACCAGCCAGTTCCACAGTTTCTGCCTGTTTTGTTCCGGCATCGGCATTTCTGTCTGTCAACTGTGTCGGACCGTAAAGCTCCTGCCCGCCACCCTGCAGCACCACCCGTATCGCCCGCAACTGCAGCCCCTGCTCCTTTAGCTGCCTGATACGGCACAGCGTTTCAATATCCTTCTCTTTGTAACAGCGATGTCCCATCTCGTTTCGCTCAATCGGCAGATTCAGTTCGTCCTCCCAGTAGCGGAGCACATGCGGCTCCACCTCTACCTTTTTTGATGCTTCCGAGATATAATAAACGGTGTCATTCATGTACGCTCCTCCCTTTCTTTTGCGTTCCTGTATGCGAAAAGAGACGCCCCGTCATGGGTCGTCTCTTTTGTAGGTTCTCTATTTACTTCCTTCAGATCCGTGCGCGCACGGTTTGCCCACTGAACACGGCTCTGGCTGTACTATCTGGCCAGGTTTGCAAACTTCGTATAGTCGGGCAGCCAGACAAGTTCAACGGTGCCGATCGGACCATTTCTCTGCTTCGCTATGATGATCTCCGCGATGCCCTTCCTCTCTGTATCTTTATTGTAATAATCATCACGGTATATGAACATCACCACGTCAGCATCCTGCTCGATCGCACCGGACTCACGCAGGTCGGAAAGCATGGGTCTGTGATCGGGGCGTTGTTCCACCGCGCGGGAAAGCTGCGACAGCGCCACCACGGGTACATGCAGCTCTCTGGCGAGCGCTTTCAGCGAACGCGAGATATCGGAGATTTCCTGCTGTCTGGAATCCGTGGATCGCCCGCTCCCCGACATCAGCTGCAGATAGTCGATAATGACCATTTCCAGATTGTGCTCCAGTTTATATTTACGGCATTTGGAGCGAAGCTCCGAAATACTGATACCCGGTGTATCGTCTATGATAAGATTGGATTTGCCGATCTGCGCCGCGCTCTCGATCAGCTGCTCCCACTCCGCATCCGACAGATTACCCGTCCGCAAATGCTGGGAATCCACATGGGATTCCAAGGAAAACAGGCGGTTCACAAGCTGCTCCTTGGACATTTCCAGACTGAATATCGCTACGGTTTTGTTCTGCTTGAATGCCACATACTCTGCCACATTCAAGACAAACGCCGTCTTTCCCATGGAAGGTCTGGCCGCCACCAGAATCAGGTCCGAAGGCTGTAAACCGGCAGTCTTATAATCCAGATCCAGAAAGCCTGTCGCCACCCCCGTCACATTTCCCTTATTGTGGGAAGCGCGCTCGATATTCTCCATGGCGTTCATCACGATCTGACGGATGGGAACAAACTCCGCGCCGCCCCTTCTCTGTACGAGGTCAAACACCCTCTTTTCGGTGTCTTCCAAAATGGTGTCAAGGCTCTCCTTGCCCACATAGCAGTCATTGGCAATCTCTTCATTCAGACGGATCAGCCGTCTCAGCACCGCCTTATCAGCCACAATACCCGCATAATACTTCACATTTGCCGAAGTGGGCACTGCCGTAATCAGATCCCTGATAAATTCGGGGCTGCAGACTTCCGGAGGTACATCCTTTTCCCGGAGCCTGTCCTGCAAAGTAACGAGATCCACGGGTTTTCCCTCGTCGTTCAGTTCCACCATCGTATCAAACAGGACGCCGTACTGCTTATTATAAAAATCCTCCCCCAGCACAATCTCGGAAGCCGCTACAATAGCTTCCCTGTCCATAATCATGGAACCGACGACAGACTGCTCCGCCTCCATGCTGTGGGGCAATACCCTCTTTAATATTGCTTCCTCCGGCAAAATCATACCTCCTGACGCTGTGCATATCCGTCCAGATTTTCATGCGTCGCACAAAATGCCCGTTATCCCGCGCACTGCCCGGAACCATCCGTCTGCAGCAAGTTCAAGCTTCCGTCACCTTTACCTTGAGCTTGCCCGTCACCTTCGGATGCAGCTTCACGCCAACCTCATAAACGCCAAGCGCCTTGATTGGCTCGGAGAGCTGAATCTTCTTTTTATCCAGCTCCAGACCGCACTGTTCTTTTGCAGCCTGCGCAATCTCTTTTGAGGAAATCGAGCCAAAAGCTCTACCGCCCTCACCAGATTTCATTTTCAAGGCGACCTCCTTTGTCTCAAGCACCCCTGCAAGCTCTTTCGCCGCCTCAAGCTGCTCTTTCGCCACCTTGTCAGCATTTGCTTTCTGAAGCTTTAAGTCGTTTTTATTTTTAGCGTTCGCTTCTACACCCAGCTTCTTCGGCAGCACAAAATTTCTTGCGTACCCATCGCTGACTTCCACGATATCACCCTTTTTTCCAAGTGTCTTCACATCTTCCAGTAATATAATCTGCATGATTTCCCATTTCCTTTCCTGTGTTTCAAAGACATGCCGGATCTCTGTTTCTCATCCGCTCATGCTGCTTTGCATCGTGCGTTCACCCACATTATTGTATCTTAGTCCTCACTCAGTTCCCCTTCCTGTATCATGACATCCAACGTCCTTTTAATGCTGACAATGCCTTCCTCAATTGTACCATTCTCAAGCTGCGCCCCTGCTATGTTCAGATGACCGCCGCCACCCATTCTCTCCATAATGACCTGCACATTTACCTCGTCAATGGAGCGCGCGCTGATATAGATAATTCCATTATATCTGGTAAGGATAAAGCTTGCCCGGATACCCTTGATATTGAGCAGTTCGTTTGCCGCCTGCGCACCCACCACGGTGGGGCTTGTCACATCCTCACCTGTGCAGACAGATATGGCATAAAACCTTCTGTAAATTTCTGCCTGGCTGACCGCATCCGCTTTCGCCTTGTACTCCGCCGCATCATCCCGGAACAGTTTCCGGACACGGGTCACATCCGCGCCGTTTCTGCGAAGAAATGCTGCTGCCTCAAACGTTCTGACACCCGTTTTTGTCATAAAGTTGTTGGTGTCTATCATAATACCCGAATACATGCAGTCCGCTTCCTCAGACCGGAGCCTCAGGTCGTCACTGATATACTGCAGGATTTCCGAAACCATCTCACATGCCGAAGAGGCATATGCCTCAATATAGGAAAGCGTTGCGTTCTCAATAATCTCCGTGCCCTGTCTGTGGTGATCCAGCACCACGATGGACTTGCAGCGTCTCAAGAGCTCCGGACATTCCGTTATGCTCGGCTTATTTACATCTACCACCACAAGCACTGCATTGTTGCCCACCATCTCCAAAGCAAGCTGGCTGTTAATAATCATATCTTCCGCATAGTCATCATTGTCCCGGAACATCTCTACCATGGGCTGCATAGAAGAAGTCACGTCATTCAGGACAATATGCGCTTTCTTATTCAGCGCCTCCGCAATACGGTAAATCCCCACCGAAGCGCCAAAACTGTCCACATCCCCCATGCGGTGACCCATGACATAAACCTCATCCTTGACAGAGATAATCTCCCGCAGGGCATGCGCCTTTACCCTCGCTTTGACGCGGGTACTCTTCTCCATCTGCTGGCTCTTTCCGCCATAATAAATTACGTTTTCCGGCACTTTCACCACCGCCTGATCACCGCCGCGACCAAGAGCGATATCTATGGCATTTCTCGCAAACTCATAATTCTGTGCGTAAGACAAACCGTTTAAGCCCATGCCGATACTGATGGTGACCGCCATTTCATTACCTATATTGACAGTCTTTACATCCTCCAGAATGTCAAACCGGCTCTCCTGTAAGTGAGTGGCCGCCTCTTTGCGCATAATAACAAAGTACTTGTCCTTCTCCAGTTTCTTACAGATACCGTCCAGCGCGGCAATATATTTGTTCACCTTTCTGTCAATCAGAGCAATCAGCAGGGAGCGCCGTACTTCCTCCACGCTCTCCAGCGCCTCCTCGTAGTTATCCAGATAAATGAGCGCCACCGCAAGAGACTGGTCATCTACTTCTTTCAAAGCAATCTGTAATGCCGTTTCGTCAAACAGGTAAAGCGCAATCAGATATCCTTCATAGCCCTTCGCTTCAATGATGTCGCTGTTTTCCGCCATCTCCTTTAAGGAAATCTTTTTCAGTTTCGCCATATAATTGCCGTTCTCATATTCCACACGGCATTCTATCTCATCCTCATCGCCCTGACCAGGAAGAGTTTCCTTCGTAATAGTGGGGAAAAGGGTGGAAACCGGCTTGCGGTATCCCTTCTCCTGATGGGTGAGTTTCTCAAAAGCGATATTCGTCCAGATAATTTTACCGGCGTCATCCAAAAGAGCATGGGGCAGTTCCAGATCCCGCAAAAGCCGCCTCTGAATTTGTCCGTACTGAGTAGCAAAGCTGATCAGCTCATTCATAATGACCGGTTTATTATACAGCATCATGGACAAAATGATAGCAAAATAGAAAATCAGAAATGCGGTCAGGATTAACCCTGCCCGGTAATCCAGCATATAGACCAAAACATCCACAACCGCAAGCAAAAACCCCAGATATAAGGAGGCCTGCAGATATGACTTCAGCCGCCCCTTTAGTTTCACCGTATTTTTCATCTTATTCCTCATGAGAGTGTTTCTTATTCTTCCCGGTTTTACAGAGAATACCATCTTTTTGGTATTCTCCCATGCGAGATTTAGAACTTCTTCACGATGCAGCCCTTGCTGCGAGTGATTAGAAGTTCTTCTCAGGTTTTACGGAGAATACCATCTTTTGGGTATTCTCCCATGCGAGATTTAGAACTTCTTCACGATGCAGCCCTTGCTGCGAG
>CASWVG010000018.1 GCA_949472775.1 uncultured Lachnospiraceae bacterium
TATCCTTCTGCTGCTGGTGAAGAATCAGGGCAAGGTATTTTCCATCAATCAGATCTATGAGAGCATCTGGAATGAGGAAGCCATCGGCGCGGACAATACGGTGGCGGTGCATATCAGACATATCAGGGAGAAGATCGAGATTAATCCAAAGGAGCCGAGATACCTCAAAGTAGTGTGGGGTGTCGGTTACAAGGTGGAGAAGGTTGAATAAATACTCTGAAGAGCGAGTTTTCAACCGGGAATTTGCGTAAAAGCATCACCAATTTTTTGGGGCACAGAGCAGAATTTGAAATTCTGCCCACATTTCTCAGCGTAGAACGCTTTGGAATGAGTGAAGGATGCATAGGGCTGACGTCATGGAAGAAAGGACAGGCGGATGGAAAATACAGGGCTAGGGGAAAACCCGGATATTTTAGGGATGGCAGAAGAGACAGCGATGGAGGAGGAAGGACAATATGAGAAAAGACATGCCAGGAGAAAACAGAAGAAGATAAAGACCGGGAAGAACAGGAGCGGGCTGAAAGCGGTGCTTCTGGTTCTGCAGCATGCCGCGCTGGCGATTATGGTGTTTGCTGTGATCGTTGTGACGGTATGCACGACGGTGCGGATTGAAGGAGTGCATTCAAAAGGAAGCTACAGTTATATCCGGAGCGCTGACCCGGGAACACCCTTTGAGGATTCGGATGCGTTCAATTATATATTCGGCTATGCGGTGGCGGACGTGATCCGCTACGGGGTGGTGAGCGGCCAGATGGAGACGAAGGGCACCTTTGACGGCGACAGACTTGTGGATGTGACAGCTTACAACTCTCGAAGCAGCGGATTGCCGGAGCAGTATGTGACGGTAAATTACAGACTGGAGGATCTGCTCAAATGGCAGAGCTACGGTTTTGTATACAACAACACGGAGATGAGCAGGGCACAGGCAAAGGCATTTCTTGCAGATACTACACAGGTGACCACAATCGATCCGAAGAGCGGTTACCAGAATACTGCCGATGCCAGCTATTTAAAGTCTGACGTAAAGAATTATACGGTTGTGAACGACGTGATGGCGGCGGAAGGAACTGGCGAGGTGGTCGTAAAGTTTGCGGTGACGGATGAGGATTCCGGTTTTGTGGCAGGATATCAGCCGGCAGACGCGCTGGGGGATCACGCGGCGGCAGATATGCCGGCAGTGTTACAGGAGGAGAGCCCGGCAGTGACGGTAACCGATACGGATGAGGAGATATATGAATATCCCGTTCTTGTCAACCGCTATAAGACGGCTGAGGGTAAAAATCTGGAGGAGTATGTATCCGACTGGGAAGAGTACTATGATCTGTGCCATAATGTGCAGAAAGCGGCGGAAAGCCTCACCTACAACTATAATGAATACTTGGAGTACGAAGATTTTTACGACGTGAAAAATTCCAACATCCGGTTTCTGATCGAGAAGACGGTGGGGAAAGAAAAACTGTATTACAGTAATCTGCCGGAGAACAGTCCCTACAGAAAGCGTATTTTGCAGATGATGAATGACGTGGCGGATGTCACCACGGAGAAATTTATTTACTACAGTCTTGCGGATATGGCATATATGACAAACACAACGATTGACGCGGAGACCATAAGGCAGATGCTTTTGAGTTATGAGTACGCCTATCCGGATTCTGTCCGGATCTGGGTTGATGTGGACAGCTCCTATCCGGCGCAGGATGCATTTAACCAGGGCGCCAGATATCTGCCGAATCTCTGGCTCTGGGTGACAGCGGCCTTTTTAGCGGGAATACTGTATCTGATTCTCTTTGTCTGCCAGACGGTGATGACGGGAAGGGTATATGACGAAAACGGAGAGACGCGCATCAGGCTGAATGCTTTTGATAAGATCCCGACGGAGGGCGGTGTTCTTATTGCCTGGTTAGCGGCGCTTATGGCACTCTGGATGGCTGTTGTGCTGACGGCGCTTGCCGATATCGACCCGACTGATATTAACTTTTATCGGGAAGCGGTTCATCAGGACTGGTTTAAGGTTATTATTTTTATCGTTGTTTTTGCGGCGGATGCGTTGTTTACCTTTTTCTTCTACAGTCTGGTCAGAAGGATCAAGGCGCACACGCTCTGGAAAAATTCGTGGCTGTGCCGCCTTGCGCAGCGGTTTATGAAATTTGCATGGAAGGTGTACGACAATGGCGGTGTTGTCCTGCGCACATGGGTGCCTTACTGTATTTTTCTGGCAGGGAACCTGTTGCTGCTTGTGTGGGCTATCGAAGTCGGAAATCCGCTGCTTGTGTTGTTCGCCGGCGCGATAGATATGATCGTGGGCATTCTGATCTACAAGGACGTGAAGGAGCGTCAGAACATTGTGGAAGGTATAGAAACCATCACCGGGGGGCAGGTGGATCATCAGATCGATACGGAGAATCTGCACGGGGATAACAGGACGCTTGCCCATTCTGTCAACAGTATCGGAAAGGGCATCAAAGAGGCGGTAGAGATCAGCATGAAGGATGAGCGCATGAAGGCGGATCTGATCACCAATGTATCCCACGACATTAAGACGCCGCTTACCTCCATCATAAACTATGTGGATCTGATTAAGAGAGAACAGGTGGACAACGCGAAAGTGCAGAATTATATCCGTGTGCTGGATGAAAAATCCCAGCGTTTGAAACAGCTTACCGACGATCTGGTGGAGGCGAGCAAGATCACTTCCGGGAATATCAGCCTGCATTTTGAGCGGATCAATCTGATGGAACTGATGAACCAGACTATCGGGGAGTTTTCCGAGAAGTTTGAGACAAGGAATCTTACCACAGTGATGAATGTGAATACGCGGGATGCGGTGATCGAGGCGGACAGCCGCAGAATCTGGCGTGTGATGGAAAATCTGTTCAACAACGTTTACAAGTACGCGATGCCCGGCACGCGCGTGTATGTGACCTTGGATAAGGCAGAGCGTAGCGCGCAGGAGGATACGGACAGGATTCAGGTGACGATCAAGAATATTTCGGAGAACCCGTTGTTATGTAAACCAGAAGAGCTGACGGAGCGGTTTATAAGAGGAGACGAGTCCAGAACCACGGAGGGCAGCGGGCTGGGGCTTTCGATAGCCCAGAATCTGACCATAGCGCAAAAGGGAAGTTTTGAGATCGAGCTGGACGGGGATCTGTTTAAAGTACATCTGACGTTCCCGGTGGCGGTGGAAGAAAACTGATGGTGTAATAGTTACTTGCGTGTTAAAAAAACTGCCGTTCCTGTACTTGACAGGACGGCAGTTTTTTAGATGTCAAGTCCGCTCACTTCGCGGTTATTATATTTTGCGAGAACCTGATGAATCTTGTCGGTGGGTGTGTAGATATTCGCCATGGAGGCGTCGTGGTTCATAAAGTCGATGATGGATGCGATAAACTTACTCATATCCGCCTCTATGTAGTAGGGCTTTTCTTTCAGCTCCGGCGGCTGGTAGCAGAGGTTTGTCGTCACGATCCGGTCAAAGTGGCATTTTTCGTAGGCAGTGTCAAAGGCGGAGAGCCCGTCCGTGAACAGCCCGAAAGTACAGCAGATGAAGACACGTTTTGCATTCATCTTTTTCAACTGTCTGGCGGTGTCGATCATGCTGCCGCCGGAGGAGATCATATCGTCGATGACGATCACGTCCTTGCCGTCCACGTTCTCTCCCAGGAATTCATGTGCCACAATGGGATTTTTCCCGTTTATGATCGTGGAGTAATCCCGGCGCTTATAAAACATACCAGTGTCCACGCCGAGAACGTTGGCAAGATAAACTGCCCGGTCCAATGCGCCCTCGTCGGGGCTGATGACGAGCGTATGATTCTTGTCGATAATCAGGTTCTTTTCCATGCGCAGCAGCGCGCGGATAAACTGGTACGGGGGCATGAAATTGTCGAAACCCTTGATGGGAACGGAATTCTGTACCCGGGGATCATGGGCGTCAAATGTAATGAAATTAGATACGCCCATATCCATCAGTTCTTTGATTGCATATGCGCAGTCGAGAGACTCCCGGCCGTTTCTTTTGTGCTGCCGCCCCTCGTAGAGAAAGGGCATAATCACGTTGATACGGTGCGCCTTGCCGTTTATGGCGGAAATAATCCGCTTTAAATCCTGATAGTGGTCGTCTGGGGACATATGGTTCGTGAAACCGTTCATACTGTAGGTGATGCTGTGGTTACAGATGTCGGTCAGCAGGAAGACATCCTTACCTCTTACGGAATCATGCAGGACGGCCTTGCCTTCCCCGGTTCCGAAACGTGGACACTCCACTTCCATCAGATAATTATTTTCCATGTAGCCATGGAAGGCCGGATCGTTTTTGACGTCGTTTTGCAGATCGCGGCGGTACTCCACCAGATGACTGTTCACTTTTTCTGCCAGAGGAAGAGCCGCCTTAGGAGTAAGGAGCTTCATGGCAGCCACCGGCATGGAATGTTCTAGTTGTTCTGTATTAGGCATTTTTACTCCATCCAAACGTGCGCTGTGGCACGGTTTCCTTTTTCTTGTGCAGATGAATGCATATAAAAATTTTATAACATTTGAGCAGGGGGCATGTCAAGCGTATTCGATGCGCATTGTCCCAAATCTTCCCAAAATAAAAGCGGGTTTGGCTTTACAAGCGCGCAAAGATGATGTAAAATCAAGCGGTATATGACTTGTTGTCAGGATGGGAAAGAAGGCTGTGTGGAATTACGGCGGCTGAACTGTTTCCCGCAGCAAAATGGAGAGTATAACATGAGCAGGAAAAAATCTAAGCCGATTGTGGCTGTGGTGGGAAGACCGAATGTGGGGAAATCCACCCTGTTTAACGCGCTGGCAGGTGAAAATATAGCGATTGTAAAAGATACGCCGGGTATAACCAGGGACCGGATTTACGCGGATGTCTCGTGGCTTGACCGGAATTTCACATTGATTGATACGGGAGGTATCGAGCCGGAAAGCAAGGATATTATTCTGTCCCAGATGCGGGAACAGGCGCAGATTGCCATAGATATGGCAGATGTAATCGTTTTTCTGGTGGACGTGAAGCAGGGACTGCAGGATGCGGATTCCAAGGTTGCCGATATGCTCAGACGCTCCCATAAGCCTGTGATTCTGGCTGTCAATAAGGTGGATGATTTCAAAAAATACATGCCGGATGTCTATGAATTTTATAATCTGGGGATCGGGGAGCCTTATCCGATATCCTCCACGAACCGTCTCGGCTTCGGAGAACTTCTGGACGAAGTGATCGCCCATTTTGGCCAGGAGGTGGAAGACGAGGAGGAAGATGACCGTATCAAGGTGGCAATCATCGGAAAGCCGAACGTGGGGAAATCCTCCATTATCAACCGTCTGATCGGTGAAAACCGTCTGATCGTTTCGGATATTGCAGGAACCACGAGGGACGCTGTGGATACGGAGATTACCCATAACGGGAAAGAATATGTCTTTATCGATACGGCTGGGCTTCGGAGAAAGAATAAAATCAAAGAGGAACTGGAGCGCTATATGATTATCCGCACGGTGTCGGCGGTGGAGCGGGCGGATATCGCCGTGCTCATCATAGACGCTGTGGAAGGTGTGACGGAGCAGGACGCCAAGATCGCCGGAATTGCCCATGACAGGGGCAAAGCTGTGATTATTGCGGTCAATAAATGGGATGCCATAGAGAAGGACAACCAGACGGTAAAAGAATACACACAGAAAATACGACAGGTGTTATCTTTTATGTCCTATGCGGAGATCATGTTTATCTCGGCGGTGAGCGGGCAGCGGCTGATGAAACTTTATAATGTCATAGACGCGGTGAATGAGAACCATTCCATGCGTGTGGCGACAGGCGTGTTAAATGAAATTGTGACAGAGGCGGTAGCGCTGCAGCAGCCTCCGTCGGACAAGGGAAAACGGCTGCGCATCTATTATTCGACGCAGGTTGCGGTGAAACCGCCTACTTTTGTGATTTTTGTAAACGACAAGGAGCTGATGCATTTTTCCTATCTTCGCTATCTGGAAAATCAGATTCGGGATACTTTCGGCTTCGTGGGAACGCCCCTGAAGTTTTTCGTCAGGGAGAGAAAGGATAACAGATAAAAGTGGAACGGATCTTTTGTTTACTGATCGGCTATGTGTTTGGGCTTTTTCAGACGGCGTATATTTACGGGAGAATGCACGGTATTGATATCAGAAATTACGGGAGCGGCAATGCGGGCACGACGAATACGCTCAGGGTGTTCGGGACGAAAGCGGGGCTTCTGGTGCTTCTGGGTGATATTATGAAATGCATTTTTGCCGTTGTGATCACAGGCGCTGTTTTTGGCAGCAGCCATCCGGATATGGTGTATCTGCTGAAAATGTATACGGCGGCGGGCGCGATTATCGGACATAACTTTCCGTTTTATCTCAAATTTAAGGGCGGAAAGGGAATTGCGGCTACGGCGGGACTGATTCTGTCTTTTCACCCATATCTGATACCGATGGGGGTCATCTTGTTCTTCGGTGCGTTTTTTATCACCCACTATGTATCCCTGGGGTCGCTTCTTGTGTATGCCGGATTTATGATTGAACTGGTGGTGCTTGGGCAGATGGGAACATTCGGCATGACGCAGGCGCTTCTGACCGAGATGTATGTCATAGCAGGACTTTTGACAATTATGGCATACTGGAAACATCGGGAAAATATCAAGCGGCTTTTAAGCGGTTCCGAGAGGAAAACATACCTGACGCACAAGAGTACAGGAACGGAGGAAACTGCGGAAGAAAAATCCGTACAGAACTGAGATGATGCGGCGCGAAGCGGCAAAGACCAGTCGGATGGGGCAAAAGCCCAGGACAACAAAGAGAATGAAATGCTTTGACGAGGAACATGGGGACAGAAAGAGCAAGGAGGGGCATCAAATGGCGGATATCAGTATCATAGGCGCGGGAAGCTGGGGGACGGCGTTAGCGGTTCTTCTTCACAGGAATGGACATAAAGTTACGGTCTGGTCAATTATGGAGCCGGAGATTGAAATGCTGCAGAGGGAGCGCGAGCATAAGGATAAGCTGCCGGGCGTCAGACTGCCGGAGGACATGGTGTTTACCACGGACTTAGAGTCGGCGATGAAGGATAAGGATGTGCTTGTACTGGCGGTTCCTTCTCCCTTTACAAGAAGCACGTCCCATTCCATGCAGCCCTATGTGAGGGAGGGCCAGATCATCGTCAATGTGGCGAAAGGAATAGAAGAGAAGACGCTCTTAACCCTGTCGCAGATTATAGAGGAGGAGATCCCACAGGCGGAAGTGGCGGTGCTTTCAGGACCATCCCACGCGGAGGAAGTGGGCAGAGGCATCCCCACGACGATTGTGGTGGGGGCACAGAAGAAGGCGACAGCCGAATATCTCCAGAATATTTTTATGAATGAGGTGTTCCGTGTCTACATCAGCCCGGACGTGCTCGGTATCGAGCTTGGCGCGGCGCTTAAAAACGTGGTGGCGCTGGCGGCGGGTATTGCCGACGGGCTTGGCTGCGGGGATAACACGAAGGCAGCGCTCATCACAAGGGGCATTGCGGAGATTGCGAGACTGGGGCTTGCCATGGGCGGCAGGATTGAGACTTTCAGCGGTCTTACCGGTATCGGTGACCTGATCGTGACCTGTGCTTCCATGCATTCGAGGAACCGCCGCGCCGGGATTCTGATCGGCAAAGGCTATACGATGGAACAGGCAATGGATGAGGTGAAGATGGTGGTGGAAGGCGTTTACTCTGCCAAGGCGGCAATGGGGCTTGCGGAGAAGTACGGCGTGCAGCTTCCCATCATCGAGCAGGTGAACGCAGTGCTCTTTGACGGAATGTCTGTGGACGAGGCGGTGAAGAACCTGATGCTCAGGGATAAGAAGATTGAAAACCCGCTGATTCCGTGGGAGGAGAAGTGACAAATTACTCGAAATATACGGGAATTGGGCATGGCATAGTGTTCTGATTATTGGGGCTTACAGAAGTGTGAGTCCTTTTTTTACCCATCACCATAGTCATTTGGTGCAATAAATGGTCGTTTGGTGCAACACGGTCTGATCATATAACTTCATTATCCGATATAATTTACAGTGAAAATATTTTAGAAGTTTGTGGGTTCTCCCTATTATCGTGCTGACATGTCGGAAGCAGAACGGAAAATGGCATTGCATCAGGAAAGAGCGATGTTGTTAGGAACCAGGGCAGATCTCGGTGATCCTTATGCCCTAACATCTTCTGGTGGTCCGATAAATATAAAGGAGGCAGACCGGATTGCATACCAGGCGGCACATGACAGAATAGATGAACTGATCAATGAGTATAAGAGAGTAAACGGAATCGTATGAGTGGGCAGGCAGCGGATAAGAAATGAAACTTTTATTATTAAAAAACAACAAATAATGGAGGAGGGGTTCAAAATGAGTATTAACGGTATTGGAACAGCAGGATGTGCGGCGGAAGGTTATCGGGCAGGAAAGGCGCAAAGCAATGCCGAATCCGGGGGAAAGACTTTCATGGAAACCGTGGTGGAGAAATCGGCACAGGATAAAGTAACAGAGTATGGTGAAAAAGCCTTTAATCTGGCGGGAGCAAAGGCGCCGCAGTCTGTGAAAGACGCGTGGATGGAGACTGTAAAAGAAGTGGGAGTCAATGGTCTGGGTATGACAAGCGACGGCAGCACGCATATAACACAAATGCATATCCAGCAAGTGATAGCCAATTACTGGGGCGTGTTAAACAGTGCGAATATTCTGGGAGACTCCGTACAGTCAGCGGTACAGGCGACCCAGAAGGCGTTATATGATCTGGACCATCCGTTGGAACCGGGCAATGTAAGAAGTATGGAGGAACAGCAGGCCCGCATAAAAGAGCGGGAATTTTATACTACATTTTTGGAGAAGTTGAAAAAGTCAGAGGGATATTCGGAAATGAAAGCCGCAGTAACAGAAGCGGACATGGAAGTAAAGGGAAGAAATAATCCTTCCCGTGCTTTGGATTCCTTTGCACAACATGCTCCGGAAGAAGTGAGACAGGCATTTTTGGAAGCGGAGAAGGAAACGGGCGGACATTTTACAGTAGGCGGTTTTTGGATATCTAATGATGGGAAAGAGTTTCAGATTACGCAAATGGCAGTGGAATATTTAATCAGACGGTATTATGGTGAGCGCAATGAGTCTGACTTACTGGGAACTTCTGTGGGAAGCGCGATCAGTGCCGCAAAGAAATGGATTTATGACATAGATCATCCACTTGCCGGGCAGCCTGCAAAAAGTGCGGAAGAACGAAAACTGATGGCGATGGAGCGGGCGTTTTACCAGTCGTTTATAGATAAACTGAAGAAGCTTTAAAGGAAAGCGAAAGAAAAACACTGCTTAAGAAGTGTCTGAAACTGCTTTGGAAGATATTGTGCAGTAGAAAGCAGGTGGCAGATAAAAGCTGTAATATGAAATATAGTAAAAGGGAACCGGCAGGGACATGCCGGTTCCTTTGCTAAGCGATCATCCAATCCATCCCTTTAAAATCAGAAAAATAAGCAGTACAGGCAGGACATACGTCACGTAGATGCGGATGCCCTTCGGTACTTTCATGCCGTCGCCGGTATTGGTTTCTTTCAGATAGTTGTCGAATCCCCAGCCGTATCTTGTCACGCAGAACAGCAGATAGATCAGTGCGCCTACCGGAAGGAGCACGTTGCTGACGATAAAGTCTTCCAGATCAAGAATCGTGCTTCCGTCTCCCAGAGGCTGGAACGCAGACCAGATATTGAAACCGAACACGCAGGGCGTGGAGAGGACGGTGAGTGCGATCAGGTTGATCAAGCAGGATTTCTTTCTGCTCCAGTGGAACAAATCCATGCCGCAGGAGATAATGTTCTCAAATACGGCAATTATGGTGGAGAATGCGGCGAACGTCATAAACACAAAGAACAGCGTCCCCCATACCCTTCCCCCTGCCATATGGTTGAAAATATTCGGCAATGTGATAAAAATGAGACTGGGTCCCATATCAGGGCTGATGCTGAAAGCGGAGCAGGCGGGAAAAATGATCAGTCCCGACACAAACGCCACAAAGGTATCCAGAACTGCAATGTTCATGGATTCGCCAAGCAGGGTGTGGTCCTTGCCGATATAGCTGCCAAAGATTGCCATGGAGCCGATGCCGAGGCTCAGCGTGAAAAAGGACTGATTCATAGCGGCTGTTATTGTTTCCAGAATGCCCACTTCCCACATTCTCTGCGCATCCGGCAGGAGATAGAATTTCAGACCTTCCGTGCCGCCGGGAAGCGTTATGCTGCGCACCGCCAGTATCACAATGATCAGAAGAAGCAGCGTCATCATCACTTTTGTGATGCGCTCCACCCCTTGTTGCAGTCCGAGAGAGCAGATCAGGATGCCCGCCGCGACGACGATCACCATAACGGTGGTCAGAACAGCCGGACTTTCCAACATGCCTTGAAACATGCCGGCAACCTGATCCTTGTCTTTTCCGACAAATTTCCCGGTAAGCATCTGATAGAAATAGTACAGCATCCAGCCGGCAACCGTGGTGTAGAACATCATCAGCAGATAGTTGCCCGCCATGCCAAGATATCCGTGAAAGTGCCATTTCTGCCCGGGTTTCTCCAATGTGGAAAAGCTCTTGATAATGCTTTTCCGGCTGGCGCGCCCCACGGCAAACTCCATCGTCATGACAGGTACGCCCATGATGATCAGAAAAAACAGATAAAACAGCACAAACATGCCGCCGCCGTACATACCTGCAATATATGGGAAACGCCACACGTTGCCGATGCCGATGGCGCATCCCGCCGATAAGAGAATAAAGCCCATTCTTGAGCCAAGTTTTTCACGTTCCAATGTTTGATCCTCCTTCAGATATCCCTGCTGTGCCTTGTACCTTAGGCAGACAGCATATCATGCCGCCGCGCTTAAATCTGCGCACAGATTTCCGTTGTGGTCTTCAATTTATTCATGGAATAAATGTGAATGCCGTCCACCCCGTGTTCTTTCAGATCCCGGATCTGACGCACCGCATAGTCGATTCCCGCTTTGCGCATGTCTTCTTTGTTTTCCCCATAAGTGGCGATCAGATCAGCCAGTTCTTTGGGAACGGAAGAGCCGGAGAGAGAGACGGTGGTGCCGAGCTGTTTCGCTGTGGTGATGGGCATGATGCCGGCATGAATGGGAACGGAGATGCCCTTCGCCCGCACCAGTTCTATAAAACGATAGAAACAGGCGTTATCAAAAAACATCTGGGTCACCAGAGAGGTGACGCCCGCGTCTACTTTTTCTTTTAAATGGATTAAATCTTCTTCCAGACTCGGCGCTTCAAAATGCTTTTCGGGATAGCAGGCGCCGGAGATCTGCAGGGAAGTATGCGCTTTTAAATGGCGCACGAGATCCGTCGCATAGAAAAATTCCCGGCTGTTAAACTGCTCGTCCGTCATATGCTGTGGTCTGTCCCCGCGAAGCGCCAGCACATGGTTTACGCCTGCCGCTTCAAGTGCCTCACAGTTTTTCTCAAGGTCCGCATGAGTAAAGCCGACGCAGGTAATGTGGGCGATCGCGTCGATGCCGAGCTCCTTCTGGATGAAGGAGGCGATTTCAATCGTTTTTCCCGCCCGGGAACCGCCTGCGCCGTAAGTGCAGCTTATAAAATCGGGATGCAGTTTTGCCGCTTCTTTCAAAAAATCAAATATGTTTTCAAATGCTTCTTCCTTTTTCGGGGGAAAAACCTCGAAGGAGAGACTTGTGGTGTGTGACATGATAGGGATTCCTTTCCGTTTTCTTTATTCTTTCATTGATCTGATTCGGATGCGTTTATAAAGAAACAATTTCTTGCTTTTGCATCTGAAATATCGTAACATAAATCTATAATGTGTGCAATAACCGAAATCCGTAAGATGACCGAGGAACAGGAGTCATTTTGTGGGTAGAACATCAGTTGAGAGACGGGAGAAAGGAAAGCAAAATGGCAAATACGAAATTTGAGAGCACAGCCCAGTATGTGGCTTCCGAGCAGCTTTTGGCGAGCGTAAACGTGGCGATCGCCCTGCAGAAACCCCTTCTGATCAAGGGAGAACCGGGTACGGGAAAGACGATGTTAGCGCAGGCGGTGGCTGAGTCACTGGGCAAGAAGCTGATTATCTGGAACATCAAGTCTACCACGAAAGCGCAGGATGGACTTTATATGTACGATACGATCCAGCGTCTTTACGACGGGCAGTTCGGCGAGGAGGGCGTGGACGATATCGCCCATTATATCAAGCTGGGCAAGCTGGGAGAGGCGTTTGAGTCCGACGAGCAGGTGATCCTTCTGATTGATGAGATTGATAAGGCGGATCTGGAGTTCCCGAATGATTTGCTCTGGGAGCTTGACCAGATGGAGTTTTATATCCATGAGACGAAGCGGACCGTGCAGGCGAAGCACAGACCCATAGTCATTATCACTTCAAACGCGGAGAAGGAGCTGCCGGACGCGTTCCTGCGCAGATGTATCTTCCACTATATTGACTTCCCGGATCGGGAATTGATGGAAGAGATCGTGAGGACCCATTATCCCGATGTGGAGGATAAGCTGTTAAAGGATGCCATGGAGGTATTCTACTGGATCCGCTCCATGAAAGACATCCGTAAGAAACCAAGCACTTCGGAACTGATTGATTGGATCAACGCTTTGCAGATTGGCGGGATTCCGACAGATACGCTCAGAAAGGAACTTCCTTTTATCGGGGTGGTAGTGAAGAAGGACGAGGATCTGGAGACTGTAAAGAATAAAGTGGATTTTTAAATGCCGGTTATTATTTCATGGAATTTTAATGAGGGGATCATATGTTCAGTAAATTTTTCTATACCTTAAAAGATAAGGGGCTGGAAGTGTCTTTAAGCGAGTGGCTGACTTTGCAGGATGCCTTACAGAAGGGGCTTTGCCACAGCAGTCTGACGGAATTTTATTATCTGGCGCGGATGATTCTCGTGAAGTCGGAGACGGAGTTCGACAAGTTCGACATGGCGTTTGACGAGGTGTTCAAGGGCATCATGTCGGAGAATGAAGTGGGCAAAAATCTGCTGCGCTGGCTGGATAAGCCGGAGATGCAGGACGTCTTTGAGGAGATGCGCCATGAGATGAATCAGGAAGTTATCACGATGGACAAGGATGACATCGAGAATAAGTTTAAGGACAGACTGCGGGACCAGAATGAGGAGCATAACGGCGGCAGCTACTGGATTGGCACCATGGGCAAGACGTCCTTCGGCAATATGGGCGGCAACATGGGTGGTATCCGGGTGGGTGGCACCACAGGCTACCAGTCCGCTTTTCAAGTGGTAGGCGCCAGAAAGTACCGGGATTTCAGAAATGACAAGGTGCTGGACAACAGGCAGTTCCAGATGGCGCTCAGGAAACTGCGGCAGTTTTCCACGAAGCTGGATATCCCGGAGACAGAGCTTGACATTAACGGTACGGTGGACGCGACGTGCAACAACGGCGGCTGTCTGCAGATCGTGATGGAGAAGCCCCGGAAGAACTCGGTGAAGCTGTTGCTTTTAATGGACTCGGGCGGCACCATGATCCCATATACCACGCTCCTCAGTGAGCTGTTCCAGTCTGTGCACAAGTCCAATCATTATAAAGATGTAAAGACGTACTTTTTCCATAACTGCATCTATTCCAATCTCTACAAGACGCCGGAGTGTGAGAACGGCGAGTGGATCGAGACGGAGTGGATGTTCCGCAATCTGGACAGCGATTACAAGGTGATCATCGTGGGGGACGCGGCTATGGCGCCGGAGGAGCTTTACTCCACGACGGGCAATTACAGAGGACCAAACGGCGGGCTTTCCGGGATGGACTGGCTGCTATTGATGAAACAGCATTACAAAAAGATCGTGTGGCTCAATCCCAAGATGGCGCCCGGCCATGCGCCGTGGCGGGAGGCGGAGACGGCAATCAAGACGGTCTTTCCGATGTATAAGCTGACGGTGGACGGCTTGAATCAGGCGATGATGAAACTGATGGTGAATCGGTGAGATGGAGAGAAGAAGCCTTTCGGGAATTTTGATATAATGAGGCTGTAGTAAATTTGTTGGCAGATTCAAAGAAGGAAATGACTGTCGTATGATTGAAGGAGAAATGTTGAAGTTATCGGTGGAAGAGTTTTCGAGATTACAGGATTATATGATAGAAACCGATAAAAACGCCAGTGCATATAAGAAGATGAAAAGAAGATATATCGAATTGAAAGTGATTCTCACTGCTTCCGGAGTTAATTTGACAGAGCCTGACATGATCAAGGAGTAAGAGGAAAGAACAGCCGAGGGGAAACTTAAGGCTGTTTTTTATGCCTAGTTGACTTTAGCGATTAAAAGTGCTAAAGTGGTGAATGTAGTTTTGTATTCATGTATAAAGTATGGTATTTAGATAATGGTGTGGGAGCGTGCAGCCAGACGCGGAAAGGGGATCGGTTATGTCAAAACTGGAGGAGATTAGAGAGCGGTTCAAAAACGATCGTTTTGCCACGGATGCGGCGGGAATTGAGATCGACTGTGCCGAGCCGGGGAGGGCGGTATGTTCGTTGACGCTTAAGCCGCATCATATGAACGCCAATAATGTTCCCATGGGGGGCGCCATTTTTACGCTGGCGGATTTTACCTGCGCGGTGGCGGCAAACGGATATTCGGAAAAGATGACGGTCAGTCAGAACGCGTCTATTACTTTTCTCGCGCCGGCAAGAGGAGAGAGGCTGATTGCGGAGGCGTCCTGTCTGAGAAGCGGGCGTACTACCGCGCTTTTGACGGTGGATATCCGGGATGAACTGGACACGTATGTGGCGCATGCCACGGTGAATGCATATGTGCTGGGTTAGGGTGCGAAGAACTTCTGGACACTCACAGCAGAGGCTGTTTCATGGAGAAGTTTTATGTTTCACGCAGGAGAATGCTTGAAACGCAGTATTTTCCGTATGAACAAAAAGGAGGAAGAGTAATGGTAATTACAGAGTTTTTGGAGCGTAACGCCCGCCTGTACGGTTCAGATACGGCGCTTGTGGAGCTGAATCCCTCTCAGGAGCGCGACAGCGCGGTGACATGGCGGGAGGCAAGCCTGATCGAGAGTGCGGGCAACGGCGCGCCATATCGGAGAGAGTTGAGCTGGGCTGATTTTGACAGACGGGCAAACCGTTTTGCAAATCTGCTTTTAAGCCGGGGAATGGAGCGGGAGACGAAGGTGGGCATTCTGATGATGAACTGTCTGGAGTGGCTGCCGGTCTACTTCGGCATTCTGAAGGCGGGCGGTGTGGCGGTGCCTTTGAACTTCCGCTATTCCGCGGAGGAGATCAAATATTGTCTGGAGCTTGCGGATGTGGAGGTGCTCGTTTTCGGACCGGAGTTTATCGAGCGTATGGACAGCATTGCGGATGAGCTGCCGGGTGTCGGGATGATGTTTTTTCCGGGGACGGGCGGACCAGATTACACAGAGGACTGCCTGAAGCTGATGGGATTTTGTTCTTCCAGCGCGCCGCCGGTGGCTCTCTGCGAGGACGATTACGCGGCGATTTATTTTTCCTCTGGCACGACGGGGTTCCCGAAAGCGATTCTGCACAATCACCGGGCGCTCCGCGCCTCCTGTGAGACGGAGCAGAACCATCACGGGCAGACGAGGGAGGATGTGTTCCTCTGTATTCCGCCGCTCTATCACACAGGGGCGAAAATGCACTGGTTCGGTTCCCTGATCACGGCGGGCAAGGCGGTGCTTCTGCGCGGTGTCAAGCCGGAGTGGATTCTGCGGGCGGTGACGGAAGAAAAGTGTACCATCGTGTGGCTGCTTGTGCCGTGGGCGCAGGATCTTCTGGACGCCATAGATTCCGGGCAGGTGGATATGGCGCACTATCTTCTGGAACAGTGGCGGCTGATGCATATCGGGGCGCAGCCCGTTCCGCCGAGTCTGATCCAGCGGTGGAAAAAGCATTTCCCGCATCACCAGTACGATACCAATTACGGGCTGAGCGAGTCCATCGGTCCCGGTTGTGTGCATCTGGGCGTGGAGAACATACATAAAGTGGGAGCCATCGGGAAACCGGGTTATCACTGGGAAGCGAAGATCGTGGACGAGCAGGGGAAAGAGGTTTCCGGGGGCGATGTGGGTGAACTGATCGTCAAAGGACCGGGCGTTATGCTCTGCTATTACAAGAATCCCGAGGCGACGGCGGAGATTCTGAAAGACGGCTGGCTGTATACAGGGGATATGGCGCGCATGGATGAGGACGGCTTTATCTATCTGGTGGACAGAAAGAAGGACGTCATTATCTCCGGCGGGGAAAATCTCTATCCCGTACAGATCGAGGATTTCCTGCGCAGGAATGATAAACTCAAGGATGTGGCAGTGATCGGTCTGCCGGACGCAAGGCTTGGCGAGATCGCGGCGGCTGTTATTGAGGTCAAAGAGGGCGCTGTCTGTACGGAGGAGGAGATCAATACTTTCTGCAAGGAACTGCCCCGTTACAAGCGTCCAAGGAAAGTGATCTTTGACAAAGTGCCCAGAAATCCCACGGGCAAGATTGAGAAACCCGTGCTCAGGGAGCGGTATTGCCACGGCAGTCTCGTGGAGGCGCAGATCAAGAACTGAGAACTGACTGCCAAAATAGAATAACGATAGATATTAAATTGTAATTCCATTACATAGGGGTGAGAAGGAGAAAACGATCATGGATCTTTTTATCAAATTATTGATGCTCATTATCTTTTTCGGTGTGATGATCGGTATCGGGTTTTACTGCCGTAAACATGCTACGGACGTGAACGGGTTTGTGCTGGGCGGCAGAAATGTGGGACCGTGGCTGACTGCTTTCGCTTACGGCACCAGTTATTTTTCGGCGGTGGTATTCGTGGGTTATGCGGGGCAGTTCGGCTGGAAGTACGGGATTGCCGCCACATGGGCGGGGCTTGGAAACGCCTTTTTGGGGTCGCTGCTTGCATGGGCAGTGTTAGGGCGCCGCACCCGCATTATGACGCAGCACTTGGACAGTGCGACTATGCCGCAGTTTTTTGGGGAGCGGTTTGAGAGCAAGCCGTTAAAGATTGCAGCGTCGGCGATTATCTTTATCTTTCTGATTCCCTATACGGCAAGCCTTTACAACGGTCTGAGCCGCCTGTTTGGTATGGCTTTCGACATTGATTACAGCATATGCGTGATTGTGATGGCGGTGCTCACGGGCATATATGTCATTGCGGGCGGTTACATGGCGACGGCGATCAACGACTTTATTCAGGGTATCATTATGATTTTTGGAATAGCGGCTGTTATTATTGCGGTGCTTCAAAGTCAGGGCGGTTTTCTGGCGGCGCTTGACAAGCTGTCCGCAGTGAGCGACGAGACGGTTTCTTCCGCGCCCGGTGTGTTTAACTCTTTCTTCGGACCTGATCCCGCAGGGCTCCTGGGTGTGGTGATCCTCACCAGTCTCGGCACATGGGGACTGCCGCAGATGGTGCAGAAATTTTATGCCATCAAAAGTGAGAGCGCAATCAACAAGGGTATGATTATTTCCACGGTGTTTGCCACGATTGTGGCGGGCGGCTGTTATTTCCTCGGCGGCTTCGGAAGACTTTTTGGCGACCGGATTGACATTGCGGCAAACGGTTACGATTCGGTGGTGCCCACCATGTTGAGCGGTCTGCCTGCGATTCTGATTGCGGTGGTGGTAATTCTGGTGCTTTCCGCATCCATGTCCACCCTGTCATCCCTTGTTTTGGCATCAAGCTCCACCTTGACGCTGGACTTTATTAAAGGTAATATGATTAAGGAGATGGATGAAAAGAAACAGGTGAAATGGATGCGGGGGCTTCTGGTCGTGTTTATCATGATTTCCGTGGTGCTTGCACTGATCCAGTACCGCTCCAACGTTACTTTTATCGCACAGCTTATGGGTGTGAGCTGGGGCGCGCTTGCCGGTGCTTTTCTGGCGCCTTTCCTCTATGGTCTGTACTGGAAGCGGACTACCAAGGCGGCATGCTGGGTGAGCTTTTTATTCTCCACAATCGTGATGCTTGCGAATATTTTCTTTCGCTCGTCGTTTCCTGCTTATTTACAGTCACCGATCAATGCCGGCGCTTTCTGCATGCTTGCCGGGCTGGTGATTGTGCCTGTGGTGAGCGTGGCGACCAAAGCGCCCGAGGATAAAAAGCTAGCGGAGATTTTCTCCTGCTATGACCAGAAGGTAACGGTTTCCGTAAAAGATTCAATCGGAGATTAGCGTGAAAAGTGCTTCTAAAGACGTCCTGCCATAGGACGGGACGCCAAGAAGCACTAGATTTGCTTCGCAAATCACTTTCACGCAGGAGAATGCCCAAAATACGGGCATTCTCCGCACTGATTTGAGTCACAGCAAAGCTGTGACTTAGCGTGAAAAGAATTTCACTCAAGAGAAAGGAATGAATATATCTATGAAAACATTGATGCTTGGCAACGAGGCGGTTGCCAGAGGTTTGTATGAGGCGGGCTGCAGCTTTGTGTCCAGCTATCCGGGGACGCCGAGTACGGAGATTACCGAGTGCGTGGCGAAGTATGAGGAGGTTTACGCGGAGTGGGCGCCCAATGAGAAAGTGGCTTTGGAGGCGGCGTTTGGGGCTTGTCTGCGCGGCGTGCGGAGTTTTTGCGCCATGAAGCATGTGGGCTTGAACGTGGCGGCGGATCCTTTGTTTACGATTTCTTACACAGGTGTAAACGCGGGATTGATTATCGGCGTGGCGGACGACGCCGGGATGCACAGTTCCCAGAACGAGCAGGATTCCCGCCATTATGCGCGGGCGGCAAAGATTCCCATGCTGGAGCCTTCCGATTCGGCGGAGGCGCTTGCATTTGCGAAGCTTGCATACGAGCTGTCCGAGCAGTTTGACACGGCGGTGCTGATGAAGATGTGTACCCGTGTCAGCCATTCCCAGAGTGTTGTCGAGACGGGGGAGAGGGCAGTGCCGGAGCCGAAGAAGTATGAAAAGAACCCCGCGAAATATATTATGATGCCGGCTTATGCAAAGAAAAAACATCCCATGGTGGAGGAGCGCACGAAGGCGCTGCGCGCATGGGCAGAGACGGCAGAGATCAACCGGATTGAGCCAGGTCAGGATCAGTCCGTGGGCATTATCACCTCATCCACCTGCTACCAGTATGTGAAAGAGGCTTACGGCGATACCTATCCCGTTTTAAAACTGGGGATGATCTGGCCTATGCCCGAGCAGAAGATTAAGGAATTTGCGAAGACGGTTGCGAAGCTTGTGGTGGTGGAGGAGCTGGACGGTTTTATAGAGAACCATTGCAGAAATCTGGGACTCTCCGTATCAGGCAAAGACCTGTTTACCGGGATTGGCGAACTGAGCCAGAATATGGTGAAGGAGAAACTCGGCCAGGCGGTGCAGGCGGGGAAGGCCCTTTCGGAGGAGATTCCCGCAAGACCGCCCGTGATGTGTGCGGGCTGCCCGCACAGAAGTCTTTTCTATGTGCTGAAGAAATTAAACCTGACCGTACTCGGAGATATCGGGTGTTATACATTGGGCGCGGTGGCGCCTCTTAACGCGATTGACACGACCATTTGTATGGGCGCGTCTGTTTCGGGGCTTCACGGATTCGTGAAAGCGGGAGATGAGGAGAGCGCGGGGAAAACGGTGGCGGTGATCGGCGACTCCACCTTTATCCATTCCGGTGTTACGGGTCTGATCAACATTGCCTATAATGAGTCTGATTCCACGGTGATTATTCTGGACAATTCCATTACGGGCATGACGGGACACCAGCAGAACCCGACGACAGGCTATAACCTGAAAGGCGATCCCTGTACGAAGATCGATCTGGAGAGCCTGTGTCACGCTGTCGGCATCAAGCGGGTGAAAGTAGTGGATCCTTACGATATGGAAACCTGCCAGACGGTTATCAAAGAGGAACTTGCGGCGAAGGAGCCTTCGGTTATCATTTCCCGTCGTCCCTGCGCGCTGCTCAAATATGTGAAGCATCCGGGGCCGATCTGTTCCGACCCTGAGAAGTGCAAGGGCTGTAAGGCTTGCATGAATATCGGCTGTCCCGCAATCAGTATGGTGGACGGCAAAGCGGTCATCGACGAGACGCTCTGCGTGGGCTGCGGGGTCTGTGAGCAGCTCTGTAAGTTTGGCGCACTAGCGTGAGAAACGCGAAAAGTACTTCTAAAGCTCGCCAGCAAAGGCTGTCTCGCTAAGAAGCACTAAGTTTCGCGTAGGAGAATGCCTAAAATGCGGCATTCTCCGCACTGATTTGAGTCACAGCAGAGCTGTGACATGGGGGTTAGCGTGAGAAACGCGAAAAGTACTTCTAAAGCTCGCCAGCAAAGGCTGTCTCGCTAAGAAGCACTAAGTTTCGCGTAGGAGAATGCCTAAAATGCGGCATTCTCCGCACTGATTTGAGTCACAGCAGAGCTGTGACATGGGGGTTAGCGTGAGAAACGCGAAAAGTACTTCTAAAGCTCGCCGGCAAAGGCTGTCCCGCAAAGTCAGCATAGCTGACTTGGAAGTACTAAGTTTCGCGTAGGAGAATGCCGGAAAGACGGTGAAGCTGTAATATGGAGGAAAATATGGAAACAAAAAATATGATGATCGTGGGTGTGGGCGGACAGGGTACCCTGCTTGCGAGTAAACTCTTGGGGCGTCTGCTTCTCACAAAGGGGTTTGACGTAAAAGTCAGCGAGGTGCACGGTATGAGCCAGCGCGGCGGCAGCGTGGTCACTTATGTGCGCTGGGGCGACAGGGTCTGTTCGCCCATTATAGACAAGGGACAGGCGGACTGCATCCTTTCTTTTGAACTTCTGGAAGCGGCACGCTATACGGAATTTTTGAAGCCGGGTGGCAGAATCATTGTGAACAGCCAGCAGATCAACCCTATGCCGGTGATTGCGGGTGCGGCAGTGTACCCGGAGAATCTGGCGGAGAAGATGTCGGCGCTTGACGCAAAGGTGGATGCCTTTGACGCGCTTTCTCTGGCGGAGGAAGCGGGAAGCAGCAAGGCAGTGAATCTGGTGCTGATGGGAAGGCTTGCCAGACACTTTGACTTTACGCAGGAGGAGTGGATGGACGCGATCGAGCACAGCGTGCCGCCGAAGTTTCTGGAGATGAATAAGAAGGCATTTGCACTTGGACAGTGTGAGAAGTGCATCTAAAGCGCATTGCCGGTGGGTAGCCGGCTAGAAAGCACAAAGTCTCATGAGAGAGTGTGCCTGTGTTTCAGGTATTCTTGGTATAAAGACATATTATGGAGGAGGAAGGTATGGAACGGTATTACCAGAAAGAAATTGAAACTGCGGACAGGGAACAGATTCTCGCGTGGCAGAATGAACGGCTTGTGAAGCAGGTGCGCCATGTGTGGGACAATGTACCTTACTACCGCAAAAAGATGGAGGAGAAGGGAGTTGCGCCCGAGGACATTCAGAGTGTGGAAGATTTGCATAAGCTGCCTTTTTTGACGAAGGACGATCTGCGCGAGGCTTATCCTTATGGACTTCTGGCGACGCCTCTTAAGAACTGTGTCCGCATCCAGTCCACATCCGGGACGACGGGACGCAGGGTGGTGGCGTTTTATACCCAGCATGACATTGATCTGTGGGAGGACTGCTGTGCCCGCGCCATTACGGCGGCAGGAGGTACAGACGGGGATGTCTGCCATGTCTGCTACGGCTACGGACTTTTTACCGGTGGCCCTGGGTTAAACGGCGGCAGCCATAAGGTGGGATGCCTGACGCTTCCCATGTCCTCCGGCAATACGGACAGACAGTTACAGTTTATGGTGGATCTGGAGGCGACGATTTTGTGCTGTACGCCTTCCTATGCCGCGTTTCTGGCGGAGAGCATCCATGAGCGTGGGTTGCGTGATCAGATTAAGCTGAAAGCGGGTATCTTTGGCGCGGAGGCATGGAGTGAGGAGATGCGTCAGGATATCCAGGATAAGCTGGGTATCAAGGCATATGATATTTACGGACTGACGGAGACCAGCGGCCCTGGTGTTGCCTTTGAGTGCAGCGAGCAGACAGGCATGCACATCAACGAGGATCACTTTATCGCGGAGATTATCGATCCGGATACGGGAGAAGTGCTTCCCGAGGGCAGCAAGGGTGAGCTGGTATTTACCGCGATTACCAAGGAGGCATTCCCGCTTCTGCGTTACCGCACGAGAGATATCTGCGTGCTCACCAGAGAGAAATGTTCCTGCGGGCGTACCCATGTGAAGATGAGCAAACCTATGGGCAGAAGTGACGATATGCTGATCGTGAAGGGCGTCAACGTGTTCCCGTCCCAGATCGAGACGGTGCTTCTGGAGCAGGGTTATCCCGCAAACTATCAGATTATCGTGGACCGTGTCAACAATTCCGATACGATTGAGGTCATGGTGGAGATGACGCCTGAGAACTTCTCCGATAACCTCGGTAAGATCACGGAGATGGAGAAAGGGCTGGTATCGGCTCTGAAAGCGATGCTGGGCATTTATGCCAAAGTGCGCCTGGTGGCGCCAAAGTCCATCACGAGAAGTGAGGGCAAGGCGGTGCGCGTGATTGACAAGCGCAAAATCTAAGAGTGGTATCGGTGGCGACGTGTAAGGGTGACTGAAAAGTCGGAGAGGAGATAAACTATGACAATACCTCAGATTTCTGTATTTCTGGAAAATAAAGCGGGGCAGCTTGCGGACATTACCCACATTCTCTCGGAGAATCAGGTAAACATGCGGGCACTCAATATAGCGGAGACAGCGGATTACGGCGTTCTGCGTCTGATCGTGGACGACGCGTCGAAGGCTTCCTCCATTCTGCTGGAGCACGGCTTTATCCTGACGATGACGCCGGTTGTGGGTGTGGCGGTTCCCGATACGCCGGGCGGCTTGAGCAAAGTGCTTGGCGTGATTTCTGACGCTGAAATGGATGTGGAGTATATGTACTCCGTATTCGGGCAGAAGGACGGGCAGGCATGCATGATCTTCCGTGTGGCGGATACGGACGGTCTGGCTGCGGTTCTTGACAAGGCGGGGATCGGAACAATCGGTGGAGAGGATTTAGGGCTTCATTAAGCGCCGAATGCCTGTATGTGGGAGGCAGTGGCAGAGGCTGGTATTTTTCACATTCAGACAAATGTCCGAAAAAGAGTTGACAAACCGATCTTTTTCGTTTACATTATAAGGCAGTAAAACAAAAGATCACACAATATGACAGGCGTTGAAGAGAACAAGTAGTGGATCGGGAAACGGACAGAAAGCAGCCGGCAGATGAGAGGCGCGCGGGAACTTTTCCATGAATACATCTCGGAGCTTCACGGCAGAACGGCAGGTATACAGCTTAGTAGGTCGGGACGGAGGAATGCACGTTATAGCAGGAGAGTATCGTCAGAGGAATATATCTCGGGCTATTTTATGACTGTACTCAGTGAGGCAGCCGGTGTGAGCCGTCTGTGAAATTAGGTGGTAACACGAGTTTAACCCTCGTCCTGATAATTGGGACGGGGGTTCTTTTGCGCGCATAAGCAGAGTCAGAAGATATGCGGAGAATGTGCCATGCTTGCATGAGCACATGCGTAGGATATCTTATGACGAGCAACGCGAGTGAGAGATGCGAAGCATCTCGATCTGCTTATGCATGAGGAAGCAGAGTCAGAAGAAAGGAGACAATCAATATGGGAATCTACGAAGAATTACAGGCGAGAGGGCTTCTCGCACAGCTCACAGACGCGGAGGAGATCCGCGATCTGATCAACAACGGAAAGGCAACTTTCTATATCGGCTTTGATCCTACGGCGGACAGTCTGCATGTGGGGCATTTCATGGCGTTATGCCTGATGAAGAGATTGCAGGAGGCGGGCAATAAGCCGATTGCCCTGATCGGCGGCGGGACGGCTATGATCGGCGATCCTTCCGGACGGACGGATATGCGCTCCATGATGACGAAGGAGACCATCGAGCACAACTGTGAGTGTTTTAAGAAGCAGATGAGTCGTTTTATCGATTTTTCTGAGGGAAAGGCATTGATGGTGAACAATGCGGACTGGCTGCTCGATTTAAATTATGTGGAGTTTATCAGGGATGTGGGGGCGTGCTTTTCCGTGAATAATATGCTGCGTGCGGAGTGCTACAAGCAGAGAATGGAGAAGGGCTTAAGCTTCCTTGAATTCAACTACATGATCATGCAGAGCTACGATTTTCTGGAGCTTTACAAGAGATACGGCTGCAACATGCAGTTCGGCGGAGACGACCAGTGGAGCAATATGCTCGGCGGCACAGACTTGATCCGCAGAAAGCTCGGAAAGGACGCTTACGCCATGACGATCACCCTGCTTATGAATTCCGAGGGGAAGAAGATGGGCAAGACACAGAAGGGTGCGGTTTGGCTTGATCCTGAGAAGACTACTCCCTTTGAGTTTTACCAGTACTGGCGTAATGTGGACGACGCGGACGTGCTCAAATGTCTGCGGATGCTCACCTTCCTTCCGCTTTCGCAGATCGAGGAGATGGATGGCTGGGAGGGCAGCCAGCTGAATGAGGCGAAGGATATTCTTGCCTACGAGCTGACCAATCTGGTGCACGGCGAGGAGGAGGCAGAGAAAGCCAGAGAGGCGTCTAAAGCGCTCTTTGCCGGGGGTGGAAGCTCCGAAAATATGCCCACAGTGACTTTGACGGAAGCAGATTATCGGGAAGGGAAGATAGACATTCAGGGCATTTTAGTGGCGGCCGGACTGGCGGCATCCCGCTCCGAAGCGCGCAGAGCCGTGGAACAGGGAGGCGTGACCGTGAAGGGTGAGAAGGTGACGGATTTAAAGACCTGCTACACGAAAGAAGATATCGCTGCGGAAGAATTTATTGTGAAGAAGGGAAAGAAGAGCTTTAAGAAGATTCTGGCGTAGGTGTTCCGAATCGGATCGGGTGAGGCTTAGAAATATTCGTTAAGCGTCAGAGAGTCTGAGACAGAAAAGAACCTGCAGAGAAGAAAGATAAAATAGCAAAGGGAACGGAAAGGGGTGTGTCAATATGGAAAAGAGAGCAAAGGGAAGAACACTCATGTCCTACGCACCGGATATCAAGGTGGTGGACTGCACGCTGCGGGATGGCGGGCTGGTCAATGACTTCTACTTTACGGACGAGTTTGTCAAAGGGCTGTACCGCGCGAATATCAAGGCGGGCGTGGATTATATGGAGTTCGGCTACAAGGCTTCCAAAGAGATGTTTGACGTGAACAAATTTGGCAAGTGGAAATTCTGCGACGACAAGGACATCCGCGCCATTGTGGGAGACAACAAAACGGATATGAAGATCGGTATCATGGCGGACGTGGGACGGTGCGATTTCCGAAAGGATATTCTGAACAAGAAGGACAGCCCGATTGACCTGGTGCGGGTTGCGACATATATCAATACCATACCGGCTGCTGTTGAACTGATCGAGGACTGCACGAAAAAGGGGTATGAGACGACCGTCAATATTATGGCGATCTCTAAAGCCAACGAGACGGATCTGGACGCGGCACTTGACTTGCTTGGTCAAAGCAGCGTGGGGACGATCTATCTGGTGGACAGTTACGGTTCCCTGTACCCGGAGCAGGCAAGGCGTCTTGCCGACAAGTATCTGGAAGTGGCGGCAAAGTACGGGAAAAAGGTAGGCATTCATGCGCATAACAACCAGCAGCTTGCTTTTGCCAATACAACGGAAGTAGTTATCATGGGCGTGAGCTATCTGGATGCCACAGTAAATGGCATGGGGCGGGGATGCGGAAACTGCCCGAGTGAACTGCTTCTGGGCTTTTTGAAAAACCCCAAGTACAATGTCAATCCGATTCTTCGCTTTGTAGAGAGGGAGATCAATCCCTTAAAAGAGTCCGGCGTGACATGGGGGTATGATGTGCCGTACCTCTTAACCGGGCTTCTGAACCAGCACCCGAAGTCTGCGATTCAGTTTATGAAGGAGAACAGGAAGGATTATTATGAGTTCTATCTCGAACTGCTGGAGAGTTTTTAATAAAATAACTTGTGATATTTATTCTGACGTATGGTAGAATATAGGAATACTTATGGCGGCGTGCTGACTGGAAGATAGGAAAGCGGATAGGAAAATACAGAGGTGATATAGGGTGAAATCACGTGAAGATGACGATCTGGAGTTCATGGATCTGGATGATGAGGAATACGATCTGCCTGATGACGCAGAGGATGAAGATGACGGGGCATTTGAGGAAGAACTTGACGAGAGGACGCTTCGGTTTGTGCACAGAGTATTGTTTCCCTCTGTCTTTGGACTTGTGGCGGTGATTGTTGTGGCGGCGGCTGTATTCCTGTTCAAAGGGAGTAAAGACACGCAGGAGACTGTCCCGGCGACCGCGGATCCTGCGGAGGTGCAGGTGGAGGACGAGCCGGAGCCCGGACCAGAAGAAGGGCAGGAAGCCGTGGAGGATCCGGGACAGTCGGACGAGCCGGCAGATTCTCCGGAACAAGAGCACATGGATGAAGCGGAGGGGGAGTCCCCGCAGGCGGAGGATGATCCGGAGACAGAGACGATGAGTACCGAACAGGGCACGGAGGTGGACGTGAGCGCCCTTCTTTCTTCGGAAGCGGTGGCGGAGACTGATGAAGTTACCTTCGGAATCGACGTGGCAAAATATCAGGGAACGATAGACTGGGCGCAGGTTGCTGCATCCGGTGTCGATTTTGCCATGGTGCGCGTGGGCTACCGCATGGATGGAAGCAGGGAAATCGTTGCCGACAGTAACGCCCGTTATAATATGCAGGAGGCGCAGAAGAACGGCATAAAGCTCGGTGCATATTTCTTTTCCACGGCAGTCAGTGAGGAGGAGGCGAAAGCGGAGGCGGACTGGACGGCGGATTATATTTCGCAGTATCAGATTACTTATCCCGTAGCTTTCGACTGCGAGGGGTTTGAGCGGGAAAGCAGCGCGCAGTACAGCTTGTCCTCGGCGCAGAGAACAGACATAGCCATTGCTTTTCTGAATAGAATTTATGAGAGAGGATATACCCCCATGTTCTATTCTTCCATGCATGAGATGACGGGGGATGCGAAATGGGAGACGTCCCGGATCGAGAAAAAATACCGTATCTGGGTTTCACAGTATCCGTCAGCGCCTTATCCACAGACGGAAAAGTCATCCTATCAGGGTGTGCATGCCATGTGGCAGTATACCAACCGGGGAACGGTCGCGGGTATCAGCCAGCCTGTGGATGTGAATATTGCCTATTTTGGTTACGAGGGTACAGCGGGTGCGCAGAGCGAGGAGACGCCCGAGGAGGCAAGCGCAGATGTGGAGGCGCTCATGCCGTTTACGGCGGTAGAGGAAGAGGTGACGGCAAAGGACTCCACTAACCTGCGCAATATCCCCAGTCAGGGGGACGATAGCACGGTGGTGTACACATTGAAAAACGGGGAGACAGTGAAGCGGACGGGCGTGAGTGAGAGCGGCTGGTCAAGGCTTGTCTATAACGACCAGACGGTTTACGCTGTGAGCAGTTTCCTGACCACAGACCTCAGTTATCAGATGCCGAAACAGGAGGCACAGGAGCCCCAGGAGGGCGCGGGCAGCGGTGACGGATTGAAGACGAAATTTACGGAGCGGAATGAACAGGTGACGGCAAAAATTGAGGTCAACCTGCGTGCGCTGCCGAGCGTGACGAATCCGGATGCCGTGGTGGTGGCGGTACTGCACAACGGAGAGTACGCCACAAGAACGGGAATCAATGAAGATTACGGCTGGTCGAGGGTAGAGTACAACGGGCAGACACTATACGCCATAAGTAGTTATCTTCGCGAAGGCAATGAGTAGTGCGCACACAGCCGGATAAACAAAGCGGGGAGTCTGCTCACCGGGTAGATTATTTGACTGGATGCATAGGGCAAAGCCCGTGATGAGTGCACTACGCAGTTCATAAAAGATTGGAGGAGGAAACCACATGAGAACAATAGTTGCAGACAGGCAGTTCGATGAAGAACGGGCGCTATATAATCTGCAGGAAGCGGACGTAAACCATTGCCTTTTTGATGGTCCGGCGGACGGAGAGTCGGTTCTGAAGGAAGCCCGGGATGTGAATCTGACAGACTGTACCTTCTCTCTGCGATATCCTCTGTGGCATGTGAAAAAGTTTACCATGGAACATTCGACCATGGATGAGCTGACGAGGGCAGCGATCTGGTATGCGTCGGACGGTGTGATAAAATATTCCACACTGGGGGGAATCAAGGCGGTCAGAGAATGTGAGCGGATTCGTCTGGAAAATTGTCATATCGTGTCGCAGGAGTTCGGATGGAAATCGGAGGAGATTGCACTGACAGATTCGGAGATCGAGTCAGAGTATCTGTTCTTTGACAGCAGGGATGTAAAGCTGGAACGGGTGAAAATGAAGGGAAAATATTCCTTTCAATATATGAAGAATCTGGAGATTACAGACTGTGTACTGGATACCAAGGATGCTTTCTGGCACAGCGAGAATGTGACGGTCAGAAATTCTGTGGTGAAGGGAGAGTATCTGGCATGGTTTTCCGACGGGCTGACGCTGATTGACTGTAAGATTATCGGGACACAGCCTTTATGCTACTGCAAAAATTTGAAACTGGTCAACTGCACAATGGAGGATACGGATCTTTCGTTTGAATATTCAGATGTGGAGGCGGATGTGAAAGGACATGTAATTTCCATTAAAAATCCGAAATCGGGAACCATCACCGTGGACAGCGTGGGGGAGATTATAAAAGAAGCCCCTGTTATGGAATGTTCTGGAAACATTGTGATTCGAGAAAATAACGGGTGATACCACGGGAATAGCAAATGTTACCATGTGATATTGCGACAGAGAAGACAGGAACAGAGTGGTTAACTTAAGTTGGGACATTTTATCTGTCACCGGGAAGACAACACAGAAAACGAGCTGTATGTTAAATGTAAATATAACATACAGCTCGTTTTCTGTGTTGATTTAACTTTTATATATGGCTTTCAGATGGTCCATTCTGGCTCCCGCATTTACCAGAAGTGCGTCCAAAATCGTAATGGCCGCCATGGCCTCCACCACAACGACTGCACGGGGGACAATCACAGGGTCATGCCTGCCTTTGATGGAGATCTGTATCTCCTCATCCTGCCTGTTTACGGTATTCTGTGGGGAAAAGATGGAAGGCGTAGGTTTGACATGGGCGCGCAGCACGATCTGTGAGCCGTCGCTGATTCCCCCGAGAATGCCGCCTGCGTGGTTGGATACCTTCACGACCTTCCCATTTTCCAGACGAAAAGGATCATTGTTGGATGAACCGTTGCGGGTGGAAACCTCGATACCGTCGCCGATTTCCACTGCTTTGACCGCACCTATGGACATGACTGCCTTTGCCAGATTGGCATCCAGTTTCTCGAAAACGGGATCTCCCAGTCCTGCAGGCACTCCGTTTATCACGCATTCAATGACTCCTCCGGCGGAATCGTAACTACTCATACAGTCTGACAGGTATTTTTCTGCCAGGGCGGAGGCATCCCTGTCGGGCATACAGGTAGGGGTTTCGGAAACGGCTGCCTGTTCAAAGCGTTCCGGGCTGATCGAGATGGGACCGATTGATTTTGTGTAGGAGAACAGTCCGATTCCAAACTCCCGAAGTACCTTTGCGGCGATTGCGCCAGCAGCTACGCGGCCGATGGTTTCCCGCCCGGAGGAACGCCCGCCGCCCCGGTAGTCGCGAAAACCGTATTTCTGGTCAAAGGTATAGTCCGCGTGACCGGGGCGGTAGCAGCCGGCGATTTCTGAATAATCTCTGGATTTCTGTGAGGTGTTGCGTATCAGCAGGGAGATAGGTGTTCCTGTGGTTTTCCCTTCAAAGATACCGGAGAGAATCTCCACGGCGTCATCCTCTTTGCGGGGGGTGGTGATCCGGCTCTGTCCGGGCTTCCTTCTGTCCAGATATGACTGAATATCGTTTTCTGTGAGTGGTAATCCGGCGGGACAGCCGTCCACAACGACGCCGAGCCCGGCGCCGTGGGATTCGCCCCATGTAGTAATTCGATAGATAGTTCCCAGTGTTGAACCTGCCATTGTCTGATCCTTTCTTGAATTGGGTGAAGTTTTCTGAAAATAGCTTGCAGGATATCCTGCATAATTAAATTGCATATGAAATATAAAATGTACAATTAAGTACAATTGAGGATAGGGCTGTATTGCCTTTTCGTGCGGGAAATCGGATAACATGTGAAATGCATGTGGAAAAGCACGTTTTTGCCCGTATTCAGCATATCATATTCTGTTAAAAAAGCAAGAGCGTGGTATGGAAAAAGGAGGGGGAAAACAGAGGGGAAGGAGGCGGTCAGAGAAGAGGCAGAAAGAAAAAATCAAATCAAAGGGGGAAAGAAATAAAAAAAAGAGAGAAATATGACAGATTTACATAAAAAAGGGGTGTACAAAAAAATTTTATATGTTATGATAGATGACAGAATTGCAGGTAGACTAGATTTGAGGACTGAATGGATAAAACATTTCGACAAAAAATAATAACATACTTTACAGGTGTGGCGAAAAAAAACAGACTGTTGAAATATCCTTCTCTGGCAGGGATGTTCGTGGCGCTTGTTTTCTATTATATTGGTATGCATTTCATGACGAACGGAAAGCGTTACGCCAGTATGTTTTTTGTTGTTGTCTTTTTTATGAGCAGCTGCAGCTTTTCCTTTGCCGTCTTTGCGGAGCGTACCGGGTTTACCGGCGCGCAGGAAACCTACAGCGCGATTGTGGAAACCTCGGATGTATCGCTGGCGGTAGTGGAGCCAGTGAATCCGGTGGTGGAGGAAATCCTGGAAGAGAGAAATGTGGTTGCTTCAGAGCATGATGAGAACGCTGAGACATTCACATTGGATGATCTGTTGGAACAGCATGAGCATGACCATAATGTGGGAACATACGATGGTATTGCGGGGGATCAGCCGGAGGCAGATACAGAGTTTATCTTTGACCACTCTGACTGGCGGCTTGTTCTTATTAATAAGCAGCATCCCATTCCCGCTGATTATGATTTCAAGCTGGGAACGTTTACATCCGGTATGCGCTGTGACGAGCGTGTGATAGAGGATCTGCTGCTTATGATGCAGGCAGCAAAGAAGGACGGGTTGAATCTGGTGGTCAGATCGCCCTACAGGACATCGGATCATCAGGAAGATAATTTCAATGACAGAATCAAATCCTATATGAGACAGGGATTGTCTTACATGGAGGCTTATAAAGCGACTTCCAGGGTGATTACGGTTCCTGGATGCAGTGAGCATGAGGTGGGGCTTGCGCTTGACATTACCTCTGATTCCTTTATACCGCTACAGCAGGGATTTGCGGATACAAAGGAGGGTGAGTGGCTTGAGGCGCACAGCTATGAGTACGGATTTATCCTGCGGTATCCTTCCGGCAAAGAGTATATTACAGGTATTGACTATGAGCCGTGGCATTTCCGCTATGTGGGCAGGGAGGCTGCTGCGATTATGAAGGATGAGGGATTGTGTCTGGAAGAGTTCTGGGATAAATATCTGTAGTTATTTTGATCTGCATTTATGTGGAATAGAGACGGGCTGTGAAAGCCCGGAAGTGAGGGCGTATGTATCGGATTTTGAAACGGGAAGGCAGGGCGAAACGTGCCGAGTTTACAACAGTACACGGCACGATCCAGACCCCTGTCTTTATGAATGTAGGGACAGTGGCGGCGATCAAGGGCGCGGTGTCGACAGAGGATCTGGAAAAGATCGGCACGCAGGTGGAACTGTCCAACACCTATCATCTGCATGTGAGACCGGGAGACCGGGTCATCAGGGAACTTGGGGGTCTGCATAAGTTTATGTCATGGAATAAGCCGATTCTCACTGACTCCGGCGGCTTTCAGGTATTTTCCCTGGCAGGGCTTAGACGGATTAAGGAAGAGGGGGTGTATTTCCACTCCCACATAGACGGTCGCAGGATATTTATGGGACCGGAGGAGAGTATGCGGATCCAGAGTAACCTTGCCTCCACGATAGCGATGGCTTTCGACGAGTGCCCGCCCAGCATGGCGGAAAGGAAGTATGTAGAGGATTCCGTGGCGCGCACGACAAGATGGCTTGTCCGCTGTAAGCGGGAAATGGAATCTCTGAACGGACTGGAAGATACGATTAATAAGGAACAGTTGTTATTTGGAATCAATCAGGGCGCGGTTTTCGACGACATCCGCATAGAACATGCAAAACAGATTGCGGAACTGGACTGCGACGGCTACGCGCTGGGTGGTCTCGCGGTGGGCGAGAGTCATGAGCAGATGTACCATGTGATTGAGGAAACGGTTCCCTGGCTGCCTGTTGATAAACCTACTTATCTTATGGGGGTCGGGACGCCGGCAAATATTCTCGAGGCGGTAGAGCGGGGTGTGGATTTCTTTGACTGTGTGTACCCCACAAGAAACGGGCGGCATGGTCATCTGTATACGAACCGCGGAAAGATCAACCTCTTTAACGCAAAGTATGAACTGGATGACAGACCCATTGAGGAGGGATGCCCCTGTCCGGCGTGCAGACGTTACTCCAGAGCGTATATCAGGCATCTGCTAAAGGCGAAAGAGATGTTGGGGATGCGGCTTTGCGTGCTTCATAATCTCTATTTCTATAATACGATGATGACGGAAATCCGGGACGCGCTTGATGCAGGGCGGTTTGCACAATATAAGAGGGATAAGCTGTCCGGCATGCAGACAGCGGGCATGGAAAGCGGTGGCAAAGAATAAGGGTTTGTGAAATTTTCAGGAAGGGGCTTGTTTTTCCCTTCTAAGTTGTGTATGATATGCTGTAGTGTTTTATTGAAAGGAATAACGGAGGAAATGGTATGAGATTATTATTATCTGCTGATGCTGCGGGGGCTGCTACTGGCGGCGGTCTGATCATGGTCATTTATATTGTTATTATAGTGGCGTTTATGTACTTTGTAATGATTCGTCCGCAGAAAAAGGAACAGAAAAGGATGGCGGCGATGCTGGCGGATATGGCAGTCGGTGATTGTGTACTGACGAACAGCGGCTTTTATGGCATTGTGATTGATATTACCGATGATACGGTGATCGTGGAGTTTGGCAGCAATAAGAACTGCCGCATCCCTATGCAGAAATCAGCGATTGCGCAGATTGAGAAAGCGGATACCGAGTAGAGGGACAGATTGACCAGAGCCATGGCGTAAAGTCATGGCTCTTCTTATGCAACATATTGAAAACATTTTTCTTTCATAAATGGTATTGACAAAGGCATATAAATGTTGTAGACTTTCAATTTGTGTGAAAGCACGGGACAGAAATTTCTTATTTGACGGAGGAGATTATGATGAAGAAAAGAACAGTAAAAGCACTGATTTGTGCAACACTTATGGCAATGAGCCTTTCCATGACTGCATGCGGCGGTTCTGATGATGCGGCTAAGAGCGCGGATACAGCGACAGAAGAAGCGGCTCCCGCAGAGGAAGAGGCACCTGCGCAGGAGGAAGCGCCTGCGGCTGAGGAGGAAGCTCCCGCAGAAGAGGAAGCGCCTGCGGCTGAGGAGGAGGCTCCGGCAGAGGAGGAGACCAGCGGACAGAAGACGTTGGAAGATTTTATGAAGGAAGATCCGGAGGCTGAGAAGCAGCTCCAGGAGCAGGCGGCAGCACAGGGCGATGACCAGATGGATATGTCCATTGAAATTAAGGGAAACGATGTGGTCTGTGTGGCTACATTTAAGGATTCTGTAGAGCTGCCGGAGGATGCGGCAGATGTGCTGAATGCAGGTATGGAAGAGCTGGGCAGCGCTTTTTCAGGTATTGCTGGTGTGCTTGATGATATGATCGGTGTTGAGAAGGGAACCGTGTCTTACGGGATCAGATACTGTGATGCAAATGGCAACGTTCTCGCAGAGGCAAGCTTCCGGGCTGAATAAAAGGAAATATTGCATAATCAGGAGAAAAGAAGCCGGGTCAGAAATGATCCGGCTTTTTGATGCGCAGACCCGCATAAGGAAGTTTTATATTGAATTTTTTTCGCGAATAGTCTATGATGTAGAAGTATAATTTTGCATAAAAATAGATTGTCGGCTTAAAAGATGAGTGTATCTTGACAGCCGGTGCAGAACGGAGGAACCTATGGAGTTAAAGATTACCTGTATTCCGGGAGACGGGATTGGACCGGAGATCGTGGCTGAGGCAAAGAAGACGCTTAACGCGGTGGCAGCAAAATACGGACATGACATGCAGTATACGGATATTCTGATGGGCGGCGCGTCCATCGATGTACATGGTGTGCCTTTGACGGACGAGGCGGTGGAGACCGCGCGGAGCGCGGATGCGGTGTTGATGGGTTCGATCGGCGGCGACACAACCACGTCTCCATGGTATAAGCTTGCGCCGAACTTACGTCCAGAGGCAGGGCTTTTAGCGATCCGTAAGGCGTTAAATCTTTTTGCCAATCTCCGCCCCGCGGTTTTATATGAGGAGCTTTCGGGCGCCTGCCCTCTGAAAACAGAAATTTCGGAAAAAGGTTTTGACATGCTGATTATGCGGGAACTGACAGGCGGCCTGTACTTCGGTGAGAGAAGAACCACGGAGGAGAACGGCGTAAGGAAGGCGCTTGATACGCTGACTTATGATGAGAATGAGATCCGCAGGATTGCCATAAAGGGTTTTGATATTGCCAGAAAGAGAAAAAAGAAAGTGACCAGCGTGGATAAGGCGAATGTGCTGGATTCTTCCAGATTGTGGAGAGCTGTCGTGGAAGAGGTGGCGAAGGATTATCCCGATGTGACGCTGGAACATATGCTGGTGGACAACTGCGCGATGCAGCTTGTGAAAGATCCGGCACAATTTGACGTGATTCTGACAGAGAATATGTTTGGGGACATCTTGTCTGATGAGGCGAGCATGGTGACCGGCTCGATCGGTATGCTGGCGTCCGCCTCACTGAATGATACGAAATTTGGTCTGTATGAGCCAAGCCACGGCTCCGCGCCTGATATAGCAGGTAAAGATCTGGCAAATCCCATTGCGACAATCCTCTCGGCGTCCATGATGCTGCGCTACAGTTTTGATCTGGATAAGGAGGCGGACGCCATTGACAACGCCGTAAAACAGGTGCTTAAAGATGGTTATCGCACCGGTGATATTATGTCTGAAGGCTGCGAGCAGGTGGGCTGTAAAAAAATGGGCGATCTGATTGTGGAAAGAATTAAATAATAACATGAGTTATTTTGCGAAGAGTTTTGGCGGAAAGGGTACGGCATATTTTGTGGCTGGCAAAAAGCGTGAGATAAACAGGGAAGATATGGTTTTTTGTCTGTTTTTTCTCACAATGGCAGTTTATTATGGGAGAAGGATGTTTCTTCTGACGCCATGGTACGACGAGCTGTATACTTATTACTATTTTATCAGCAGGGGACCGGTGTATGCGGCGATTCACTGGCCGCTCCCCAATAATCATGTGGGATATTCCACGTTGTCGGCATGTCTGGGGATATTTGGATGTGCGCCGGTGGCTCTGCGTGGTGTATCCTATCTATGCAGCATGGGCAGTCTGGTACTCCTGTACCGTCTTTCCAGAAAATACCTTATGGAGGAGATTGCACTCATTCCCGTGTTTCTCTTTGCTGGCATGTATATGGTCAACCAGCTTGCTGTGCAGGGCAGAGGGTACGCGCTCGTGACGTTCTGTTATCTTCTGGCTTTGCTGTCGCTTTACGCGATTGTGGCTGAAAAGAAAAATAGCAGGTGTAATTATATTGCGTTCGGGGCATCGCTTGTGATTGCACTATGGGCGATTCCGAGCAGTCTGTATGTGGTGATGCCGGTCTGCATGATCGGGGGCTTTTTGCTCCTTCTTGACAGGGATTACAGGCGGCTCCTGTGGCTGGTCATCGCGTCACTTGTCAGTGCGGCGTGCACGGCAGGACTTTACGGCATTTTGTGGCTGGCGATCGGATCTAATCTGCTTTCCAAGACGCCAGACGGACCTTTTTATACGGCGGGACATATTGACATCATTCTCCATGCACCGTTTCGGGCACTGCAGGAGGGAATAGATTGCATGCTTGCCACGCCTTATATTCAGAGTATGTCGAGGCAGGAATTTTGGGGACAGGCGGGTCACTGGCTGAAAACACTGTTTGGGTCGCAGCTTTCGCCATGGTCCGGATTTTTCGGAAACGGTATGTGTATTCTTTTGCTGACCGGGCTTCTTGCGGCGGCAGTCTGTCTGTATAGGAAACCGAAAAAAGTGTTTTGGGAATGGTACTTTATTCTGACGGCGGTGTTGCTTGCGCTTGCCCTTGTGATCCAGTGCAAGCTCCCCTATCAGAGAGTGTTTTCTTTCCTCGGCGTGTGGGCGGCGCTACTGACCGGATGGATGGTGCAGCGGCTGATGTCGCTTCTGGAGAGACTGCCCGACGGCCGATACAAGGGTGGAATAAAGAAAGGATGCAGGTGGCTGGCCTATATGGCAGCGGGTGTGTCGTGGGCTTTTGTGCTGGCGGATATGACGGCGTACAGTATGAGGGATGAACTGCTTGCCGATGCCTATGAGCAGATTGTGATAGAAGATACGGATATAGTGGCGGTGACGGACTGTGACCAGGAGTATCTGCTTTTGTATCTCTATGGTATCCGGGATGAGCAGATTACGAGGAATATAGAGGAAGCGGATATTGTTCTTCTGGATAAGGTGCTTCTGGGACTGCCCTACGGTTACAGGGAGGCGCCGGAAGAGTGGAAGTTTTATCTCACGGCGGCGGATGTGGAGTCCAGACGCTCTTATATAGAAGAAAATATGACGCAGGTTTATGAAAACTGGCAGATGGTATTATTGGAAGCTAAGCGTGGGCAATAGGAGTGCAGGTCTGCGCTGGACGGAGTGCGCATTTGATTTCAACGGACAGGATAGCGAAAAATTGGAGAGCACGAAGCGGTTGGATTTTTGAGTGATAAAGGAGGAGAAAAAACAATGAGAAGTGACAACGTGAAAGCGGGTACCCAGCAGGCGCCCCACAGAAGTTTATTTAATGCCCTCGGATTCACACAGGAGGAGATGAAGAAACCTATGATAGGTATAGTCAGTTCCTACAATGAGATTGTGCCCGGGCATATGAATCTGGATAAAATTGTGGACGCGGTGAGACTTGGTGTGGCAGAGGCTGGCGGTGTGCCTGTGGTGTTCCCGGCGATCGCGGTCTGCGACGGTATTGCCATGGGGCATATCGGCATGAAGTATTCGCTTGTGACCCGCGATCTGATTGCGGATTCCACGGAATGTATGGCGTTGGCGCATCAGTTTGACGCGCTTGTGATGGTGCCAAACTGCGATAAGAATGTGCCCGGTCTTTTGATGGCGGCGGCGCGTATCAATGTGCCCACGGTCTTTGTATCAGGCGGTCCTATGCTTGCGGGACATGTGAAGGGGCAAAAGAGGAGTCTGTCTTCCATGTTTGAGGCGGTTGGCTCCCATGCGGCGGGGACGATCACGGACGAGGAGCTTCTGGAGTTCGAGGAGAAGACCTGTCCGACCTGCGGTTCCTGTTCGGGTATGTATACGGCAAATTCCATGAACTGTCTGACCGAGGCGCTTGGTATGGGGCTTCGCGGCAACGGCACGATCCCTGCGGTCTATTCCGAGCGCATCAAGCTGGCGAAACATGCGGGTATGGCAGTGATGAATCTGCTGGAAAAGAATATCAGACCGAGGGATATCATGACGAAGGACGCGATTTTAAATGCGCTCACGGTGGATATGGCGCTGGGCTGTTCCACCAACTCCATGCTGCATCTGCCGGCGATCGCCCATGAGGTAGGCTTTGACTTTGACATTGCTTTCGCCAATGAGATCAGCGAGAAGACCCCCAATGTATGCCATCTGGCTCCGGCAGGTCCCACTTATATGGAAGATCTGAACGAGGCGGGCGGTGTTTACGCGGTGATGAAGGAGCTTGCGGATATCGGACTGCTCCACACGGACTGCATGACGGTGACAGGAAGTACGATCGGCGAGAACATCAAGGATGCCGTTAATAAAAATACAGATGTTATCAGAACTGTGGAAAATCCTTACAGCAAGACCGGCGGTCTCGCAGTCTTAAAGGGGAATCTTGCGCCTGACGGCAGCGTGGTGAAGCGCTCTGCCGTGGTGGAGGAGATGATGGTCCACGAAGGTCCCGCACGTGTCTTTGAATGCGAGGAGGACGCGATCGCGGCGATCAAGGGTGGTAAGATTGTGGCGGGCGACGTGGTTGTGATCCGCTATGAGGGACCGAAAGGGGGCCCTGGTATGCGGGAGATGCTCAATCCCACCTCAGCGATTGCGGGCATGGGACTCGGCTCCAGTGTGGCGCTGATTACAGACGGCCGTTTTTCCGGCGCATCCAGAGGCGCGTCTATCGGACATGTATCGCCCGAGGCGGCGGTGGGCGGTCCCATCGCGCTGGTGGAAGAGGGCGATATCATCAGCATCGACATTCCGAATATGAAGCTGGATGTGAAGATATCGGATGAAGAGATGGCGGCGAGAAAAGCGAAGTGGCAGCCCAGAGAGCCGAAGGTGACAAGCGGGTATCTGTCCAGATACCGTGAGATGGTGACAAGCGGCAACAGGGGTGCGATTCTGGAGACGTGTGAAGCTTGAAAAATAATAAATGTAATTTTATAACAGGCAGGAGGAGAAAACATGGTATTGACAGGTGCGCAGATTGTAGTGGAATGTCTGAAGGAGCAGGGAGTGGACACCGTGTTCGGTTATCCCGGCGGCACGATTTTAAATGTGTATGACGCATTATATCAGCACAGCGAGGAAATCAAACATATTTTGACGTCCCATGAGCAGGGGGCGGCACACGCGGCGGACGGCTACGCCAGAGCTACCGGCAGGGTGGGCGTCTGTCTGGCAACCAGTGGTCCGGGCGCGACCAATCTTGTGACGGGAATCGCGACGGCTTATATGGATTCGGTGCCGATGGTGGCGATTACATGTAACGTAAATCTTCCCCTTCTCGGAAAGGACTCCTTCCAGGAGGTGGATATCGCGGGAATCACAATGCCGATCACAAAGCATAATTATATAGTAAAGGATGTTAATATCCTCGCGGATACGCTCAGAAAGGCATTTGCCATTGCCAGAAGCGGCAGACCCGGCCCGGTGCTTGTGGATATCACGAAGGACGTGACGGCAAACGCCTGCGAGTATGAGAAGAAGACGCCGGAGAAGGCAAAGAAACCGGGACGTTATACGGAGGAAGAACTGACAGAGGCGGTAAGCCTTCTGGAGAACGCGAAAAAGCCTTTTATCTATGTGGGCGGCGGCGCGGTCATCTCTGAGGCATACGAGGAAGTGCGGACTTTTGCAAATCTTGTGGACGCTCCTGTGTGTGACACGCTGATGGGCAAGGGTGTGATGGACGGTCATGACGACAGATACACGGGCATGATCGGTATGCACGGTACGAAGACCTCCAATTTCGGTGTCAGCGAGTGTGATCTGTTGATTGCCCTCGGTGCGCGTTTCTCAGACCGTGTGGTGGGAAACCCGAAAAGATTTGCGGAGCACGCAAAGGTGCTGCACATCGACGTGGACGCGGCGGAGATCAATAAGAACATTAAGACAGACGTTTCGCTGGTGGGAGACTTAAAGGAAGTACTTACAAGACTGAACGAAAGACTTTCCAGGCAGTCCCACGGGGAGTGGATGGCGCATATTGCGGAACTGAAACAGAAATATCCTCTCAATTATGACGAAGCCGCGCTTTCCTGCCCATATATTATAGAGGAGATCGACCGGGTAACCGGCGGCAGCGCTATCATCACGACGGATGTGGGACAGCATCAGATGTGGGCGGCACAGTATTACAAATATTCCAGCCCCCGTACACTGCTCACTTCTGGTGGACTGGGCACTATGGGGTATGGGCTCGGCGCATGTATCGGCGCCAAGATGGGGCAGCCCGATAAAATCTGCATCAATATCGCGGGGGACGGCTGTTTCCGCATGAATATGAACGAACTGGCGACGGCAAGCCGCTACAATATACCGATTATCCAGGTGGTCATCAACAACCATGTGCTTGGAATGGTCAGACAGTGGCAGACTCTGTTTTACGGGAAGCGCTACTCCCAGACGATTCTGGACGACGGTGTGGATTTCTGCAAGGTAGCCGAAGGACTTGGCTGTGAGGCAATCCTCGTGACGAAGAAGGAGGAAGTGGCTCCTGCCGTCGAGAAGGCAATCGCGTTAAAGAAACCCGTGTTATTAAACTGCCTGATACCGGAGGATGACAAGGTATTTCCCATGGTACCTGCAGGCGCGCCCATCAGTGAGGCCTTTGACGCGGAGGATCTCGAGGCGGGTGAAGAGTAATTTTTATGTGAAGGTCAGGTTATGAAGAGATTACTAAAGCATATGGCGGTCATACTGGGTATTGCCACAGTCAGTCTGATGGCGACCTATGTGGGACTTGCCGTGTATTACCACAACGCGTTTATCTATGGAACATGGATCAACGGGATCTACTGCACCGGCAGGAGCATTCAGGAGGTAAACGACGAGCTGGTAAAGGATTTCACTTATGACGGTGTTACCGTGGAAGACAAGGACGGTGGCCGCTATGTGATATCAGCGGAGGAAATTTCATATCAGTTTGATTTTAAAAAAGCGCTGGAGATTTATCAGAAACGACAGAATCCATGGATGTGGATAGACAGTCTGTCCGGCGGGCATAGGGTGGAGCTTATACCGGTGGTGTCCTATGACCAGAAGGCATTTGAATCCTGTTTTGCAAATCTGCCGTTCTGTCAGAATGAACGGACAGAAAAAGAACGCAGGGTGGCGATTTGCCGGACGCCGCAGGGGTATGAACTGGTGAATGAGCGGACGGATGTGCTTTTTACCGAGAAGGCCAGAGCAGTGGTGCTTGCAGCGATTGAGTCTTCAGAGAGCGAAGTTTCCCTTGTTGAAGAAGGATGCTATCATGATCTGGAACTGACGGCGCAAATGAGGGAAACACTGGAGATCTGGAACAAACTGGAGCGTTTTCAAGACTGCGGCATTGTTTACCGGATGGGGGAAGAGGAAATTCCTGTGGATGCGTCCGTCGTCTGTGACTGGATTGCACTCGATAATAACGGCCGTTTTTTATTCGATGAGTCGGGCGGCTTTCAACTGAAGGAAGATGCCATAGAGGATTTTGTAAAGGCGCTTGCGGCAAAATATGACACTGTGGGCGCAAGCAGACAGTTTCTGTCCACCAGAGGGGATGTGGTGACGGTGGAAGGCGGTCTCTACGGCAATAAAATAGACCAGGAGGCGGAGAAAGCCTATCTGACACAAGCCTTTTATGCGGGGAAGAGAGAGGTGCACGAGCCTGTCTACACGCAGGAAGCGTGGAAGAAAGGCAGCGAGGACATCGGATCTACTTATATCGAAATAGATATGGGAGAGCAGAAGATGTACTATTACGTGGACGGCGTTTTAACGATAGATACACCGATCGTGACGGGAAATACATCCCGCAGGATGGGGACGCCCTCCGGAGTCAATTTTGTGTACGCAAAGCAGGAAAACCGCATTCTGCGGGGCGCGAACTACGCTTCCCACGTGGACTTCTGGATGCCGGTGAAGGGAAATATCGGTATTCACGATGCGGCATGGCGGGGAAAGTTCGGCGGCACCATTTACCAGACCAACGGCTCCCACGGCTGCATCAATACCCCACGCGCGGCGATGGAGCAGCTTTTCGACATGGCGGAAGTGGGGACGCCGGTGGTGATGTTCTATTAACAGTTCAGCCAGAGCGAACTGGCGCGGCTGAGCGTCCGTGCCGGCATTATTTAACAAAGTAATTGACTAAAGCGTCCGAAGGGCGTAAAATGAAATTTGGTTTTTGTAAACGGCAACGAATGAGGACGGGAGGAGAGAAAAGTGTCCAGAGTGTATAATTTTTCAGCGGGACCCGCGGTTTTACCGGAAGAGGTGCTAAAAGAGGCTGCGGAGGAGATGCTTGATTACAAGGGATCAGGGATGTCGGTCATGGAGATGAGCCATCGGTCGAATGTGTATGACACGATCATCAAGGAGGCCGAGGCGGACCTGCGCACGCTCCTTAACATTCCCGATAACTATAAGGTACTGTTTTTACAGGGCGGCGCAAGCCTGTTGTTTGCGTCGGTTCCCATGAATCTGATGAAGAACCGTAAAGCGGGATATATCCTGACCGGACAGTGGGCGAAGAAGGCTTTTGCGGAGGCGAAGATTTATGGGGAGGCGGTGGAACTTGCCTCTTCTGCGGATGAGACGTTTTCCTATATTCCGGATTGTTCCGATCTTCCTATAACAGATGATATGGATTATGTCTACATCTGTGAGAACAATACGATCTACGGAACCAAATATCATACCCTGCCGGATACGAAGGGAAAGATTCTCGTCTCCGACGTGTCATCCTGTTTCCTGTCGGAGCCTATGGATGTGACGAAGTACGGTCTGGTATACGCGGGCGTGCAGAAAAATGTGGGACCCGCGGGCACACAGGTCGTTATCATCAGGGAGGATTTGCTGACGGACGATGTGCTCCCCGGCACGCCTACCATGATGAAGTTTAAAGTACATGCGGACAATGATTCCCTGTACAATACGCCTCCCTGCTACGGTATCTATATCTGCGGCAAGGTGTTCAAGTGGCTTCTGAAAAACGGCGGTCTCGAGGCGATGAAGGCATTAAACGAGAAGAAGGCGAAGATTCTCTATGACTTCCTCGACGAGAGCAAGCTTTTCAAGGGCACGGTCAGAAAAGAGGACAGATCCCTCATGAATGTGCCTTTCGTGACGGGCAACGAGGAGACGGACGCCAAATTCATCAAGGAGGCGACGGCTGCCGGATTCGTGAATCTGAAGGGACACAGAACCGTGGGCGGTATGCGCGCGAGCATTTACAATGCCATGCCTGTGGAAGGTGTGGAGAAGCTGGTTGCGTTCATGAGAGAGTTTGAAAAAGAAAACGCCTAAGAGATAATATTTAAAATAACGGATGTAACATAAAGGGCGTTCGCGAGAAGAATGAGATTGCGCATTCGTCGCTTACAGAATGGCGATCATGAATTGCAGATGCATGCTATAATAAATGAGTAAAGGAAGGCAGTACAAATGTTTAAATATCATTGCTTAAATCCCATCGCACAGGTGGGTCTGGATAAGTTCAGCGACCAGTATACAAAGACGGAGAACATGGAGGATGCGGACGGCATTCTGGTGAGAAGTGCGGCCATGCACGACATGGAATTTTCCCAAAATCTTCTTGCCATTGCACGCGCGGGTGCAGGTGTGAATAACATTCCTCTGGATAAATGCGCGGAGAAAGGTATCGTGGTGTTCAACACCCCCGGCGCAAACGCGAACGGTGTCAAAGAGCTCGTGATTGCGGGTATGCTCCTTGCATCCCGTGACGTTGTGGGCGGCATTGAGTGGGTGAAAGAGAACCGGACGGATGAGAATGTAGGCAAGAATGCGGAGAAAGCCAAAAAGAACTTTGCGGGTACGGAGATTGAGGGTAAAAAGCTCGGTATCATCGGTCTGGGTGCCATCGGCGTCAGGGTGGCAAATGTGGCGAAACATCTGGGCATGGAGGTTTACGGCTACGATCCATACGTGTCTGTGGATGCGGCGTGGAATTTAAGCCGTGACGTGAAGCACGTGCTTCATGTGGAAGAGATTTATGCGGAGTGTGATATCGTCACGATTCATGTGCCGCTGATGGATGCGACGAAAGGCATGATCAATAAAGAAGCGCTGGATCAGATGAAGGACGGTGTGATACTCTTAAACTTTGCGAGAGACCTTCTGGTGGATGAGAAAGCTGTTTTAGAGAGCATCAAGGCGGGCAAGGTGAGAAAGTATGTGTCCGATTTCCCGAATGCCACCACCGCGGGGCAGGAGGGCTGTATCGTGATTCCCCATCTCGGCGCGTCCACGGAGGAGTCGGAGGACAACTGTGCAGTGATGGCGGTGAAGCAGATGAAGGATTATCTGGAGAACGGTAATATTGCCAACAGCGTGAATTATCCGAAGTGCGATATGGGCATCTGCGAACAGGCAGGACGTGTGGCGATCTTCCACAAGAATATTGCTAACATGATCACCAAGTTTACCGCCTGCTTTGGCGATAACAACATCAATATCTCCGACATGATGAACAAGTCAAAGGGAGAGGTGGCATATACCATGCTGGATATTGAGACACCCGCGTCAAAGGAGATTATTGAGAAGCTCCAGTCCATCAATGGGGTGTTCCGGGTGAGAGTGGTGAAATAGAACGGGTTATACCGGTGTTTTGACAGATATGGTGCCGGGTGATGTAAATGTAAGCGGAACCCGGGTGAATAACAAAAGGGCTTGCCAGTTAAGATATGGCAGGCCCCTGTTTATGCATATGAAAATGTGCTGTGATTGCGGGTAAGCCGCGCGGCGAGCGGTCAGTTCAACCGGTTCGCGATGGAAGAAAAGTCGGTGTCCCCCTCATCCTCCAAAGTCGCCTGCAATTTTTTGTCGGCCTCCACGGCGGATTCACTCGCCAGATCCATATAGAGGATAAAGATATCTTCCACAGATTTCCCGGTTTCGTCGGCGATTTCCTGCATCACGGGCTTCAACGCTTCTAATTGAAATGAAATTCTGGTCTTCTGGG
>CASWVG010000019.1 GCA_949472775.1 uncultured Lachnospiraceae bacterium
CTCCAACCTTTTTGTAATAGTTATCTTGCGAATCAATCTTAACTTAGTGACATTGAGCAGCCAGCCTCGTCTCTTCATAAGATATATGAAAATATTTGCTTTTAGAGCGAAAAAACATCCCATATCTGGAATGCTTTTCTACCAAAACCCTATGGTGGACGACATTACAGCCGCCTTACATCCTCATGCACCGTATAAGGGAAATTACTTGGTAAAACAAATATATCATACTATAATTATATTGTCAAGTAAGGCATAATGTTATTCATCGAGGAACAATTTCGTATCGTGATTAGTTGAAAAATCAAAAATTCTTTTTCCACACAAACAGTCCTGCAGCAGTCTGATATTCTGGACAGACGTTTTATCATGTTTTTCAAGATTTCTGTAGAAAGTATTTGATACAAAATCAATTAGCTGTACCAGAGGATGATACTTTGAATCTACATAAGTAACATCGAAATGATTGCATATGGGATTTACAATATTTAACTGCTGATTAAGATATCCATCCAAAGTATAATCCGCATCAGTGGCGATGTTCTGCTCATCAATTACCATATGCATATTGAGAATAGTATTTGCATATTTGCTTGAATTTCTAAATAATACATCAAAAAATACCTGTAATATGTAATTGAAAGTTCGAGCATGGTTTTTGATGAAGGTATCAGTAGTATAATTGTTATCTAATACAATAATCCCGATTTCAAAATCGTCTTTACAATTACGGATAATCCTATCGTATATCTCTAGCTTTTTGGTTTCCGTAACCTCGGATCCTTTGATTTCACCTTTTGATTTCAAACATTCACGATATTTTGCATTCTGGGTTAAGGAAGCTATCCCCTTTTTGAAATATCTTTTGAGCCTTTGTGAATTACGGGTAAATAATATTGCTATAACAAAATATTTGTGGTGTTCAATGTCCTTTTTTGTGATACTTCCGGATTCGTCAATATATACATTGATATCAGCTTTTGCTATAGTTCATTCTCTCTGTTGTAAATGTTTTGATCATAATTTATCAATAATATATAATATATCACAAAATAGAAAGAAACGCTATCAAAATTTTGTATAAAACTTTTTAAAACCCCTCCCGCATCTTCCGCATATAAGCATCATTAATCAGCTCCATGGAGATCTCCACTTCACCGTTTTCAAGGCCGTTTTCCGAAAGGATCTGCTCGTATTTTTCATAAATACGGATGCAGTGCTGGAAGCTGTCCTTGTTGCAGGGTTTCCCATCGGAAACCTTGGTGGCGAAATTGTTGATTTCCCAGCGCATGTCGTCGATTTCCTTATCCACAAACATCCGGGTGAGCTTTTTTATGTCCGCCGAGATCTCCTCGTCCCGTCTGTCGGACTTTTGCATGTCGTGTTCATGCTGTGTCTGCAGTGCAGTTAGGTTCTGGGAGGTCTGGATCAGCAGTTCGTGTTCCTCCCGTCTCTGACGCATCCATTTTGTTTCAAGACCGAGCTTTTCCACAAAACTCTCTAAGAGGGAGAGTATGGCCTTTGTTCCGGCCAGAATGGCAACCGCAGCGGGAAGCAAAGATACATAGTCAATTTTTGTAAGTTCTATCATTTCATTCATTTTAACAGTATCCTTTTCTCGACCAGAGCGTCACGCGTCTGCCGGTAAGACAGTCCCATCGGGAATGCGCACGGCCCACATATATTTTACCTGTTTTGCAAACAGATCCCATGTGTTCCTGATGCGGTTTTCCTTCGTGGACGCAGGATCGTTGATATAGACATAACCGTCCTTGCAGTGATACAGAAGAATAAAATGACCTGCGCTTGTCCAATGTCCTTTTCCCATACAGGCAATCACCCAGCCGCCGTTTTGCAGTGTCTGCAGAGCCTTTTCATGGGCGGGTGAGGAGGTTTTTCCATAGAGGTTTGACTGGTTCAGACGCTCGCACGGGATACCGTAGGCGGAAAACTGGGGGACGAAATAGGAGTAGTAAGTTCCCTGATTCAGCGCTTTATAGCCGTGGGACATGGACCACTGCGCGGTGGTGACGGGGGTTACCGAGGGGTCTTTCAAGGTGGCAATCACCATAGCGGAAACGGCGACGCCGCAGCCGGCACTGCCGATGGTTTTTTGCTCGCCTTTGGCGGAGTAGTTGTGCGATTTCCAGCGCGGATCGGTCTGCATATAGCTGACGGGTCTGATGTATGCGGGGGATGAGGCGGTGGCGGAATCCGGGGAGACAGGTGTATCAAACAGCGTTTTCTCAGCGGTGCGTCTGTTGACAAGTCCCTTAAGTACTTTTCCGCCGGCCTTGCGGTAGGCGGGGATTTTTTCGCTGATCTGCGCAATGCTGCGCGCGCCGCCGTCCAGCAGGGTTCTCAGGTTTCCGGCACCGCAGTTATAGGTAAAGCTGACGAGGGCGTCGAACTGGTTCTGGTTCCACTGGTAAACGGCCATATAGCGGTTTACGGCTTTCTCGGCGTTTGCGCAGTCGGCGCGCAGATAGGCGTCCGCCTGTGTCTGGGTGATGGTCTGGCCTTCGGACACGCCGGAGGTGTGGCCGTATCCGATGGTCCACACGCCGACGCTGTCCTGATAGGCGGTTAGACGAAGGCCCTCAAACCGTTTGATGAGGGCAAGGCCGTTTTCACTGATTTTTCTATTCATATAATCACATCCTCGTATTATTTGTTTTGGCCGCCTGAACGGAGGCTTCTATTTTTAGTTGCAGCCAGTTGTCAAAGGAACCGTACACGCTGGCCACCGCTTTTTTTGACTCTTCGGAGACGGAGAGGAGGGCTGCATTGTATGCTTTCTGCTTTGCCTCTTCCCATGCGCTCTGTGTAAATTCGCCTCTTGCTTTCAAGGTGTCCACAAAGGTCTGGTTGACGTACAGTACGGCATCCATGACGTCGGACAGGGCGTCTTTTATGAGGATACTTCGTGCCTCTGTCTTTGCTGCCTCCTCGATGAAAGCGCTCTCCCTGATTCTGGCCTGAATAAAATTGACGGTATATTTTGCGGCCACAGGCAGAATGGCCGTCAGAACAATGTATAAAATATATTGGATCATCTCTGTAAAACTCATATTTCCTCCATTCCGCAGCGGTTTGTGTGGCGTCCTGGCAGCGCTTTGGATGCTGCCTTGTATGCGAAGCCTTTTATACGCTGCATTTTCCTGTTTTTGTCGGCGTAAAAAAAAGGGATAACAGATACAAAATGTAAATGTTATCCCTGTGATGAGACTTCTATTCTTCGATGAGCGTGAGATCGAGAATGTTGTTGTCCTGATCCGCCATCAGATCAGCGGTGATGGTCAGGCTTCCGGGATCGCCGTTGTTGCTGAAGCTGAGAGACATGTTGGACTGGGGAGCGCACTTGTAAGCGGTCAGCTTAAGAGGCACTGCCTCGTCGTCCTCGGTCTTCATAACCGTGTCGCCGTAGACGATGAAATTCTTCGGGAAGCTGGTGGATTTGATGTTAATTCTCTGCACGCCTTCGTTTACTTCCTTCATGTAGTAAACGATAACCGCGTCGCCGCCTGTCAGTGCGGATGTGAGTGTGATGACCTTATCGGCCACAGTGCATGCCAGCTCTGCGCCACAGTCGTCGTCCGCCTTGTAGACAACCACGCTGTCTGCTGCGGGTGCGTCGGGCAGGGTAATGACAGTGCCTGTGTCATCCACGGACGTCTCCATTCTGGTCACAAACTTGGCGGATCTGGAGATTTCGCCGCCGGTAATGAGCTGCCAGAGCTTGACGGTCTGGATCTGTGTCTCGATGGTAATGGTGCCGCCTCTCTCGCCGGAGAACTGGACGCGCTTGGAGTGGCCTTTTCCGCCGTGGGCGAATACGGATTCGCCGGTCAGCTCCGTTGTGCTGACATTTGCAAAATCCAGGTTGAGAAAAGGTTTCTTTGTGGCGTAGTCCACGAAAAGCAGATCGCAGACCTCTCTGTTTGCCATGTTAGGGTTTGTCATGATGTGTTCCTCCTTTAAGTGTTATCATATTTCTGTTTCTATTTTTTTGAACCATGCCGATGCGTCGAAGGAGTGATTTTTATCGCCCCACGCCGCAACGCTCATGGATTGAATGTTGTACAGGTTATTGCCGGAAAGGCGGGCAAAGCAGTCCCAGAGCTGGTAGACGGTAAGATCCCAGATATTGAGGATATGCAGAGACTGGCTTCGGTTCGCGACGGCGGAAATGATGTTTCCCAGCTCCATATTTTGATCCGTTTTTGCCAGCTTTTCCTTTTCGGCTCTTCCCTTTTGCAGTTTTTTCATGATCTCCAGCGCCTTTTTGCTTTTCACCTTCGACAAGTCTTCGCTGCGTCGCGGTTTCAGGTAATTGCGCTGTCCGATCAGATCGCATACCGTCAGGTAGTTTTCCCTTGTAATCAGTCCGGTCTGTCCGTCGTCAGCGCAGACCAGAAAAGCATGCCGGGATTCGGAGAAGGTGACGGTCCCCTCCATAAAAAAGTCCAGCATGTTCTGAATCAGCGCGCAGGACGGCGGGCTTGACAGGAGCAGATCGAACAAGGTCATTTTCATTTTTTCTTCCTCAGACAGAAGCGCATAGAGTTCAGACATGCCGGTCATGGACAGATAGGAGTCCAGATCCAGGGAGAGAACCGCCAGATAATGGCGGTAGGTGTTATAACCAAGGGAAGAGATTTCCCGCAGGGTGGGAGACTTTACGCCTCCGACCGACGGAACCTGTACAGGGTCTGGGGATAACAGTTCAAAATAGCCGGGTTTCAAAGGATCACCTGCTTTCATTTAAAATACCCGTTCAGTTTTCTGTTGTAGTACCGGGTGATTTTGGGCTTTGTCCAAAGTCTTTCTTTGCAGACGATGGTATCATAGGTATGGATTTTCCGCTCGGGGAGGAGGGAGCATTCTAAGCTCAATCCATCCAGTACTTTTATGACTGTATGTTCAGAAGAGGTAGTGGAAGAAAGATGGTTAAAAATGATATCTTCTGCCGATTTAAAAATCCTGCGGACGGTTACAGGGTTGATCTCTTCCCTGCCGGCTATCTGGGCTATGAGGTTTTCCTGCGTGATAATCAAGATGGTTTCCTCCTGTTTGCAGCCATTGCGCAATATGCTGTTTCCCTTATACACACAAGGGAAAGTCCACTGCGGATGGTTGTTTGAATTTTAAACGTTTTTCTTTGGGCCAGTGGGAATGGCCTGTTTTGCTTCGCTTTGTTAAACGGAATTTTTCTGTTTCCGATTTCTGTCATACATCCGCACATAGGATTTCTGACACGTAGGGCAGCGCCTGGTGCGGTTGTCCCTGGCGCGGATTTCGATCCACTCCCCGCAGTCGGTGCAGGCGACATATTTGGTATTGGGTGTCTCTATATTTTTCATAAGGTTTGTTACGATCTGTTCCCCGTAACAGAACCAGAGAAGCTGTTTGTACCTTTTTCCCCTGCCGTACAGGTATTCCGTCAGCATGTCGGCGACGGTTTCATCGGAATAGCCGAGAGCGGAGAAGGCTTCCCGGATTTTGACTGCAATATACTGCATATTGTCAGCGCGCGCATCTTTCATATGGATCATATAGCGGTACTGTTTATTTAAGGCATCATACAGGGCGGCGGCCTCGTCACTGCATCGGATTTTTGGGTCTGCCATCATTTTCTGATAGTCGAGTGCATCCAGACGCAGCCCACGGGTGTTGATCGGCCTGTCCGGGATTTTTTCGTACAGTCTGTTTACGAAGCTTTTGTTTCGCTCCTGAATCTGTGACTTTTCCTTATCCTTTGCAAACTCGAAGAAGGCGGGAAGCCTGCCGCCTGTGTATCTGGCGATCCGATCGCTGACCTCCTTTGGAAATTCGGGTTTATATAAGGTTTTGGCAAAATCGATCACAAAATTATTCTGGCAGCAGAGCTGTTTTACGCAGTCGACGGCGTCCTGCTTTTCCGCTTTGGAACCTGACAGGAATATTTCGCTGTTCCAGATTTTGGAGATGGCGTTGCTGTAGGTCCCGATATTGCCGCCGGTGAAAGCGGCGTGCAGTCCGGCATAAATATTCGCTTTATTTAAGAGGGCGGGTTTGGCTTTTTTCATATTATAGTAGAGCGGGACGATGCCCCTCATATTGCGCTGCGCAATTTCAATCAACTGCGGGTCAGCTACCACGAGAGACTTGTCTCCGTCCACGTCATACATCAGAAGCTTGCTGATCAGGTCATGGGTACTGGCATAGAGGCCGTCTGTGAGAAACCATTCCCGCAGCTTTTCGGCACGGCCGGTATCAGTTTCGCCTGCCACATTGTGTCGCACGGCATGTTCCCGATATAAGTGCGGACTTCTGAGACAATCCAGTTTATCGAAACGGCGGAACAGGTGGCAGAATACCTCTCCGTCCGAAAGCAGTCCCTGGGGATTTTCTTTCTTTTCGAACCAGTATTCGCAGGCGGCGTAGAAATCGGGGAGCAGGAAGGCGTATCTGCCGTTTACCTCCAGTTTTCCGCTTCGGTATTTTTTGAGCAGGCTGTTTTTTACTTCCCGCAGAATGTCTTTGGTGTAGATGTCTCCAAGAAGGGGCGGGTACAGCCTGATGGCCTGCTGGAAGGGCGTCATATCCGTGTTGTAGGGGGAGATGCCTAAAACGTCAAACATGGTTTCCTTCGAGGAGCAGATATTGCGGATACGGTCTGCTGACTTCTGTACCAGCAGGTCGATTTCTTCCTCCGTAATGTCTGTGAGTGTCTGCAGCATCTGATAATTGATTTTTGCCTTTTTGATCCGGTCCTCCTCCACATTGCATCTGCCTGCGCTGCAATGATGCTTTTTAAACAAGGACTTATATTCGTCCCAGGAGTCATAGTAAGGATGCATTTTAAACTGACTTCTGGTGAAGATGATCTGTATGTCTTCTTTGATAATGTCATGTGCTTTACCGTAAATATCGCAGATGACGGGAGAACAGCCGCCAGCCTCTATAAATGTTCGAAAATCGAACACGCCAAGCAGCCCTTTGATCCATGGAGCGCGGAACATGAAGTTTTTGGAGGAAACGGCGGGCAGGATCATACCTGCGCCGTCGGTGTGCGGTACGGGGATGGCGTCCGTTTTTCTGGTGATGGAATAGTCTGTCTCATCCACAAGGTCAAAGGTGCCGTACACTTTTGTCTCAAAGTCTTCGATGACGATGGATTTGTCGATATCAAATTCTTTCCACTCGTCCGTGGCGGAGTTGGCAAGCGCCATGTAGGCCAGATGCTTGTTCACATTGTTGCCGCCCTTCGCATTGATTTTCTCTATGGAAAGACCGCACATGATGGTCATCCTGATCCGGTTCCACACGGTTTCTTTCATAAAAACCGCTTTTTTGCTGCGGATCTGCCCGGCGGAGGAGGTAAAGTAAATATATTTTTCCTCCTTGTGTAAGAAGCCGTAAAAGAACAGGTCTTTAAACACGTCGAAGTAGTAAACCTGGACTATCATCAAGGACTCTGTCAGTTCGTCCTGTCCGATTCCGATGGCGCGGCTTAACGCGGAGTCAAAGGCAGAAATCACATTCGTATCGGTCAGTGCGTCCGGCCTGAGTGTGCGGATATGGTCCCTGCCGTCAGTCATTTCGTTCTGCTTTATTTTATTGGAGAGAAGGGCAAGCAGCTTTTCCTTGGATTCCTTTGCCTTTTCTCTTTTATGCTGAATCAGTCCGATCCAGTGCAGATAAGCGTTAACGATATCTGCGCAGGAGGCTTTTGGGGGGAGGTTTCCTGCGTTTCCCTTTCTTAACAGGTGCAGGGATTTCTCGGTGTAGCCGCATTGTTTCAGCTTCTTTTCCAGATCCGGCAGTTTGTTCTGTATGTAGTTGCGTTCTTTGCGGTATCTGCAATTCATTTCATGCAGATATTTTTCGCGGCTGCTGTAAAAATTGCCGGTGTCCACCGAATATAAATGATATTGTCTGTCAAGCATTGGGGTGTTCTCCTTTCATATGTGCGCTGCCGGCATAGTCTGTATGGCTCTGCTTTTGGATATTTTTTTGCATTCCTCATCGAATCGGAAATCCTGTGCGATACGGTTTGCAGTCAGGGAACCGTTCATACGTGGTTTTCCTCTGGATTCTGTGTTGAAATCGGACGGATAAATGATGCCGCCGAATGTTGTGTGGTCTGTCTGCATGATGCTTTGCCTGTTATATGCCTTCTGCATGGTTTTATTCTCCCTTCTTTTTCACAAATGGAATGTACTTCTCACACTATTTATTTCTCCGTCTGTATTTCGTTTTTTCTAAAAATTTGTGGAGGGGAAAACAGAGGAGTGGACAACAGTGTCCGATTTTTGGGACGGGAAAAGGATTAATATATATAGGAAGCGCCGGATTTGAAAAAAGTTCTTAAAATAGAAAACGAACATTTGTTCTAAAAATATATTGACAAACAAGAACGTATGTTCTATACTTGTCATTACCAGATACAAAGGGTGTGACAGGAGATACACAGAATTCTAAAGAATGTAGAGGCAGTGAGGTAGCAGCAGATGGAAGAGCTGATAGAGGCATATTATGAGAGCAATGCCGTGAGACTCCGCAGCATGGTGGAGCGGATACTACTGAAATTCGGGAAATTGTCAGAATGGGATCTGGACGAGTTCTATTCGCTGGCTAATGAGGTATTTGTGGATGTCATAGGGCGCTACGACGGAGAGAGGAGTTTTGATGCATTTTTATATTCCTGTCTCTTTAACAGGATCAAAACGGAACTGACGAGAATGAACCGGGAAAAACGCAGGGCGGACAGGCTTGCGGTTCCGATCGACACCTGTATTGACGAGGACGGGGATCTCACCCTGGGAGATATCATTGCGGGAGATTTTGTGATAGAGAGGGAGGCGCTAGAAAAGGGCGAGGAGGGATACAGCAGAAGAACGAGACTGTATCTGGGCAGGCTGTCGAAGATGCAGAAGGATGTCCTGTGTCTGTATGCGGACGGCTATTCCCCGGATGAGGTCAGAAAAGAGCTGCAGATCAGCAAAAAACAATATGCGGACTGTCAGCACGCGATTCACTCTTATAGGAATACTTCTGTACTGCTTTAAGCTGTGCAGGACAGGAAAAGGGGGATTTGAAATGGCAAGACCACGGAAACAGACCTATACTTTGGAAATGTATCTGAAGAAAAACAAAAAAGGGGATATCGACAATAACGCGGACGTGCAGAGAAATCTTGTGTGGAACAAAGAACAGATCAACGAGCTTGTGGCTACTGTCCTGACGGACGATTATATTCCGCCTATTATTCTTGGCGAGGAGGAGGACTCGAAGCTGCATATTGTGGACGGCGGGTGCAGGACGGCGGCCTTGCGGAAATTTAGGGAAATGAATTACAAAATTACCTCCGTTGTGGAGAACGCCATGATTCCTTACAAGAAAAAGTATGTGGAGGAAGACGGCAATATCGTATATGAGGACGCCGTATTTGATATCAGAAATAAGACATTTGAGAAACTGCCGGCAGAGTTACAGGAAAAGTTTGACGAGTATCAGATCGAGACAGTTATTCATGAGTGCTGCGACAGTTCCCGGATTTCCAAGTATATCAAGCGTTACAACAACCACGTGTCCATGAATCCGGACCAGAGGGCGTTTACATACATTGACAGATTTGCAAGCCGTATCCGAAAGCTTGTGGACAGCCGGTTCTTTGTAGAGTGCAGCAGCTACACGGAGAAGGAGAGGACAAAAGGCGCAGTGGAGAGGGTGGTCGTGGAGACGATCATGTGCACCAACCATTTTGAACATTGGAAAACACAGCCTAAGGCCGCCTGTAAATACCTGAACGAGCATGCGGAGGAGGGAGAATTTGAGAGACTTGCGGATTATCTGCAACGGCTGGAGCGTGTAGTGACGGACGATATAAAGGAAATATTTAATAAAAAGGATTCCTTTATTTTCCTTACGCTCTTTGACAAATTTACAGGCTATCAGACTGAGGATATCAGATTCGGGGATTTTTTAAGGGAATTCCAACTGCATCTCAGGGGACTCAGAAAAAATGAAAAAGGACTCCTTTTTGACGAGATCGACCGGGAACTGAGCACGAAGGACAGGCAGGTGATTGCGGATAAGCTGCGTATGCTGGAAGAAATGATGAAAGAGTTTTTATGTGCTGACAGAGGCGGGAAACGGGTCGACGGACTGGTGGCCTTTCTTGCGGAAAATCTCGATATGGACAGGAGGGACATTCAGGCGGATCTGGACCTGTACGAGGAGTCCCTGGAGGTGCTGTTAGATGAGACGGTGAAAATCGGATCCAAACTGCGCAGTGCGGGAAACAGACCGTCCCTTCTTGCGATGATGGCTTATTCCTATAAGGAGGACAGGGATCTGGACGAATGGATGGCAGTCTATGCCGGAAAGCATAGCGGATATCTGGTGGATCAGAAAAAGAATTTTCAGCAGATGAGGACAGATTTTGAGCGGTTTCTAAGCGGGAAGAGGTAGAACGGCCAGAGAGGAGGACAAGGTGCAGCGTAGAAGCCATAGCGGAAAGAGCCGTCGCTGCCGTCTGCCCGGGGGCGGACAGGATGCAGTCCCGGGGGATTAAGACTGCATCTGCCTGTGGGTATTTTGCGCAAGGCGTCACGCCGTCAAGTACAACCGCATAGTCTTTAGCGCATTTTTCTCAAGTCTTGAGACCTGTGCCTGTGAAATGCCGATTTTTTCCGCAACCTCCATCTGGGTTTTTCCCTCAAAGAAGCGAAGGGAGATGATTTCATATTCTCGCTTTGTGAGTTTTTTCATGGCTTCTGTCAGGGAAATATGCTCCACCCATACTTCCTCGCCGTTTTTCTTGTCGCTGATCTGGTCCATCACATAGAGGGTGTCGCCGCCGTCGGTGTAGACGGGTTCGTAGAGGCTTAGGGGACTCTGGATGGCGTCCAGGGCGTAGACGATATCCTCTTTGGGAATACCGATCTCCGTGGCAATCTCCGTGACGGTGGGCTCCCGGGAGTTGGTGCGGGTCAGATGTTCTTTGGCGTAGATCGCCTTATAGGCGGTGTCCTTTAAAGAACGGGAGACCCGGATGGAGTTGGCGTCGCGAAGATACCGGCGGATCTCCCCGACTATCATGGGGACGGCGTAGGTGCTGAATTTTACGTTGAGGGAGCTGTCAAAGTTGTCGATAGCCTTGATTAAGCCGACACAGCCGATTTGAAAAAGATCGTCCACATTTTCACTGCTGGAATGAAACCGTTTGATCACGCTTAAGACGAGGCGGAGATTGCCGTTGATATAAGCCATTCGTGCCTCCTGGTCGCCTTCTTCGATTTTTTTAAATAGTTCCTCTTTTTCCGCATTTTTCAATAGCGGCAGTTTGGCAGTGTTGACGCCGCAGATTTCTACTTTTCCCTGTACCATGACGCTACCACCCTTTCGTGTAAGTTTTGTTTTCCTTTTTTGGTATGTAACAAGCATGTGCGATTCAAGGGAAATTATTCACAAAATCTTAAGAAAAAACGGCGGATAAGATTTTACAAACAGGGAGTTTTTTGATACCATAGTCTATGGACAAGATTCAGGACATAAGATAAATGAGGAGTGAGAGCTATGGTTTGCAAAAAATGTGGCGCGCCTCTGCTGGAGGACGATCAGTTTTGTCCCGAGTGCGGCGCGAAGGTGATAAGAAGAAAGAAGTGCCCAGAATGTGGGGAAACGCTTCGGGAAGGCACCCGTTTCTGTCCGAGCTGTGGCGCTGAAGTAGGAGAGGGACGTCCCGCAAAGAGGACTGAAACTGAGGAAGCTACCAGGAAGAGGGTGGATTCGGATGAGCCGCCGAGAAGGAGGGCAGATTCCGAGGAAGCGCCGAGAAGGAGAGCAGATTCGGAAGAAGCGCCGAGAAGGAGAGCGGATTCCGAGGAGACACCGAGAAGGAGGACAGATTCCGAGGAAGCGCCGAGAAGAAGGGCGGATTCGGAGGAAGCGCCCAGGAGAAAGACGAACCCGGATGCGCCGAGAAAGAAGACGAATCCGGCACCGCCGCCTAGAAAACGTCCGGTTCAGGATGAGAGGCCCAGAAGGAGAAGGGACTGGGAGGAAGAAGACTGGGATGATGACGAGGATGACGATGAGGAGAATGTAGATATTCTGTCTATTATGACGGTTGCCGTCGGCTGTATTCTTTTGGTAATCGTAGCTGTATTAGGCTTTAATCTGTATCAGCGGTATGTGCCGAAGAATTATGACAAGGCGGCTGATGAGCAGGAAATAGACGAAGAAGAAGCTGACGGGGAAGAGCAGGAGGATGGACAGAAGCTGGAGGAGCCGCCCGAGGATTCGGAAGAGGAGACGGTGATTGAAACTTCAGCCGCAGGCACGATTGTCGCTATCGCCGATGTGAGAATCCGGGATAATCCGAGTACACAGGGCACGACGGTTATCACGACGGCAAAGTCGGGCGACATTTATGAGTACACTGAGGTTGTGGAAGGCGGCCACTGGTATAAGATCATTCTTCCCGAGGAATATGGACATGAGTTTGGCTATATCAGCGCAGATTATGTAGAGGAGCAGTGATCCTTTATAGAGCAGAACAGAAAACAGGAACTTCTTCCGGGTGGTGGCATATGATAATAAAAAGCCCGGGGAGGTTCCTATGTTATTTTCGGAATTAAAGAAAAAGGAAGTCATCAACCTGAAAAACTGCGAGCGGCTGGGGAAAGTGAGCGATTTTGAGTTCGACGAGTGCACGGGACAGATTTTCAAGCTGATTATTCCGGGAGACAATAAATGGTGTGGACTGTTCGGCAGTGAACCGGACTATGTGATCTGCTATAAGGATATCAAAAAGATCGGACCGGACATTATAGTCGTGGATATATGCCTGTAATTTGGTTACCATAAGATAGTTGACATAATGATTGTTTTATCCTATAATAATCATGTTGGGTGCAGCGATCTGTCTGCGGCTCAAGTACAGGTGGATAAGGAGGATATCCGGGATGAAATGCCCATTTTGTGGTCATGAAAATACGAGAGTAATCGACAGCAGACCGGCGGAGGATAATAGTTCTATCCGCAGACGGCGCGTCTGTGACGAGTGCGACAAGCGGTTTACTACTTATGAGAAGGTGGAGACGATACCGCTTATCGTCATTAAAAAGGACAATAACAGAGAGACCTATGACAGGGCCAAGATTGAAGCGGGTGTGTTAAGGGCATGTCACAAGAGACCCATCAGCGCAAACCAGATCAACCAGCTGGTGGACGAGGTGGAGACGGAGATCTTTAACCGGGAAGAAAAGGAAATTCCCAGCCAGGTAATTGGCGAACTGGTTATGAATAAGCTCAAGGATTTAGAGGCCGTTGCCTATGTCAGATTTGCTTCTGTCTACAGGGAGTTTAAGGATATCAACACCTTTATGGAAGAACTGAAAAACGTGCTGGACAAATAGACGGCGAATACAAACACCTTGCGTAATTGCGGGGTGTTTTTCACGAAAGCAATGAGCAGTGCCAAAGATGGCAGAGACGAATCAAGTGCTTGCAGGCGGATTTGTCTGTGTCATATTTGTTAGGGCGAATGCCCTTGAGTGAGGAAAGACGAATGCTTTGCAAGCTGCACTGCGAGCAGACTTAGAAGGAGCGCAACGATGGCAGGGCTTACATGTTTTTACCCGGATGTATATCTGGATTCTACATATGAGATTGATTTTGAGGCGTTATACAAGGAGGGCTTCCGGGGCGTCATTTTTGATATCGACAATACGCTTGTGCCTCACGGCATGCCTGCCGACGCGCGCAGCATTGCCCTATTTGAAAGGCTGAGAGCGATAGGGTTTGAGAGCGTACTTTTGTCCAACAACAAGGAACCGAGAGTGAAGATGTTTAACGATAAAGTGCGTTCGCGCTATATTTATAAGGCAGGGAAACCGGGGAAAAAGGGCTATCTGCGCGCTATGGAACTGATGAAGACAGAACCGGCGACCACGCTTTTTGTGGGCGATCAGCTTTTTACGGACGTGTGGGGAGCGAAGCGGATAGGGTTGTTGACTTATCTGGTCAAGCCTATACACCCGAAGGAAGAAATCCAGATTGTCCTAAAGAGGCGGTTGGAACGGATTGTCCTGTTTTTTTACAGGAGATCTCTGAAAAGGCAGGAGCAGGAGGGAAAGTAATCCTTCAGTGTAGCGCGGGCCGGGGGATGTGGAGGCAGAGAAAACAGGCAGAGCGTGCATGGCGGAAAAAAGAGACAAGCAGGGCGCGCGTGGAGGGAAAAACAGATGGAAATAGACGGCAGGACAAGAACCTGTGGACTGATCGGGAATCCGGTGGAGCATACTCTTTCGCCGGTGATACATAACACGCTGGCGGAAAGATTTGGGCATAATCTGGTGTATGTGCCCTTTCCTGTGGAAACGGGGCGGATCGGGGAAGCGATTGCCGGGGCGTCGGCATTGCAGATTCTGGGGCTCAATGTGACGGTTCCCTATAAAGGTGAGGTGATTCCCTGCCTGCGGGAAGTGGATTCGCTGGCGGCGGCAATCGGTGCGGTCAATACGCTGGTATCGGTGTCTGGCGGATTCAAAGGTTATAATACGGATATGGAAGGGCTTTACCGCGCTATGATGACAGAGGGCATCCGGATCGCAGACGAGGAGATTATTTTGCTGGGCGCGGGAGGCGCGTCGCGGGCAGTGGCATATCTTTGTGCGGTTAAAGGCGCAAAGCGGGTTTATCTGTTGAACCGCACGGTAGAGAAGGCGCAGAAAGTGGCGCAAGAAGTAAACCGCCTGGCAAAGCGGCAGGTGATTCACCCAATGGCGCTGGCTGATTTCGGCAGTCTGCCGGACCGCAGGTTTCTGGCGATACAGGGCACTTCCGTCGGGCTTGCGCCGCATGTGGATGATGTGGTGATTGAAGAGGCAAAGTTTTACGAAAAGGTGCACACAGGCTTCGACTTGATTTACAGCCCGTGGGAGACACGCTTTATGAAACTGGTTAAGGAGAACGGCGGTCGTGCATATAACGGGCTGAAAATGTTGCTCTATCAGGGGATCATCGCCTATGAGCTGTGGAACGGGATAAAGGTGTCCGGGGAGGACGCGGACGCAGTTTATGAAAAACTGAGAGAACAGTTGTAATGATTCAGAGGTGATTGAAATACTTATTTTCTGGACTGCGAGGATCTGTTTCAAGTACGCGGAATCTTATCATTGAAGAAGGTTATAAAAGTTTAATATGAGGTACAGCAGACAAAGGACATGTGATCAATGACTGTCCTGACATGGAGGAAAAAATGGGAAATGTCATATTGATCGGGTTTATGGGTTGCGGCAAGTCTACAGTAGGGCTGCGTCTGTCTTACCGGCTGCGGCGGACGATCATAGATACGGATAGAGAAATAGAGAAAGAAGAGCACAGAACGATATCTGAGATTTTTGCGGCGGACGGTGAGGCGTATTTCCGGGACAGGGAGACGGCAATCTTACGAAAGCTGAGGCAGAGCGCAAATAACCAGATTATATCGGTGGGTGGAGGACTGCCGGTGCGGAAGGAAAACCGGGCGCTTCTGCATGAACTGGGACAGGTTTTTTATCTGCGCGCCGAGGGCGGGACGATATACGAAAGGGTGAAAGACGACAAGACAAGACCCTTGTTGCAGGTAGATGACCCGCTAAAAAAAATAGAGACACTTATAGAGGAGAGAGATCCCTGTTACAGGGAGTCGGCGGATGTGGTGATCACTGTGGACGGAAAAAGTTTTTCGCAGATTCTGGACGAGATAGAGGCCCATGTAAATGAGAGGGATAAAACTATTTAGGCGGAGGGATGAGAGATGAAGATACTGGTAATTAACGGACCGAATCTGAACTTTCTGGGGATTCGGGAGAAGAGTGTGTACGGCACACAGGACTATGATTACTTACTGCAGATGATTGCGAAAAAGGGAGAGGAGACGGACAGTACCATAGAGGTATTTCAGAGTAACCATGAGGGTGCGATTATCGACCGGATTCAGGATGCCTATTTTGACGGCACGGAAGGGATTGTGATTAATCCTGGCGCTTTTACCCATTACAGCTATGCCATCAGGGACGCGCTGGCAAGTATCACCGTTCCTAAGGTAGAAATTCATATTTCCGATATCACGCAGAGGGAAGAGTTCCGCAAAGTATCGGTGACAGCGCCGGTCTGTGACAAACAGATTTACGGACAGGGGTTAGACGGATACTTGCAGGCAATTGATTTTATTTTAAACGGTTTTGCGTACGGCGCGGGCTGAACTATGTTATGTTTTTAAGAAAGTGGTTGAAAAAAAGACTTTTTTAGTATAAACTAGAAAAGAATTATATTTGTGAAAGCTTAGGAGGAGATAGGAATATGGTATCAGCGGGTGATTTCAGAAACGGCATTACCGTCGAGATGGAGGGTAATGTTTTCCAGATAATTGAGTTTCAGCATGTAAAACCGGGCAAAGGCGCAGCTTTTGTCAGAACGAAGCTGAAAAACATCATCAATGGCGGTGTGGTGGAGAAGAGTTTCCGTCCCACTGAGAAATTCCCTCAGGCACGTATTGACAGAAAGGACATGCAGTATTTATATTCTGATGGCGACCTGTTCAATTTTATGGACACGGAGACCTACGACCAGATCGCGCTGAACGCGGAGGCAGTAGGAGATGCGCTTAAATTCGTGAAAGAGAACGAGATGGTTAAGATCTGCTCTTATAACGGCAATGTGTTCGCAATCGAGCCCCCGCTGTTTGTTGAGCTGGAGATCACTGACACTGAGCCGGGATTTAAGGGTGATACCGCGACTGGCGCGACGAAGCCCGCGATCGTGGAGACCGGTGCGAAGGTTATGGTACCGCTGTTTGTGGAAAACGGCGAGAAGATCAAGATTGACACCAGATCAGGCGAGTATCTGTCCAGAGTATAAGATTGTCACATGAATCAAAGCCCATAAGGCAATATAGACTTAGGTCTGTATTGCCTTTTTTGCGTGAATAGGCACAGAAGGAAGGCTCACGAGGCAGACATATGCCCTGGGAGGCTTACGGTGAGCAACGCGAACGAGAAATGCGAAGCATTTCGAGTCTGCCTATGAGCGCATGTGTGTGCAGAGTCAGAAATCCGATATGCCCGGAGAGAATGGGAAAGGAAAATATGGGATTTCAAAAATTTGTAGAAAATATCGTGGATTTATTACAGGAAAGAATGGGGGACGCCTATGAGATCAGAGTGCTTCATGTGACCAAAAACAACGACGTGGAGCAGACGGCAGTTGCTTTAACAAGGCAGGAGGACAGTATTTTCCCGACTATTTACCTGGAGGGGCTTTATCAGGAGTACCGGGAAGGTGAAAGGCTCGGCGCGCTTGTGGAACGGATCATCAACTGCCACGAGGAGCAGTCCATGGCGCTGGATCTGGACATGGATTTTTTTCGTGATTATGGCAGGGTGAAAGACAGGATCTTTTATAAACTGGTCAGCTTTGAAACGAATAAGAAATTTTTGCGGGATGTGCCCCATCTGAGATGGCATGATCTGGCGATTGTGTTCTACTATGCGCTGGAAAAGGATATGGTAGAGTGCGGTTCTATAACGATCAGGCGGCAGCATATGCTGATGTGGAAACAGAATGCGGAATCACTTTATCGGACAGCCGGACGCAATACGAAGCGTGGCATGCCGGAACTTCTCGTTTCTATGCGTGAGCTGATTTCGGAGATGACAGGTGTATCCGTGCGGGAGGATGACGCGATGCCGATGTATGTGCTGACAAACCCGGAAAAGCGTTTTGGCGCTTCTGCTATGCTGTACTCTGAAAAGATCGGGCTGTTGGCAGAACGTTTTGGCTGTGATGTATTGATTTTGCCAAGTTCTGTCCACGAGGTATTGCTGATACCCGATGACCATGTCAGGGAATACGACTTTTACAGACAGATGGTGGGGGAAGTCAACCGGACCCATGTGGAACCGGAAGAAGTGCTTTCTTACGGGTTATACCGCTATTGCCGGGAGAATTCGGAAATAGAGGAAATTATTCTTAATTGATTTCTTGCGCGCGATTACTTGACAAGTGTGCCCGCTTGCGGTATGATACAAAAGATGTAACAAATTTGTAACAATTTTTATGGGTTGCGAAAGTTTGTTTCATCAAGGCGGGCACCCGTAGTCTAATGGATAAAACGTAGGCCTCCGACGCCTTTGATGCAGGTTCGAGTCCTGTCGGGTGCATATGGTTATGGGTTTCCGGGACGATATGCTTATATTGCCCCGGAAATTTTGAGACTGGAGGAGTTCATGAATATGACAAACAATACAATATGGGAGGGTCTGAAGGCGAAGTTTGAAGTATTCAGAAACTGGCTGGTACGATACTCCAAAATTGTTCTTCCTGTCATTTTGATAGTCTGTGTCGCTTTTACGATCGTGATTGCGGTTCGGGCGAATAAGCGCAAGGTTGAGCAGGAGGAAACGGTAGTTGCGCCGGAAGAAAAGATAGATGAAGAAGAATCGTTGCTTAATGTGCCGGAAGTGCCTTTAGAGAAAGATGCCGTGCCGGGGATCAATGAATTGTTTGACGTCTACTATAAAGCGATGGTGGATGGGGATACCGCTACCATGGAGAAGCTGGTCTATTACATGGACGCGACGGAGATCCTGAGAGCGGCGGAGACGAGCAAATATATCGATTCCTATCCCCCGTTAGAGATTTACACGAAAGCGGGACCGAAGGAGGGCACGTATATCGCCTATGTTTACGGGGAGATAAAGTTCCACGATTATGATAAGCCGGTTCCCGGTATGCGGACGTATTACGTGTGCACCAATGAGGACGGTGAGCTCTACATCAACGAGGACGGTGAGGAGAGCGATAGCGAGCTGCATTACATGCGGGAGATTCAAGTGCAGGGTGATGTGATCGACTTGAACAACAAAGTGGCGGAAGCTTATAACAAAATGCTGGTGGACGACCCGCAGATGGCTGATTTCCTCTTAGAGCTGAAAGCGGAGATTGAGAAGAATGTAGGCGAGGCACTGGCACGTGCAGAGGAGAGCGAAGCGCCGGAAGAAGTGGCAGAGGAAGAGGTGCCCGAGGAGACAGGGGAAGAAGCGCCTGTTGAGGTGGTAACCAAGGTCAAGACGACGGATGTGGTCAATATAAGGACTTCTGACAGCGAGACGGCGGATAAGCTTGGCAAAGCGGCTGTGGGAGATGAGTTTGAACTTCTGGAAGAGAAGGGCAACGGCTGGAGCAAGATCAAGTATGAAGGCGGCGAAGCCTTTATCAAGAGCGAGTATCTGGAGCCTTCTGAGACCATGGCAGCGGCCGATGTGGAGCAGCCAGAGGACGAGGAAGAAGAGGAGGATACACAGGAGCAGGCCGACAGTGGCAGTGATTCAACAACGACAAATGGTACGGTGCGGGTGAAGGAAACTGTCAGAATCCGCAGTGGCGCGAGCGAGAACTCCGAGAAGATTGCGACCGCTTATATGGGCGAAACCTTTGAAGTGATCATGAAGCAGGCGGACGGTTGGACGAAGATTAAGTATAACGGAGAAACGGCCTATGTGAAGTCGGATTATGTGGAGTAGGCGCTGTTTAAAACCCGATAAAAAAGGCAAGACTGGACAGGTGAGAGGAAAATTCTTACCTGTCCATTTTTTGCGGATAAGCGGGGATGGAAGATTCACGAGGCAGGCTTCATGTATGAATGAATGTTTCGGTAGGCTTACGGTGAGCATCCCGAATCTGCCTATTCGCGCATAGTGATAAGAAAGGAGCGCTATCCATGAAACATGACGACGAGATGGTTTTGAAAGAAATACAGAAAAATACGCAGATGGGAATGACGGCGATTGATACAATTCTGGACAAAATAGGAAACGATGATTTCTCCATAACCCTGTCCAGACAGTCGCTGCATTATGCGGATATCCACAACCGGGCGCTTGACCAGATTTTGCAGCAGAACGGGGAGGGGTATCGCGCCAGTCAGGTCGGGGAAATGATGCTGAAAGGCAGCATACATGCGAATACGGCTTTCAATGTCAGTACGGAGCATCTGGCTGAGATGATGATTCAAGGGAGCAACCGTGGGATTACCAGCATGTGGAAGAGCCTGAAACACAACGGTCTTGCCACGGATGCAACCGTGGAACTGGCAAAAGAACTGATGGATTTTGAGGAAAAAAGCATAGAGCGGCTGAAAGAATATCTGTAAAGAGTGCTACGGGAGACGCAATTTTTAAGAAGGTGTATTGCACTGGATTTGTTTTGTATACAAGTATTTTGGTATTATTGTACAATATATCTAAAAAATGCAAGGGAAATTTTTACACTTTAATTCGCTAAATTGTCTTGTGGATTTCCATACGGCATACTATAATGATACGTGGTAGTGCATACAAGCAAGAAGGAGGACATAACGCAATGTCATATGTTGATGAGGTTTATGAGTTAGTTGTAGCGAAGAATCCCGCCCAGCCCGAGTTCCATCAGGCAGTAAAAGAGGTACTGGAGTCCCTGCGTGTTGTGATTGAGGCGGACGAGGAAGCATACAGAAAGGATGCGCTTTTAGAGCGTCTGACGGTTCCGGAGAGAATCGTGCAGTTCCGTGTTCCCTGGGTGGACGACAAGGGACAGGTGCAGGTGAATAACGGGTTCCGCGTGCAGTTCAACAGCGCCATCGGTCCTTACAAGGGAGGCTTGCGTTTCCATCCTTCCGTAAACCTGGGTATCATCAAATTCCTGGGCTTTGAGCAGATTTTCAAAAATTCCCTGACAGGCCTGCCCATCGGTGGCGGTAAGGGCGGTTGTGATTTCGACCCTAAGGGAAAATCCGATAGAGAAGTGATGGCGTTCTGCCAGAGCTTTATGACAGAGCTTTGTAAACATATCGGCGCGGATACCGACGTACCTGCCGGAGATATCGGTGTAGGTGGAAGAGAGATCGGCTTTATGTTCGGACAGTATAAGAGAATCCGCAATCTGTATGAGGGCGTGCTGACCGGTAAAGGCCTTACCTACGGCGGTTCCCTTGCCAGAACAGAGGCGACCGGCTATGGTCTGTTATATCTGACAGAAGAAATGCTGAAATGTAACGGCAAGGATATCAAGGGCAAGACAATTGCGGTATCCGGTGCAGGAAACGTTGCAATTTACGCGATCCAGAAAGCAATCCAACTGGGCGGTAAGCCTGTGACATGCTCTGATTCCACGGGCTGGATTTACGATCCCGACGGTATCGACGTAGCAACTTTGCAGGAAGTGAAGGAAGTGAAGCGCGCGCGTCTGACAGAGTATGCGGCAATGCGGCCTAATGCAGAGTATCACGAGAAGAAGAACGGTGAGCACGGCGTATGGAGTGTGAAATGTGATATTGCACTTCCCTGCGCGACCCAGAACGAGCTGGATTTAGAGGATGCGAAGATGCTTGTGGCAAACGGCTGCTTCGCGGTAGCGGAGGGTGCAAACATGCCCACTACGATGGAAGCGACAGAGTATCTGCAGAAGAACGGCGTGCTGTTCTGCCCCGGCAAGGCGTCAAACGCGGGCGGTGTGGCAACTTCCGCACTGGAGATGAGCCAGAATTCCGAGAGACTTTCCTGGACCTTCGAGGAGGTAGATTCCAAGCTGCAGAGTATTATGGTAAATATCTTCCACAGTCTGGATGAGGCTTCCAAGAAGTATGGCAAGGAAGGCGACTATGTGGCAGGTGCGAATATCGCGGGCTTCTTAAAGGTAGCCGAGGCGATGAAAGCGCAGGGTGTTGTATAAGGCATATTTATTAAAAATTAGAAATCCCATATACAGGAGACGGTGCTTGTATATGGGATTTTTTAATCCATAGAAACAGATATGATATGTTGGGACTAGTGACCCGAAAATCATAAAGAAGATTGTGAAATATAGGATGCTGTGATATGCTGTTAACAAAGAGAAGTAACCGTATTATAAGGTGGTAGCCTCCCTGCACTTGCAAAAGAGGTTGCTGTGTGCCAGTGGCACACGTTTAGCAACGACCGAAGCGGAGCGTAGACGGTGGTGCGGATGGGAATGTTTTCATTTCAAGACTTAATTTTGTTTGCGACATTTCTAATTACACTGCCTGCCTACATAGATAGGAATAACAAGCGAAAATAAATAAGCCTACCTTGTTACTTGACCGGTACAGGTAGGCTTATAGTCTGATCTTGGAGGTCAACCACTTTGTGGGCGGTTGCTTTTCTTTACGAGTATTATAGTATGCGGTGAATAAACTTTCAAGACGTATTTTCAAAAAAACGGAACCAGATGGAAAGTCGTCAAAGAAATAGCGGGAGCAATTATGAATAACAACTTTTATTTTGTTTGGATTTCAAGATTAGTTTCCATTTTAGGAAGTAGTTTGACAACGTTTGGTGTGAGCGTCTGGGTTTTTGGAGAAACGGGAAAAGCGACGCCTATGGCGGTTACTATGCTCTGCTCGATTCTGCCGTCTGTTATTTTCGCACCATTAAGCGGTATGATCTGTGATTATTTTAACCGTAAAAGGGTAATTTTGATAGCGGATTCGATAGCAGCCATAACGAGCTTACTGTTATTGATGTATCTTATGACAGAAAGATTTGATTTTGGGATGATCTGTGTTTTTAATTTTGTGAATGCAACAGCAAATATGCTGGATAACAATGCCTATCAGGCTTCTTTATCTACATTGGTAAAAGAAGGGGATATAAAGAAAGCGGGAGGCATGAACCAGATCATTGATTCCATCAACAGCATGCTTGCGCCTGTTTGTGCCGGAATACTATATTATCCGGTTGGTTTAAAAGGATTGTTAGTGATTGATTTGTGTACATTTATTGTAGCGATGATAATTTTTATAAGGGTGCCGGCATGTGCTTTCTCTGATTCGGATAAAAAGAAAAGGGAGCATGAAAATATCTTTGAAAACATGATGGCAGGGTTTCAATTTATATTTTCCCAAAGAGGTTTGACATTATTAATGATTTTCTTTACGTTTTTCAATTTTCTTCTCAGTGCGACAGATTCCCTGACAGAACCACTGGTATTATCTCTGGGTAACAGCCTGGATATGGGATTGGTAAAGATGGCAGGAGGGATTGGTATTTTTCTCGGAAGCTTGTTTATTACCGGAAAGGATATAAAGTATTCTTATAGCAAGAGTATTTTTATTTCGGCAATTTTGGCGGGTGCATCCATCTGTGTAATAGGGGTCAGAAATAGTGTCTGCTTTGTTATTTTAGGTAAATTTGTATTCCTGTTCGTAACGCCGATTGTAAATACGCTGGCGGGAACTTTGTGGATTTTAAAGACACCGAAAGAATTGCAGGGCAGAGTATGCGCGGCCAGAAGCATGGTGGTCAGATGTACCATTCCGTTTTCTTATTTATTAGTCGGTCCATTGACAGATCGTTGGATTCCGGCGTTTTTGCAGAAATATCCAAATGCCTGCAACGTGGTTCAAACAGCATTCCATGAGGGAAACCTTAATTATAGACTGGTATATGTGATGGCCGGAATGCTGGCAGTTATTTTTGCAGTGCTCTTTTTTTCCCAAAAGGAGCTGCGCCGGCTGGAATGAGATGGAAGCGTCTGACGGTAAGATAAGAGAGCTGGTTCGGTGCGGTTGGATTCTGAGGGATCAGTGATTATAATGTTTGACAGATTTATCTGTATTGGTTTATAATATGCTTAACAAGGGAGCCGGAAGGTGAGTGCGCTTCACCTGACCCGGCGAAAATCTAAGTTAGGCTGTAAGAATAGCCGTTCCTAAACTTTGACGAGAGCAGGACGGCTATTTCTTATTTTTCAGATTCAGAATTGCTACGATTAGCAAAGCTACGCTCGTAATCAGACTCAATTCCTCATATGTACTCATAATAATCACCTCCTCCGAAAGGTACTCGGATCGGGTGAGAGCACGTCCCCCGGCTCCCCGGTTAAGCATATTATATTGTCAATTTTCTTGTTGTCTATATAATGACATATTTTCGAACGGAATAAAATGGAATTTTGGAGGATAAACAACATGTTTGGACATTTAGGGTTTTCCTATGTAGGACTCATATTTATGCTGATGCTGCTCATCCCGAATCTGCTCTGGATGAAAAAGCAGCCGCAGGGTTACTCGACGGAAAAGGAAAATAGATTTTTAGCGTTATTGGAACGGGTAGGAGAGGCGTTGACGACCTGCTGTGCCCTGATCTTTTCAGACTTCAATTTGCGGCGGTGGTCGAATTGGTCATGGTGGCTTGTGGCGGCGTCTGCCTTGATGGTCATGTATGAAATATGGTGGATCAGGTACTTTAAGAGTGAGCGCAGACTGACCGACTTTTACAGCAGTTTCTTAGGGATTCCCGTGGCAGGCGCCACCCTGCCGGTACTTGCCTTTTTTCTGCTTGGCATTTACGGAAAAGTAGTGTGGATGCTGATGGCAAGTATTATTCTGGGCATAGGGCATATCGGTATTCATCTGCAGCATCGCAGGGAGAATCATGCGTAAACGTCATCGGTCAGTGAACGGTACACTTGATCGCACATATGGCAGTCAGAAAGGGCCCGGTGCGCATGGGAGGCATCAATGCCAAAGTAGCTGCAGAGTGTAGTCTGTTTATAGTTGCCGAGATTTGGCAGTTTCTTCCGTGCAAGAGGCAGGGTGTCAATTACCTTATTTTTGACAGGAGGAAGTCCAAGATTGGAGCAGGCTCTGTTGATAAAAAGAAGGTCAAAAGATTTTATGTTATGTCCTACAAGCGTGTGATTTGCAATAAAAGAGAGAAACTTTGGCAGAACCACATCTATAGGGGAGGCATCCTTAAGGGTTTCGTTCGTTATGCCGGTCAGCGAAGTTATTTTCGCCGGAATCGGGTCAGCAATGTAAACATACTCTTGAAATTCAGAGGTTTGTTCGCCGCTGTGTTTGATGGCGGCAATTTCGATGATCTTGTCAGCGGTATAGCTAAGGCCCGTCGTCTCGATATCGAAGACGACGTAAGATGTTGGCACAGCGCTCTTTTTTCGGACTGTCCGGGTCTCTTTTTTACGTGGCGATGTGCTGCGTGTCTTCATTTCAAGAAGACAGCTGGAATGTATTTTGATCATGGTTCCTGCGGCGTTTATAACCAGTATGGACCAAGTTTCGAAAGTCTGGTCATAGCCGACAATTTCGCAGGGAACGGGTACTGTGGAACCAGGAGCATAGTATTGAAAGGGCGGCAGACTGGTTTTAGTCGGGGAAACTAACCCATATCTTTTTAAAAAGTCTAATTGTTCTGTTTCGCTGTGAAATTCGTTCATAACTTTTCCTCTGGTGTATGTAAATGAAAGTTTAAGGCCGTGTCTATCATATTAAGGCATTTACGGGGGAGAATCAATATAAATCGAAAAAACGGGAAAAATCTGTTTTGGATCAGCCACATTACGCGCGGATTGCAATCGACCCGTGCTTGTTCGCCTTTTTGGCAGTACCTACATTTTGCGGCAGATGCGCTGCATCTCACCGCACTTCCGTTGTCTCCCGAAAAGGAACGTGATATAATACCACTCTTAAGGAGGCGGTCATGATTACGATTGCGATTTGTGACGACGAAAAACAGACAGTGGCTCAGATCGGAAAACTGGTGTCTGGTTTTTTTCGCAAAAAAAATATGGAGGCGTCTGTTGTCTGCTTTTCCGGTGGGGAAGAATTGCTAAACTATGACAAAAGCATAGATATTCTCTTTCTCGATATCCAGATGAACGGGATGGACGGCATGGAGACAGCAAGGAAACTGCGCAGCCGGAATTTCAAGGGTTTTCTCATTTTTATAACGGTCTTGCAAGAGATGGTGTTCCAGTCCTTTGAAGTGCAGGCATACGATTATCTGTTGAAGCCGGTTGTAGAGAAAAAGTTTGCAGGGACAATGGAGAGACTGCTCGCCTCCATGAACAATGTCAGTGAGGAAAAGCTGCTTGTGCAGAGAGGCTATGAGAGAAGCATTGTTTCTTTTGCCGATATCATTTATGCGGAAATTATTGACAGAAAGGTGTATCTGCATCTGGTGTCGTCGGAGGTGGTTGACTTTTACGACCGGATTGAAAATCTGGAGGAAAGGCTGGATAGCCGGTTTTTCCGGTGCCATAGAAGCTATCTGATTAATATGCAGCATCTGAAAAGCTACAAAAATGGCGTGGCATATATGGAAAGTGGGAAAGAAATACCCATTTCCAGGCTGCGGAGTAAGGCGTTTTCCGAGGTGATTTTGCAGTATATGAGGGAATGGAGGTAACCGTTCAGCCCAGGACTATTTGCCGCAAAGTTCGTAAGAATGTGTAGATTTGACCAGAAGAGAATCTGCTTCTCGCCGAAGGCAATCTGGAATGAGCAGATTCTGTAACAGAGAGCGATGGCTGAACTGTTACGATTGGAGATGGTGAGATGGAAAGATACATCAACTTTTTTAACAGTTATATCATAGGCAGCATCCAGATGACGCTTGGCTTTACTTTTTTTATCAGGTTTTTGCAGAAAAAGGGCAGGTTTTCTTATTATCTGCTGTTTGCATTGCCGGGGCTGGCACTGGTGCTGATGGCGCCAGGGGGAAGTGTCGCCGAATATCTGGTTTACACGCTGCTCCTTGTAGTCGTCGGGATATTGGCATGCCGTGCCGACTGGAAATCCGTTGTTTTTTATGCGGCGCTTACGGTGGGAGTTATGGAGATTTGTCAGGGAATTGTCAATTCGTTGTCAGGCATGCTGCATTCATGGACCTTCTCGCAGCATCAGAATGCCGCCGCCGCGGTTTCGATTGTGCTGGGCATTGCAGCGGTTGCGCTGTGTGCTGTCTGCTACTGTGCGGTGTATCGCTATTTTTTGTCTTATGAGAAGACAGATAAGCAATATCTTTTTATGTTTCTGATACCGGTATTGATGATTTTTTTTATGGATGAATATATTTGTTCTATTATTTACGGAAATGAGACGATTCAAAATGCGGGTGGCAGAGAGATTCCGATTAAACATCATCAGATGCTTGTGATTCAGCTTTTCGGTATGGCGAGTTTATTCTGCCTTATGTTCGCGTACAAAAAGCTGCTCTGGAATTTTCATCTGAGTACGGAACTGTCATTGCTGGAGCAGGAGGAAATGTCCTTGAATCAATATGTGGAGGAGGCGCGGGCACGTTATGAAAAGACAAAATCCTTTCGTCACGACATTAAAAATCACATCACAGTGGTAAAGGAATTTTTGCGAAATGAAAAACAGGAAGAGGCGCTTGCTTATATCGGTGATCTGGCGGAAATGACGGAGGAACTTTCTTTTCCCTGCAGCACAGGCAACCCGGTAGCGGATATTCTGCTGGGAAACAAGCTGGGGATAGCCAGAAATATGGGGATTGACGTGGACTGTTCTCTGCTTTTGCCGCATCCGTGTCTGGTGCGGGATATTGACTTTGGCATTATTCTGTCAAACGCTTTGGACAACGCAATCCATGCCTGCCGCGATGTGAGTGACGGTGTGGGGAAATTTATCCGTTTGTCGGGACGTACACAGGGCGACTTCATTTTATTGGAAATTGAGAACAGCTTTTGTCAAAAAGGATCTGTCGGAAGAGGGACAGGTCTGTCAAACATTAAGGCGGTAGCGGAAAAGTATCAGGGCGCAATGAGCATCAAAACACAGGGCACATCCTTTCTCTTAAGTGTACTGCTTGTTATTCCACAACAGGCAGAATGCATCCCACGGCAAATCGGTTAAATCCTCTGTTTGTATGTCGAAATGTATCGTGTGAGAAGCACTTCTAAAACGCGAAAGCAGGGGCAGCATCGCAAAGTCCGCACAACTGACCCGGAAGTACTATGTCTCACGCACATATTAGAAATGCCGCAGAGATTCTGCGGGAAAAGGAGGAAAATCATATGGCAATGGAAGTCAAAGTAAATGGCAGTACCTACAAAACTGATTATGCGGATCGACTGCAGACGACGCGTGAGGAGGTAAATAAAACCGAAAACAGGAACAAGGAAGAAAAGGCATCCAACCAGAAGACTGCGCCCCATGACGAGTATATCAGCAGCGAAAAGTCAGGGGAAAAGCCAAACGGTCTCTACCATGTAGGGCAGGATGAAAACGGCAACAGGAAGGTCTATTTTAATGACCCGAAGAAGGCGGACAAGAACAGACAGCCCGAAGGAATACCAGACAGTTCCGAAAAAGACGGAGATAAAAACAACCTGAAAGTAAAGGCAGATGCCCCGGACGATGGGGAGGAGAAATGCGTCGGCAATACGGATAAAGTGGAGCGGGAAATCAGAGAGCTGAAAAAGAAGAAGCAGGAGCTGGAGCAGCAGCTTAATGCAGCTGCCGGGGACGAAAAGAAAACAAAGGAACTGGAGAACAAGCTGGCGCAGGTAGAGCGGGAACTGAGTCAGAAGGATACGGACACATACAGGAAGCAGAATGCTACGTTTACTGGCAAATAGGTATCATAACCGGCAGGGGCGCAAAAGCGCTCTGTCGGTTATGTGAGGGAAGAACAGTGACTGTAAAAGCGTTTGTCGGCAAAATGCCGGGGAACGCTTTTTAGCAACCTGCGGTGATGAAAAAGATATTTGCTTGACGGGAAGTATCGTTTGGAGCAGAATGAAGTAGTGAGTTTACGAGAACGGAGAGAAGGACATTGGAACACAGCATACTTTTACTGGAAGACGACGCGGATTTGATTGACGGACTGACCTATTCTCTGGGCAGGGAAGGATATACGGTAGATGTGGCGCAGACAATCAGAGCGGCGTATGCCTGCCTGAAGTCAAAGACATACAGTCTGCTGCTATTGGACGTGACACTGCCGGACGGAAACGGCATGGACGTATGCCGTTTTGTGCGGGAGCGGGACAATCGGACGCCCGTTATATTTCTGACGGCGATGGATGAGGAAGTCAATGTGATCCGGGGGCTGGATAGCGGTGCAGACGACTATATCACAAAACCTTTTAAGCTGGGAGAACTCTGTTCCAGAATACGGGCGCAGTTGAGACGGAGCGGGATCAGCGGGGCGGGCGGGGCAAGATTGCTTTCTTCCGGACCTGTGTCCATTGACCTGTATGGCGGCGGCGCGTTTTTGAACGGGGAGCCGCTGGGTCTGACCAGCGCGGAGTACCGCCTGCTCTGTCTGCTTGTCAGAAACGAGGGCCAGACGGTTTTGAGAAATACGATACTGGATGCGCTCTGGGACGGCAACGGCAACTTTGTGGACGACAATACGCTGTCCGTCTATATCCGCAGGCTTCGGGAGAAAATAGAGAAAGACCCGTCCAATCCGAAGCACTTGCTGACGGTGCGGGGATTCGGGTACAAATGGGGGAAAGAAAATGAGTAAATACGACGCTTTGTGGGACTATGTGCAGAGAAACGGAAAGGAATCTTTTCTGTTGTCTTTTGAAGAAATATAACAGATTGCGGGGATACCGATCGACCATTCTTTTTTAAAATATAAAAAGGAACTCACAGAGTATGGCTGGCAGTTTGGAAAAATATCCATGAAAAACGAAACGGTACTATTTCATAAGGTGGATTCATGTGAGAAATAAATGTTTCACACGCGAATTTGTGCCTGCGGCAGCAAAGATCGCAGGTCAGGAGAAAGGTATGGTTACTTAAATGAATATGATACAGGAGAAAAGCGTAAGATATTACTTTGCCTGTCTGCTTTGTATGACGGGGGTGTTTGTCATGCTGGCTTTTTTTCTTTCCTGGGTTCATGGAAAGGAGATACAGCAGATCCTTATTGAGCGGGAGCAGACTATGGTTTCTTCGCTGATGGAGCAGGGCGTTTCCAGGATCATGATTGCCGATGCCGTCAAAAGCGCAGAATCTACTGAGGAGGGAACCGCGCTGATGCGGCAGATGGGGCATACGGATGCCATTTCTTTCAAGCTCTTTCCGGCTGTGGACAGGTCGGTGCGGCTGTTTGCGAAGATGTCGGCGGGGCTGACGCTTATGTTAGTGGTTATGCTGACGGCTGTGACGGTTCGATTTTTGTGGAAGCGGGAGAAATTATACCGGTATGCGGAAGGGATCATCACCCGGTTTTCGGAAGGAAACTTCGTCTGTCATCTGCCCGGGAATGAAAACGGAAGCCTGTATCAGCTATTTGCGGCGGTGGAAGAGCTTGCCGTGGCGCTGCGGGCGCAGAGCGAAAAAGAACGGCAGGCAGAAGTCTTTTTAAAGGATACCATTTCTGATATTTCCCATCAGTTGAAGACGCCGCTTGCGGCTTTGCATATGTACACGGAGATCATCGTGCAGGAGCCGGATCACGCGGAGACGGTGGAGAGATTTTCCAGCAAAATCATGCAGTCTCTGGAACGAATTGAAAAACTGGTGCAGACCCTGCTCAAAGTGAGCCGGATCGACACGGGAAGCATTGTCTTTCAAAAGGAATGGCAGGCAGCGGGCGAACTGACGGAAAGCGCGGCGGCAGATTTGACCGTAAGGGCGCAGGCGGAAGGAAAGCGGCTTGTCATGGACGGTGATCCGGCGCAGATGCTTTTCTGCGACAGGCAGTGGACGAGGGAGGCGGTCGCCAATCTGATCAAAAACGCGCTGGATCATACGGAAGAGAACGGCACGATTACGGTGTCGTGGGAGTGTTCCCCTGCTATGTTTCGCCTGTCGGTGGCTGACGACGGCTGCGGCATTGCGCAGGAGGATATTCATCATATTTTCAAACGGTTTTACCATGGCAAAAGGGATGGCGGCAGACAGGGGATCGGTCTGGGGCTGTCCCTTGCGAAATCCATTGTGGAAGGACAGGGCGGTATGATCTCGGTGAGCAGCACGCCGGGGGAGGGTGCAGTGTTTGTCCTTACGCTTCCGACCGAGGCAGCGAAGCAGTCCTTTTAATTAGGCTTGCCCGAATTGCTCATTTTCGCCGGAATTTACCTTTCTTACTAATTTGTAAGTTTCCATTCATGGCATTGTAAGCTGTTCCTGTTATTCTTATCAGGAAGACATGATAGCAGGTACTTGCGAAACTCATCACGGCATTGAATTTATGATACGATTTGTATGGTTTCGATAACTGAATGTGAGTTTCGCTGTCAATGTAGAGTTGAAAGGAGGAACAGGCATACAATGGATATTATGGAAGTAAACGATCTGTGTAAGACTTACGGAAAAGGCGAAGCGAAGGTGGAGGCATTAAAACATGTCTCGTTTACTCTGCAAAAGGGGGAGTTTGCGGCGGTGATCGGGGAATCCGGTTCCGGCAAAAGCACCCTGCTAAACTGTATTGGCGCATTGGATGAACCGACGGGAGGAAGGATTCTGATAGACGGACAGGATCTGTTTGCCATGACGGAGGAGAAACGCACCATTTTCAGGCGCCGCAATATCGGCTTTATCTTTCAATCTTTTCATCTGATCCCGGAACTCAACGTGGAGCAGAATATTATTTTTCCCTTATTGTTGGATTATAAGAAACCGGATGCCGGACGGGTGGAGGAGATTCTCGATGTGCTTGGTCTTAAGGAGCGGCGAAGTCATCTGCCGGGACAGCTTTCCGGCGGGCAGCAGCAGAGGGTGGCGATCGGCAGGGCGCTCATCACAAGGCCGAAACTGATCCTCGCGGATGAACCGACGGGCAATCTTGACAGGAAGAACAGTCAGGATGTGATGGAGCTTCTGACGATGGCATCAGGGCAGTTTCAGCAGACGATTCTGATGATCACCCACAATCCGAATCTGATCACATCGGTAGACCGCGTCATGCAGGTATCCGATGGTGTCCTGAGTAATCTGGGAGGGCATATCAATGAAAAATTATCTTGATCTGATTCCCATTTCATCGAAAATACACCGCAGGCAGACCCGCATGACAAGATGGTGCATTGTGATCTCCGTCTTTTTGGTTGCCGCGGTTTTCGGTATGGCAGATATGTTTTTGCAGAGCCAGAAAAATATGGCAAAGATGGAGGATGGCGCGTGGCATGTGATGTTTAGGGAGCTGGACGAGGAACAGACTGCCCTGCTTGCCGTAAGACCCGAGGTGAAGACATTCGCCCGCTATGCGGCGACAAACTATAAACTGGACAGGGACTATAAAGTGGAGGGTGTACAGACCGTTCTGTGCGGGTTTGATGAAACCTTTTTTGCCATATATCCCGGTGCAGCCTTGCTTGACGGGAGCTTCCCGAAAGAAATGGGGGAGGCGCTTGTGTCGGAAAGTATGCGCGTCAGGCTGGGGCTTTTTGTGGGGGACGAGGTGGAGGTAGAGACGCCCGACGGTTCGCTTCGCTTCCGGGTAAGCGGTATTGTGGAAGATACTGCAATGATGTTACAGACGGACGCCTTTGGCGTTTTTATGAATACGGAGACTTATCTGTCCTGTTTTCGCGATGTGACGCTGCAGGAGGATTTCGTTTATTATGTGGAGTTTGTGCCCCGCTGCAGGATACAGAGGGCAATCAGGGATATCTGCGGACAGCTGCATATTCCGAAGGAGATGGTCAGTGAGAACGCGAAGCTGATGGGCACTATGATGCAGAGCAGTGACCAGTATATCTGGAAGTTGTATCTGATTGCTCTTATTCTGGCAGTACTGGTGGCAGTTGCCGGTATGATAGAGATTTGGGGAAGTATGAACAGCAGTGTGGCGCAGCGGACGGAATTTTTCGGGATGATGCGGTGCCTGGGTGCGACTGCAAAGCAGGTGCGGCATTATGTGCGGATGGAGGCGTTTTACTGGTGTCTGAAGGCGATACCGCTTGGGCTCTTCGCAAGTGTGGTGACGGTGTGGGGGCTGTGCCGGATGTTACAGACGCTGACGCCTACGTGGTTTTCAAAAATGCCGGGATTCGGCATCAGCCTGCCAGGTCTGGTGTGCGGGTCGCTGATCGGTCTTGTTACGGTGCTTGCGGCAAGCCGGATGCCGGCGCGCAAAGCATCCGAAGTCTCGCCTCTTACGGCAGTCTCGGGAAATGCGGATACGGTGTTTGCCGCAAAGAGGGCGGCGCATACCGGACGGATGCATGTGGAGACGGCATTGGGACTGCACCATGCTTCGGGCAGCAGAAAACATTTGATTTTGCTGACATCCTCCTTTGCTTTCAGCATCATTCTGTTTCTGGGATTCGGCATAGGGGTTGATTTTATGGGGCATGCGATTGTGACCCTGCGCCCCTATACGCCGGATGTGGCAATTGTCAGTCCGGATAATTCCTGTGCCATACCGGATTCTCTCTATCAGGATTTGAGGAAAAATGCGCATATTAAACGGATTTTTGGGCGGAGCTTTTCTTATGATCTGCCGATCCGTATGTGTGGAGAGAACAAAACAGTCATGCTGCTCTCTTATGAAGACTATCAGTTTGGCTGGGCAGAGGAGGATCTGCGGCAGGGAGATATGGAAAGTGTCAGGGACGGAGAGGGAGTCCTTGTGGTGGATAAAACGGGATTTGAGCCAGAGATTGGAAATGAAATAGAGCTGGAGACGAAAACGGGGGCACGGAAAGTGAGAATAGCCGGGATTCTCAGTCATACACCCTTTGACAGCGGCGAGAATGTGGGCACTGTTATCTGTTCCGAGGATTTGTTCTTGCAGATCACGGGCGAAACAGGATACACGATTCTGGATATCCAGTTATGGGATCAGTCCGATAGTGTGGTGGAAGAGATCCGCCAAATGGCGGGAGAGACATATCGTTTCTCTGACAGCCGGGAGAGCAACCGGGAGACGCGGGCAGTTTACTTCACCTTTTCTCTGTTTGTCTATGGGTTTCTTGCAGTGGTTGCGCTGATTGCGGTTTTCAACATGATCAACACCATTGCCATGAGTGTGTCGGCGAGAATGCGGCAGTACGGCGCCATGCGGGCGATCGGTACCAGTGTCAGGCAGTTACAGTCCATGATTGCGGCGGAGACACTCACCTATCTGATTGGCGGACTGGCAGAAGGGTTTCTGTTCGGGCTGCCGCTCCACTATTATCTGTACAGGCAGGCGATTACCGAAAGATGGGGCGATGCATGGAGTCTGCCGGTCTGGGAATGTCTTGTGATCGGAGCGGTGATGATCATTTCCGCAGTAGCAGCCATGACCGGACCAGTACGGCGGATTCGGGATATGTCGGTGGTGGAGACGATCAGTTTGTAATGCAGGTTGGCAGTGAAATGGAAAAGTCTTGAAAATTAAGGAAATTTCGTATAATATTGTAGATAGAGCGTGAAAAATGTTTCTCTTTATGCAAAGTTTTATGATTACACAGGCGTGTAAACTTACGGGAAAGGATAGGGACATTATGAAAAAAATATTTACACAGAGGCTCTTTATCTACATGATTGTGGCGTTGACGGTTACCATTGTCGCAATATTTACTATGCAGACGGTGACAAACAATTATAACAATACACTTTCCAGCAAGAACAAGCTGGCTGACGTGCGGGAAAAGCTGGTTAGCAACGAGGAAAATATTGCGCAGCTTACGGAGAATCTTGGAGAAAACAATCTGGCCAAGGCGAGGATTTTCGCGGACATGCTTGCGGCGGATCCTTCTATAGCGGACAATCAGGAAAAGCTGCTGGCGATCAGGGACAGGCTGATGGTGAACGAGGTACATATCATTGATGAGGCGGGCATTATCACCAGCAGCTCCATTGACGCCTATGTGGGTTTTGACATGAAGAGCGGCGAGCAGTCAAATGCCTTTATGGTGATTGTGGATGATCCTACCATAGAAATTGTGCAGGAACCCCAGAAAAACGTCGCGGAAGGAATTATCATGCAGTATATCGGCGTGGCAAGGACGGACGCGAAAGGGGTTGTGCAGGTAGGTGTGCGCCCGGAGGTTCTGGAGCGTGCGCTTGCGGGCACAGAAATTTCCGTGGTGTTAAATGATATTGATTTCGGTACAAACGGCTATGTCTATGCGATCGATAAAGAAAGTGGACAGATGCTGGCTTACCCCAATACGGAGGTGATTGGCACTTCAGCCACAGAGCTCGGTTTCCCACAGGCTTCTGCGGGAAAGGGCAAAGCGAAGGTTAACGGGGTATCCGGGTACTACTATGCCGAAGATAACGGCGATATGATTATTGGCACTTTCCTTCCCGCTGCAGAATACTATGCGGCGCGCCGTAACCAGACGCTGATCGTGTCCTTGAGTATGCTGATCATCTTTGGAGTGCTGCTTATCACGATCAACCGGATGGTTGACAGTAAGATTGTCCGGGGTATCAATAATATCACTGACCACACGAAGGAGATTGCGGAGGGCAATTTCGACATTGCCATAGATGAAAATAGTACGCCGGAATATGAACAGCTTTCTTCCAGCATCAATAAGATGGTGGAGAGTATCTGCCAGAGCATGCGCGAGAATGAAAATCTGCTGGATCAGCAGGAGCAGGATGTGGAGAGCAACCGGATGTTGATTCAGAATGTGAAGAACGCGTGCAGGGAACTGAGCCAGGTATCCGGGAAGACTCTGGAGAACGCGGACAGTATATACAATGGTACGGAGCGGCAGGAGCAGGCTGTTTCCGATCTGGAGAAGATTATGGAACAGCTCACACAGGAACTGAACAACAGCGTAACCGCGTCCAACGAAATTACCGCAGCGTCGGCGGCGACTACCGGCGAAATTGTTGAGACCCAGTCGAAGATGGCATTGCTGCAGAATTCCATGCAGAAGATCAGCGATATGTCCATGCAGATTGAGAAAATTATAGATGAGATCAACTCCATTGCCGAGCAGACCAATCTGCTTTCCTTAAACGCGTCTATTGAGGCAGCGAGAGCGGGTGAATCGGGAAGAGGATTTGCGGTGGTGGCTTCCCAGGTAGGGGAGCTTGCCGCGAGAAGTGCACAGGCCGCGAAGGAGACGAATGAGCTGATCACGAATTCCTTACTGGCTGTCAAGGAGGGGCAGGACATCACGGAACAGACTGTGAGTACGTTTGGTCTGGTGGTGGAGAACATCGAACAGTCCAGAAAGGATGTGGAAGAGATATCCCGGATGGTTGCGCAGAATGTATCCATTGTGGACCTTGCGGTCAAGCAGTTGACGCAGATTTCCAGTGTAGTGACGGAGAATGTGGATATTTCCCAGAATACGAAAGAGGTATCCTCCAACATGGCGGATATCACGAACAACCTGTTAGAAATAATCGAGGCGTAATGGGATTTCGGCTTTTGACACGGGCGGCATAGCCTTAGGGTTGAAGTATTAAAAATATCATAAGCAGGGGTTAGGAGCGGCGAAGCTCCGGAACAGCAAGGCAGACCCCTCAAAGGAGTGGCGCTTCTGGATGTTGGAGACTGGAAGCGCCTGTTCTTTTATACTCCGCATATTACAGTCCGGAGTTTTTTTTCGATATTCCTTTGCGCTGCAGCCGAAATTTTTTTCAAACATCCGGTTCAGATAGCGGCTGCTGGAAAAACCGGATTCCATGCAGATATCGAGAAGGCTTAAGTCAGTCTGTGTCAAAAGCCGGAGTGCATGGTCAAACCGTGTGTTGTTCAGATATTCCTGAAACGAGATGCCGAGCATTTTACGGATGAAATGTGAAGCGTGGCAGGTGGTGATGTGCTCCCGCTCTGCGATTTCTTCCAGTGAAATCTGTTCCTGATGGTGTTCGGCTATATATTCCGCAATGCGGTTGATGCGCAGGGAGTCGTTCTGGGCGATATGGTATTCCCGCTCGCCGGTTACCGTGTAGGGGCAGTTTTTTAAAAGCTGGTACAGGGCATGTAAGAGCAGGGAAGAGCATTCCAGTTCCCGGAATTTCTCCGATCCGAAATAGAGATCGGCGCAGGAGAGTAACTGCGCGGATAAACGGGCATGGAGATGACCGCTGTGAATGACATTGCTTTCAAACCGCAGATAGGTGAGCTGTGGATTCAGACGGCGGTAAAAATCTGTGGGAATCTGGAAAGCAAGAATCAGGTTCTTTTTCCCTGTGTTTAAGAAAGAATGTACCTGATAGCGATTGACGAGATAGATATCCCCTTTCTGCAGTTCATACGTTTCCTGTTCCAGAAACAGAGTCATGCCGCCTTCCAAAAGCAGACCGATTTCCAGGTCGTCGTGACCGTGAGGTCCCCGCTCCGTCATTTCCACCAGAAAAATTTCCAGATTGTTCATAGTGGTATGTCTTACGATTTCCAATTCTTTTTGTGTACCCATGCAAATCTCCATTTCCGAGTACCTACGCGGTCAGACGGCGTAAATCCCGGATCTTTTTAAGGACCGGCTGTCTGTGTATGTCTCTCTTTCAGTATATTTGTTAAATCACAACAAGACAAGGAGAAAATCGCAACATTGTCATTTTTATGACCCGGCTAAATGGTATAAATAATGATATACAGATTGAAAGAAACATATAAACAGTGTGGTCAGAGGAATTTGTACCGGCATACAGGGAAAGAGAAGGAACAAGATGAGCAGATTCAGATTTTCGGCAGTCCAGTTCCATGATGAAGACGCAGTGCCGGACATCACTGGCTACACCTGTTGATATTGCAAACGGATCTGGATGTGATATGATAGTTTTATAACTTGCAAGGGAGGGATGCAGTTGAAAAAGAAAGTGATTGCGGCAGGACATATCTGTCTGGATATTACGCCGGTATTTCCGGGAAAAAACACAGCCAGTCTGGGTGATATCCTATCGCCCGGCAAGCTGGTCAACGTGGGGCAGGCGGATGTACATACAGGCGGCTCTGTCGCCAATACCGGGCTTGCCATGAAATTTTTCGGGGCGGATGTCTCCCTGATGGGCAAGATTGGAGACGACCCCTTTGGGGAAATAGTGCACAATATACTGAAAGCCCATGGCGCGGAACAGGGCCTGCTTGTTTCAGAGGGGGAATCCACTTCCTATACGGTTGTGCTTGCCGTACCGGGAATAGATCGGATGTTTCTCCACAATCCGGGAGCAAACCATACTTTTCATGCGGAGGACATTCCGCAGAAGGAATTGGAGAAAGCCGCATTATTCCATTTCGGCTATCCGCCGTTAGTAAAATCCATGTATGAAAACGACGGTGCGGAACTGTTAAAGATGATGAAGCGTGCCAAGGAGTGCAGCGCTGCCACATCGTTAGATTTTGCCGCGATTGAACCGGGTTCCGAGGCCGACGGCGCAGACTGGGGAAGTATTCTTGAAAAAGTTATCCCTTATGTGGATTTTCTGGTGCCGAGCGTGGAGGAACTGTGCTATATGCTGGACCGCGACCGGCTCCTTCAGTGGCAGGAAAGGGCAGAGGGACGGGATATCACGGAAATACTGGATATCGAAAAGGATGTAAAACCGCTTGCCGACCAGTGCATGGAACTTGGTGCGAAAATACTTTTGATTAAATGCGGGGCGCCGGGCATTTATTATCAGACTGCCTCCCGGCAGATCCTGGAAAAAATTGGTAAAAAACTGGAACTTGACGTGTCACTGTGGGCGGATCTGTGTGGGTTTGAAAAAAGTTACGTGCCCGACCGGGTGCGGTCTGGAACCGGGGCAGGTGACACCAGCATCGCGGCATTTCTGACAGCCGTACTGGAGGGGTATTCCCCGGAAATGTCCATGCATCTGGCAGCGGCGGCGGGAGCTTCCTGCGTGGCAGCTTACGATGCGCTGAGCGGTCTGAAACCGTTTGCCGAGCTGGAGCAGAGGATTCGGGGCGGCTGGGCAAAAAATAAATAGTGGAATATAGGCAGTGGGCTGTTGGATTTGGATAGAACAGGAAACGATTCGTATTGTTTCAGAATGGAGGAATTTATGCTGGTTACTTTAAAAGAAGTATTGAAGATTGCGGAAGAAAAAAGGATTGCCGTGGGTGCGTTTAATGCTGCAAATCTGGAGAGCCTGCAGGCTGTGCTTACGGCGGCTGAGGAATTAAATATGCCTGTCATTCTGCAGTTTGCACAGTGTCATGAGTCATGGGTTCCGTTGGAACTGATCGGACCGGTTATGGTGGCGGAGGCGAAGAAAGCGTCCGTGCCGGTCTGTGTCCATCTGGATCACGGCGAGACGTTTGAATATCTGGAAAAGGCGCTTAAAATCGGCTTTACCGGGATTATGTACGACGGTTCTGTTCTGCCCTATGAAGAGAATCTGGAGAATACCAAAAAAGCGGTCGCGATGGCGGCGAAGAGCGGTGCCTCTGTGGAGGCGGAACTTGGCAGCATGGGGAAAAGAGAATCCGGCGCGGGAGACTCCGACGGAGATGACACGAAGATTTACACGGATCCCGAACAGGCAAAAGCGTTCGTGGAAGCGAGCGGCATTGATGCGCTTGCCTGCTCCTTTGGGACGACCCACGGCATTTATCTGACTACGCCAAAGTTGGATTTTGATGTGGTAAAAAATGTGCGCGCGCTGACGGACGACATTCCGGTTGTCATGCACGGCGGCTCCGGCGTGAGCCGGGAAGACTATCACGCGGCAATCCGGGCGGGCGTGCGGAAAATCAATTATTTCACATATATGGATAAAGCGGGCGGAAATGCGGCGGCGACATATTTAAAATCCCTGCGTGCGGAAGAGCCGGTGTTCTTCTCGTCCATATCCATGACGGCGCGGGACGCTATGAAGGAAAATGTAAAAGCGGCAATGAAAATGTTTGCTTTGGAATGAAAATGCATCGTGTAAAAAGAGGTAAAGGGCTGGTTGCGTTCACTGCGATTAATGCAGGTGCGTGGTGAGGGCAATAACGATTGAAAGATGTTGGGCTGTCAGGATTTTATATCACTTGACAGCTCATTTTATTTTCACTATAATAATTAATGACCGATGGTCAATATTTAATGCAGGGAGATGCTAAGATGGCAAGACCAGTGAAAAAACAGCCGGAAGAATGGGAACGGGAGATTTTGGAGTCTGCGAAATTTCTATTTTTGTCAAAGGGGTATGAGGAGACTTCCGTCGCCGATATCATGGAACGCGTCGGGGGAGCGAAGGGGATGTTTTATCGATTCTTTGAGAGCAAAGAAAAGGTGATGCAGGTATTGGGAGACCGTATGTTTCTGGAGAACAATCCCTTTGAGGCGGTCAGGACGCGCACAGACTTAAACGGTTTGCAGAAAATCAAGGAAATGCTTGCCATGGACAGGGCGGACAGGGAGCGGGAGGCTGTCAGTGCACAGGCGGTTTCCATCTTAAAGGATCCGCGCATTCTGGCGGCGGCAGTGGAGGCGAACAGGCGGGTGCTGACTCCCTTTTGGTTTGAACTGATCGAGGAGGGCAGGCGTGATGGCTCTATACGGACCGAGTATGCGAAGGAACTTTCCGAGTTGCTCCCTCTCGTCAATTTCTGGCTGATGCCCTCGGTATTTCCGGCGGATGCGGAGGAGATTTTGCACAAATGTAAATTTGTTGCCAGGGTGCTTGCGGAAATGGGGCTGCCTGTGGTGAATGAGGAGATGTTTGAACGGACGCAGAAGCTGTTCGGACAGGGTGAGAAATGCAAAAAGAATCTTTAGGATGTCTGCCGTCAGAAGGGATATTGGAAATCGATGAGTTTTGCGTGAGAGAACGCCTGAAAAGAGATATCTTTACAGAAAGGATAGTGAGGAAGATATGAAAGAAAAGTTGTTTACGAGAAACTTTACGCTCTTGGTACTGGGGCAGGTGAGCTCCCTGTTTGGCAACTATATCCTGCGTCTGGCACTGTCCATGTATGTGCTGGAAGTTACCGGATCGGCGGCTGTGTTTGCGGGGCTTTTGTCCGCGGCAACGATTCCGACCATTCTGCTGTCGCCGTTTGGCGGCATTCTGGCTGACCGGGCGGACCGAAGAAATATTATGGTGGCGTTGGATGCCATGACGGGGACTGCGGTTCTGTGCGCAGCGCTGCTTTTGTCAGAACAGCGTGCGCTTATGGTGATCGGGGCACTTCTCATATTGCTTTCTGTTCTGGGCGCTTTTGAGACGCCCACAGTGCAGGCGTGTATTCCAAGTATGCTGACGGGGGATAACATCATCCGGGGGAATGCGGTGGTGAACCAGACCGCTTCTCTATCCTATCTGACGGCGCCGCTTCTGGGCGGTATTTTCTATGCGGCTTTTGGCATAAGGCCTGTGATGTATGCGAGCGTACTCTGCTTTTTTGTCACCGCGCTCTTGGAATGTTTTATCAGACTGGATTATCGACCGACGGGGTTTCAAGGAAATGCGTTCGCTGTGGTGAAGGCGGATTTTCTCGACAGTGTTCGCTTTATCGGGAAGGAGCGGCGGGATATTCTGCGTATTCTTCTTCTGGCGGCATTGTCCCGCTTCTTCGTGATGGGGGTGACGCTGGTGGGGCTTCCCTTTCTGGTAAGGGCGGTGCTTGGACTGGACGCCAGATATTATGGCGTGGCGGAGAGTGTGCTTGCGGTGGCTGTGATCGCAGGCAGTATGGCGGCGGGTGCTCTGGCGGGGAAAATAAAGAAGGGTGGATTGTCACCCATGCTTGCGGCGATTGGTCTCTGCATTATCCCGGCGGGACTTATCTTTCTGTTCCCGGCAGGAACAGGCGTGAGGTATGTGGTTCTTGTGGCTGCTTTTTGCGGGATGCAGATAGCGATCAGCATGTTTTCCATCTATGCGGTGTCGATGATTCAGCAGGGTACGCCGGAGCATCTGATCGGAAAGGTGATGGCTTACACTTCCGCTATTACCATGTGCGCCCAGCCGGTGGGACAGATGGTGTACGGCTTTGTCTTTGACTGGTTTAAGGAGGCAGTCTGGCTGGTGCTGATTCCTACCGGGGTGGTTGTGTGCGGGATCGGGGTGGCTGTAGGGAGGAAAGAAGAGGAGAATTGAATGGAACATTGGGATTTCGGGGAAAGCAGATGGGTTCTGGCGGATGTGGACGGCTATTACGAATATGAACCGCGTTTTGGCTACAGCCAGTTTGATCTGCCGCGGCGGAAGTTTGTGACGGCTTCGGAGGCATGGCTTGGCTTGAGAAAAGGTACACTTCAAAAAAAGCTGGATGTTTTCTCCAAAGATCCACTGGAAGGCGTCTGCGAGTATCTGTTTATGGATTTTCACGCGCTGATGAACAACGAAATTTTTTATTCCTATCAGCCACTGTATCTTCGGGGCGGCATACGGAATCTGAGAAAAGAGGAGCTTGGTGAGCTTGACGAACTGGCGGAACTTTTGGCAGAGCCTGACGAAAACAGGGAGCGGATAGAGCATTTGTGGCGGGTCAATGAGAAACTGTCCATTCTGACAAACAACACGCAAAACATTTATTATGATACATTTCAATAGTCTCACAAGAGATTGTTTGAAAGGAAATAGATTGCCATGAATCAATAAATATTCGAATTTGTCATCACGATGGCATGTACAGGAAAATGCGACATTGTTCAGAAGGCGACCAGAACAAGTTACGCATGGTTCCCGGTTTCCAAACACCACTTTGCAATTTTTTCAATCAGTGTGGCATCGATTTTGCCATAGGGGATGCGGATCGTTCCCTTATCGGTTTTGTAGCCTTGAAGGTCCTGCGCGAAATGGGATACGGCTTCGGGGCCCGGATAAAATCCGATGTGCCCTTTGGAGGCGGCAAAGTGAAGGATATTGTGCTTTTTCCAAAAGGTTGGCATACTCCATGAAATACGTTCTTCCGCTTCCGGCAGGGCATCGCGGAGAATCTGGCGGATAAACCGGAGGTCTTCCTGTTTATCCGCATCCTGACTAAGGATATATTCGTCAATCGTTTTTGGCTTTTCGCCACAGTAATGACTCTGGTCTTTTTTCTTGAATTCCCTTCCGCATTTGGGACATTTCCACATAGGTTTTTTCTCGCTTTCTCTTTCCCGTATCACTACCTCGACAACATCGCCAAAGCTCTTACCAATCTGTCTGCGTATCTGCCTGGTAACGCCGATGATGTAGCAGGGCGTTCCCATTTTTACCACCTGTCCCTGGTACGGGACACCGTCGAACGTGGCATCTACAAGCAGACGCCCCTTGCCAAAAAGTGCTTTGATATCATAGGGCACTTCTACATATGCGGCATCCATATTTTCATTTTGCAGTATCGTTGCACTGAATTTCAGATAATTTTCCATCGTATACAATTCCTTTCCCGTAACAGGTTTATTTCAAATTCGGACAGACAGGCGGCTGTTTTCTAGTTTCCCGTTTCCCTTTTATATTCCAAAATATCTCCGGGCTGGCAGTCAAGAACGTCACAGATGGCATCCAAAGTGGAAAAGCGGATGGCACTGATTTTTCCTGTTTTTATTTTTGATAAATTAACATTTGCAACGCCGACTTTTTCGGAAAGCTCTTTCAATGACATTTTCCTGTCAGCCATCACTCTGTCTAATCTTAAGATAATAGCCATATTTTCCCACATTCCGAAGCGTCAGGGTGAGGAACCGCGAACCGAATGACAAATTCGGTCATGCGATTAAAGAAGTCTGTGACGCTTCTGTACAAATTTCCGAATGAAAAATAAGGTCATCAGACTCATTTTTCAATCTTGTCACCTATAATGTTTCATCCACCTGATTTTGTAGTTCGCATCCATACTCATAAAGCTGGATGATTCCCCAGAAGATAAATCCTGCAATGATTCCGAATCCGATGCTGCCTTGTAAAATTAGTAAGGTAAACAATACGGAAACAACTTTTAAATCCTTTACAATTTCCGGTAAAAACGGAGAGTAATCATTATAAATTTTATTAAATATTCTGGCTATAAAGTGCATGATGACAGTCAGCATCAGCAAAAACAGGACGCCAAATATCAAAAACACAATACATGCGTCTATAATTCTGCCTTCGCCTGCCAGTTTAGCAGTCAAGTAGCCCATATGGCTAAAATCAAAATCTGTCTGGGATGCGGTAGTCATTGTACTGAGTGTATTGCGCAGTGCAGACAGCACGAGTATAAAAATCAAAAATATGCCGGTAAATATGCCAAATATTATTTGAAATATCTTTCCTGTTTTTCCGATGAGTCTGCTTGCTCTTTTTATGTCTGCTAACTTATCCATAAGAGATGCCCCCTTTTATTTGTGATTAGAATCCCGATATGAGGATTATATGATATATTTTAATGTATGTCAATTAATATTTAACGTTTATCATTAAATTATTTTCGTTTCTTATTTATTTAATTTGATTAGGGTGTCAAAAGACACATTTGTAAATATTTGATTTTGTTTGTACCTTGAA
>CASWVG010000020.1 GCA_949472775.1 uncultured Lachnospiraceae bacterium
AATGGTCTGGAGGATATTCATAAGATTATTATGAAGGAAAAGCAGCCAAAAGAAACCCCCACCTCTCAAGATTGAGGGGCAGGGGAGTTGAATAGGCGAAGCCTATTTTTTATTCCTGCTTGTCACAGGGCTATTGTACGGTTTACGCCCGGAGAATTACGTTAGTGGGTGGGGAGTAAGCGATTTTGCACTCACATACAGTATCTATGAAAATGAAGATTTAATTTCCAGTGAAATGGTTTCAGAGATCAGCCAGATTGATGGCATTGAGAATTTGCGGTTGACCTATGCGCCTTATCCTCAAGTAACAGCAGATGTTTTAGGAACAGGACTGTCCGTGATATTGCTGCTGGCTGGCGTAATGAATTTTATTAATACGATGGTGGTCAATGTAAGCACCCGGCGCTATGAATTAGCTATCCTTGAAAGCGTCGGAATGACAAAGCGGCAAATCAAACGGATGTTGTCTATGGAAGGGTGCTATTACTGGGGCGTTTCCTTTTCACTTGTGGTCACTATTGGAACAGCAATTTACATCATGCTATATGTGATATTTAGCAAAGTGATTTCTTACGCTGTTTTCTCATATCCATTTATTCCGCTGGCACTGGTGTCTGGACTGGTGCTGCTTATTTGCCTAATTGTGCCAATATGGGCATATAAGGCGGATATTAAGCTCCCGGTTGTGGAGCGGTTGAGAATTTCAGAGAAAGGGTAGCGGGATTGTACTCGTGATGCTTCGTATTCTCTGGTTTCATCCAGGATTCTGGTTACAGGATGTCCTTTTCCGTGGATTACGATTATCTCCACAAACTCCCATAACAGGGTAGGGGTGAGTTCTTCAAAGCTGGCGTACTTGCGGATTGCTTTCATAAACTTTTCAGCGTTTGCTGTGGCTTCCAGCGTCCTTGAAAATGACGGTCTTAGAAGAACATATTGTCAATAGATCAGTGATAGAAAATTTAAGAGGGCTGTGATATACTCAAACCAGTTCAAACAGCAAATTTGCATTGTACGAGGTAAGAGTATGAAAAACCCCTGGGAAGAAATTTCATTAACTGATTATGAAAATCACATGAAACTTGATTCGGTTATGCAGTTGCAAGTTATGAATGAAATGATGAAAGGTCAATTTTATACATATCCTGTATCAAGTATAATGATATTTGGTATTGCGGGTGGTAACGGTCTTGAATATATCCAAAAAGATAAGTTTGACAAAATATATGGCATTGACATCAATTCTTTTTACCTGCAGACAGTCGCTCATAGGTATTCGGAACTGAACGGCCTTTTGGAATGTCTGTGTATTGATCTGATAAATGAAACGGATAAATTACCAAGGGCTGATATGGTCATTGCAAATTTATTGATTGAGTATATCGGATATGATTGCTTCCAGAAAGCTATCGTACAGACAAACCCAAAGTATGTTTCATGTATTATTCAAATCAATATGGAAGATAGCTGGGTATCAGATTCCCCCTATCTTCCTATATTTGACGGACTGGAACAAGTGCATCATCAAATGGAAGAACAGTCATTAGAGGAGGCAATGTTCAAAATCGATTACCATGCAATCAAAACTTTAGAACATATGCTGCCTAATGGTAAAAAACTGGTACAAATAGATTTTGAAAAAGCGCCCCGGCGCACCTCGGTCACGCAATCAGGGCAGCGGTAGCAATTTGCTATGTATCTTTTTTTGAGAGATAATCAAAACAAATAGCAATGATAAAATATATGATAAAGTTATTCTGATTATCATCAATTCATCTGCTCCTGGTTCTGTTACCGTATGTAAAGAATTGCTTATAAAATTGTTAAATAAATGTTCGGATGCACCTATCCAGAGCGTTTCTGACAATGCTGCGCACATACCCCATTCATAGGCTGAAATTCCAGACAATAGTATATATCCTATGCCCATAAGGGCCACCATAGCGGTATTCATAGAACCGTCAAGGAGAGGATTTATGATGTTGGTAATATGCCATATTCCGAAAAGCAGAGCCTGTATTATATTAGCTGCCTTTTGAGAATAGTATTGTATGCCAATTATACAAAACGGTCCTCTAAACAATCCTTCTTCTGCATAGACATTTATTATGTTGCCAATAATGCACACGATCACGGCGAACAAGGAATCAGAGGGATTCCGTAGTAGTCGGCATAACTTGTTTTGCACATTCCCATAATGCGTGTCTTTTGGTCTTTGGAACGGATTACCGACAGATTTATGGTGCACTATGAAGCATAGTTCATTCCTGCACTGGGGAAAAGAAGCAGGATACTCTGAGGCACACGGTTATAAAGCGGATGTGAGCGGTGGTGGGACAAAACATTTAGAGACGATCGAAAATTTCTATGATATAATCAGAGGGTGCTTTTATTTTAGAATAGAGAGGTGCCCATATGCATACGAAAACATTTTATGTTAGAGAAAATGATGGAGCATTAGAGGACAATCAGGAAATAACATTCTTATTTGATTCAAATTATAAAGAATCTGATGATAAGGGAAAGAAATCCGATTTTTGCTACCGGATTGCAACGATTGAAGACTTTTATTCCCTGTTGCAGAATGACAAAAAAGTGCTGGAGTATGGCGGAAGCTATCTGTTTCAAGTAAATGCGGATCAAGATTTGGATGTAATGTTACATAGCTACCAGTTGTTTTCGTTTATGGTTTTTTACAAGAACTCAAGAGAACGTTTGAATGAAAAAATGGAAAAATTTAATTCGGGAATATGCAATCAATCGGAGAAGCATATTGCCGAAAATATTTCAGAATTTGCACGAATGAATGGGCATGGGAAATTTATTCGTGGGACGTTGGTAAATCTTGGTTATAGTATTTTGCATAGTGATACAGAGTATAGTGATGACTTGGCATTAGCTTTTGAAATCTATCAAACAGCGATTTTGATAAATGATGATATTATTGATCATGCAAGCTTAAGGAGAAATCAGCCAACAATTCCGCTTCATTATATGAATGATTGGAAAAGGAAAGGGATAGAGATAAATGGAAAAGCTTGTGACGTGGCTAATTCAATGGCTATTTGCGCAGGTGGTCTTGGTATGTGTTATGCGAGTCAAAAGATGGCAGAAGCATACAGTAAGTCAGATCATCTGGGGATTTTATTAAAATACTTTAATCAAGTAGTCATAAAGACTATTCAAGGCGAAGTTATTGATGTGATTTTACCATTTGAAGAACGGAATTTCTTTTCAAAGGAAGATGACTTGTTAGGCTCAATTACGGAAATATATCGTTTGAAAACAGCGTGGTATACGGTGGTAGGACCTTTATGTTCAGGCATGATTTTAGCTGGCGGAGCGGACGAAGATATTAAACAAACAGAAAGTTTTGCAGAGAGTTTGGGAATCGCATTTCAAATAAAAGATGACATACTTGGAATATATGCAGATGAAGATAGTTTGGGGAAGAATATTGGCTCTGATATAACAGAGTTTAAGCAAACTTTATTATATGCATATATACGGAATCAGAAAGAATATTTTAGTAAGCTTCTTCGGTATTATGGAAACGAAAATTTGACTTACGAAGATGTAAGCGCAATTAGAGATTTGTTCTGCAGGTCAGGCGCTTTGGCGTATGCGGAAAAGGAAATGAATAGGTATTTTGAGTTGGCGAGAAAGCGCTTGCAATCTATGAAATTCATATCGGAAGATAAAGAAACGATATTATACGGTTTGATATGGTATCTGAAGTTGAGAAATTTTTAAACTTTTTTCTTTTTGGGAAGTGAGAGGGAGGGGAGAAGATTACTCAGAGGTGAGTCGGAAAGTATATAATGAAAAGAAGGTGTGGGAGCAGGAAGTCTGATCAGTGATAGGATGACCTGCTTTTTTAATAAATTCCTAAATTGCTTTTAAGGTATTGCACTATCACCTACAAAGTGTTAGGATGAATATATACCTACAGAGTGTTAAGATAAAAGGAGGACATATGTCACAACAAATTTCTGATTCCGAATTGGTACTAATGAAAATTATTTGGAAGAACGGAGGGGCGGCTTTATACTCCCTCATCATGGAGGAATTGGAAAAAGATAAAAACGAATGGAAGAACAACACTGTACTAACGCTGCTTTCCCGTCTTGGTGAAAAAAAATTCTTGAAAGTCAAAAAAATCGGTAGGAAGAATGAGTATGTGGCTACGGTAACAGAGGCAGAATACCAGACCATGCAGACCCATAGCTTTCTTGATAAACTCTATGGTGGGAATGTGAAAAACTTAGTGTCAACCTTGTTGCGGCAGAATATTCTTTCGGCGGATGAACTGAAAGAGATTGAAACATTTTGGAGAAAAGAAAATGAATGAATTTATAAAAGTAGTATTGTCGCTGTCTGTTTCCGGCACACTGTTACTGCTTCTCCTATGGGGAGTGAAGCCTCTGTATAAAAACAGATTCAGCAAGCGTTGGCAATATTATATCTGGATAGTTGCTGTGTTGCGGTTTCTGCTTCCCTTTACGCCTGATACTACGATTGTTGGGAGCTTATTTGAAGGGTTCGACAGTGCGGCAATAGCGAATGAAATCCCTGCAAGCCCCGACGTACCTGTTCCCGCAGGTATGGGTAAGAGCCAGGCGGAGCCGATACAAACAAACCGGGAAATAAATGCCGCTGCCATGCGGGAGCCATTTAACAAATATATCTGCCTTTTTTTAATCTGGTCAGTATTGGCACTGGTTCTGTTTGTCCGTAAGATAACGGTTTATCAAGGATTGATCCAATACATCAAAGCGGGAAATAAAGAGGTGTCGGATATAAAAATTTTGAATCTGTTATCTGATTGTGAGGAAAAACTGAATATTAAGACAAGGGTCGAATTGTCCTACAATTCGTTGATTACCTCACCTGTTATGATCGGATTCTTTCGGCCGAGAATTGTTTTGCCTGTCCGTGAATTGGAAGATAAAGAGCTGTCTTATATCTTTTTGCATGAGCTGACTCATTACAAGCAGGGGGATATGTTTTATAAATGGATGATACAGATTGTTGTGTGCGTCCATTGGTTCAATCCTTTTGTATATTTGCTGGAAAAGGAAGTGAATAAATCCTGTGAATTGTCATGTGATGAAAAAGTCATATCCTCACTTGAGGAAAACGCAAGGCGCGAGTACGGTGATACATTAATTGCTTTTTTGAAGTCAGATAATCCTTATAAAAGTTCTTTAGCTTCTGTTACTTTGACGGAGGGAGCGGAACAATTAAAAGAAAGGCTGGGTGCAATTATGAAATTTAAAAAGAGTTCAAAAACGAATATTGCTATTACAACAATATTCACGTTTGTAGTCGGTTTCTGTTTTTGGACGATTGGGGCGTATGCGGTACCTGTTACTGATAGTAAATCCTTGCCTGGATGGGAAAAGCAAGCGGCAATGCTGCCTCCGGATTTGACGATTCGTATTGATGATGCGCCCGTACTAATAGAGAATAAGGATACGGATATAATATCCGCGTCATACAATCCGAGATATTATGACGTTTCTATCAATCAGTCCTCAGAGGGGGAATGGAGTGTTGATATATCAGTGGTTCATTCAAATACGAATAAATCGATGATCCTCTATATTCCTAATGTAGAATATAATTCCGTAAAACTTGAGATAGATAACGGAATGTATTCTGGTGGAATTTTGAATGCAAAGAGTATCATTGCCAATGTTGATAATGGCGGGCTTGATTTTTCACTGAGCAGAAACTTTGACGGCTCGGTAAAAGCAGACGTATTTAATTCCATATTCCATTTAATGTCGCTTGAAAATTATGAGAATTTTAATGTAGAAATAATTAGTGATAGCGAGTCATTATGCGATGTACCAGGTTATTTTGAATGGATAAATGAAAAATATATTTATGCTAATGGCACGGGTACAAATCTGATGAATATTTCTTTACGAGGAGGAAGTGTTGGAAGTTTTGAGTAATATACGCCCGGTTATCACCGTTTCCCCGGTCAATGATGAATCACTCTCTAAAGTTTGTAGCAACCTCAATCCGATTGTATTTTGTCTGATCCGCTTTCCCATATGGGGGAGGCGGATTTATGAGTAAAATTAAAACTGATGAAAGAAAGATATGAGTAACCGTTGCAGTGAAGGGAATCTCATTGTAAGGGCAGTTGTTTTGTGCTACCATAAACACATAAAATGGACTTTTGCAGGGAAGCGTAATAAACTTGGGAAACCGACAGGAGGATCATCATGGGAATTTCAGCAGGCTTCATGGTGCCGCACCCGCCGCTCATCATACCCGATGTGGGCAAAGGTGAGGAGAAGAAAATTCAGAGGACAATCGATGCGTACAAAAAAGTGGCGGAGGCGATCGGTCATCTGCAGCCCGAGACCATTGTGCTCCTTTCCCCGCACCAGATCATGTATGCGGACTATTTTCACATTTCGCCAGGGAAGGGGGCAAGAGGTGACTTTGGGCAGTTTCGCGCCGGACGGACTTCCATGGAAGTTTCCTATGACACGGAATTTGTCCGTGTGTTGTGCGAGGCTGCGGAGGATATTGGTTTGCCGGCGGGGACGTTGGGAGAACGGGAGAAGAAGCTGGATCATGGCACCATGGTGCCCCTGTATTTTGCAAATCAGTTCTGGACAGGATACCGTCTGGTGAGAATCGGTCTGTCGGGCTTGCCTTTGGCGGCGCATTACCGATTGGGACAGTGTATCCAGGCGGCAGCACGGACGCTTGAGAGGAATACGGTGGTGATTGCCAGCGGCGACTTGTCCCATAAACTGAAGGAGGACGGACCCTACGGCTATCAGGAGGAGGGACCTGTCTACGATGGGCGGATCATGGACGTGATGGGCAGGGGTGATTTTGGGGAGCTGCTGGAATTTTCGGAAGACTTCTGTGAGAAGGCGGCTGAGTGCGGGCACCGTTCCTTTACCATCATGGCGGGTGCGTTTGACCGAACGGGCGTGGAGGCAGAGCGGCTTTCCTATGAGGGCCCTTTCGGGGTGGGGTATGGCGTCTGCTCCTATCGTCCCTGCGGCGATGACGGCACACGGAATTTTCTGGAGCAGTATGAGGAGAAGGAACGGAAGGAGATTCTTGCAAGGCGGGAAAAGGAAGACGCATACGTCAGGCTGGCGAGGTACACCATTGAGGCGTTCGTAAAGACGGGGACGCTTCCTGAGATGCCGCAGGGACTGCCGGAGGAATTGTACAAAAGCAGGGCGGGCGCGTTCGTGTCCCTGAAGGAGGACGGAAGGCTCAGAGGCTGTATCGGCACCATCCGGGCGGTCAGAGAATCTCTTGCAGAAGAGATCATGCGCAATGCTGTCAGCGCCTGTTCGGAGGATACCAGATTCTCTCCTGTGGAGGACTGGGAGGTGGAGCGTCTGACGATCAGCGTTGATGTGCTAGGGGAGACGGAGAAGATTGCCTCGCCTGAGGAACTGGATGTGACCCGGTACGGCGTCATTGTGACAAAGGGCGGAAGGCGTGGGCTGCTGCTGCCCAATCTGGAGGGCGTGGACACCATAGAGGAGCAGATCGCCATAGCGAAGCAGAAGGCGGGAATCAGAGACCATGAGAGCGTGGAGCTGGAACGGTTTGAAGTGATACGGCACCACTAATTAAGTGAAAAGAACTTCTAGCCACTTGCAGCATAGGCTGCTTCGTGGAGAAGTTCTATATTTCACTCGGGAGAATGCCTGAGAAGCGGCATTCTCCGCATGGACGAGAGGGAGAGGGATGAAAATAATTTGTCAGGTGTGTATGCATCACTGTGCGCTGGAACCCGGACAGACGGGGCTGTGCAAGGCGAGAAAAAACGAGGGTGGGGAAATGGTCTATGCAAATTACGGCTGGATCACTTCTCTTGCGCTTGATCCCATTGAAAAGAAGCCACTGTATGATTTTCATCCGGGAAGCAAAGTTTTGTCTGTGGGCAGTTTCGGTTGTAATCTCAGATGCCCTTTCTGCCAGAATCACGAGATCTCCATGGCGGATAAAAAAGCACTTGACGCGGAGCATGTCTCCCCCGGACAGCTTGCGGACTTGGCGCTACTGTGGAAGGAGCGGAAGGAGGCGGGGAACATCGGTGTGGCATATACGTACAACGAACCGCTGGTGGGCTGGGAGTTTGTCCGTGACACGGCGCGGCTGGTGAGAGAGTATGGGATGCTTAATGTGCTCGTGACGAACGGTACGGCTTCGCTTGCGGTGCTTGAGGAGCTGCTGCCGTGGATAGATGCCATGAACATTGATCTGAAGGGTTTTCGGGAGGCGTATTACCGGAAACTCGGCGGGGATCTGGAGACGGTTAAGGCTTTTATCGCGAGGGCAGTGGAAAGCTGTCATGTGGAGCTGACTACACTGATTGTGCCGGGAGAAAACGATTCTCTTGAGGATATGGAAGCGCAGGCCGGATGGATTTCCGATTTACGTCCGTCAATCCCTCTCCATATCACCCGCTTTTTTCCGCGGTATCACATGATGGACAAAGATGCCACGGACGTGGAACAGTTGTACCGTCTTGCCGGGATCGCGGGGAAATATCTGGAGAAGGTGTATGTGGGGAACGTGTGAAGGAGCAATCATCGTCTGGGGGTCTGCCGGTAACTGAATTGGAATAGCTGACGAAGACGCTTTGCATGGCGCAGACGAAGGCTAAAGGGATACGGTAATATTTGTGTATGCGGATCTGATAGTAAATTGACAAATTTTACTCTATGAATAAAATACGAATGAACTCGTTCATAAAAAGAAGGCGGAAGGAGAGCTTCAGTGCGTAGAAAAGACGATACCCTGCGTGACACATTGCTGAATATAGCCGAAAGTATTGCGGATATGGAAGGGATTGAGGCTGTCAACATTCGTTCCATTGCGAAAAAAGCCGGTATTGCAAGCGGAACCGTATACAACTACTTTTCAAACAAAGATGAAATTCTGCTGGCTCTTACGGAAGTATACTGGAATCAGGCTTTGCTGGAAATGAGAAATGAGATTACGGCTGCATCATTTTGTGAGCAGCTACAGGAGATATTTTATTTTTTGCAAGAGCGCATAGACAAATCCGCCGGAAAACTGATGAACAGTCTTGGCAACGTGGAAGTGGCAGGACAGGCGCATATGGCGTCCGCGCAGTCGGCATTGGAGGAGACGCTGATTCAGCGTATGGAACAGGATGCGAGGGTTCGAGAAGACGTCTGGAATGAAACATTTACCAAGGAGCAGTTCGCCCGTTTCATTATGATGAACATGACAATGCTGTTAAGGGCGCGGGCGTCTGATATTTCTTTTTTCATTACAGTCATTAGGCGCATTATTTATGAAGTGGGTGCGGAAGAATAGTTCGCTGATGTCAGAGGATGTTATTTGTGAACGTGTTCAAAAAAAGGCGTTGACAAATCCCCAAAATAGCATACAATATAAATGAACACGTTCATTAAATAAAAAGGAGGAACAGGTATGCCACAGGCAATAGCAGAAACCGTTTTTGACGTACTGTATCTTGGATTTGCAATCACTGCAGGTCTTACAATGTTAATAAAAGGGAAGGATCCGCTGGTAAAAAAGGCTGGACTGATGGCCGCGCTGCTCGGCGCAGGCGATTCCTTCCACCTCGTCCCCCGTTCCTATGCGCTTTGGACGACCGGACTGGAAGCGAACGCGGCGACGCTCGGAATCGGGAAACTCATTACATCCATCACCATGACGATCTTTTATCTGATTTTATATTATGTCTGGCGCGAACGCTATCAGATCAAGGAGCGCAAAGGCCTTACGACAGCGATGTGGACATTATCGGCACTTCGCATCGCGCTTTGTCTGCTTCCCCAGAACCAATGGCTTACCTATCGTCAGCCGCTATTGTATGGAGTGCTCCGCAACATACCGTTTGCGATCATGGGAGTGATCATTATCGTTATTTTTGCACAGGAGACAAAGAAGGCAGACGATCCGGTATTTCGGTTTATGCCTTTAGCGGTGGGGCTGTCGTTTGGCTTTTATCTGCCAGTTGTGTTGTTTAGTGGGATATTACCCATTATCGGGATGCTGATGATTCCAAAGACGATGGCTTATGTCTGGATTGTGCTGATGGGGTGGAAACTTTACAGGCAGGCGTGAAACTTTTTTACCTGCTGATTCGTATTATTGACAGAGGGAATAACAGACCGTTTCCGGGATCAGGGAGACTGTCATATGTACAACAGCTATGGGGGATTTGAAGAATGAGCATTCACGGGATAGGGACAACCAGCCACCCGGCAGCCTGGTATGGATTGGAAAAGACAGAGGGAAAGGAGGCAGAAGGGAATTTCGCAAAAAATGCGGCGCAAGCTTTGCAGGCAGCAGGGCGGTCGACAGCCACTCTGTATGGTACAGACGAAAGCGCCGGGGATACGGCAATATTCATGAGCGCAGATCTTTTGAACGGATCGTCCATCTCCGTATATAAGACGCCGGACTTTGCGCAGGGAAATCCTGTGTACAAGGTAAAGATCTGGGACAAAATGGGGAATGTGACAGAACGGATGGTAGATGTGTCAAAGGTGGAGCCGGAGAACTGTGATACGGCCGAAATATATGCGTTTACCGCTGACTTGAAAGAAAGCGGAAAGGGGAGCTTTGAGGACACCGTACTGAAAGCCGCAGTCGCAAAAGCCGTGAAAAACGCGGAACAGAAAAACGCTGGCGCGTGGAGCTTTTGGGAGAAAGTGGACTGGGTAAAAACGGTAAAGGATATTATGCAGTCCGAGTATTCCTGCGGCGATTTGCGGGGATATATGGCGTGGAAGAAGTTTCTCGGATTTTTGGAATAGGGTGATCTGGCGGGACAGTAACGGAGCAATGCGGCGGCAGGCAATGACACTTATTCTGACATAGTGACAGCGTTTTGCAAGATACGACAGTAAACAAAACACTGTTTTCCGCTTTTTCTCCCACCTTTATTTGTAAACATTAAACTGGTTCTTGTACTTCTGGCTCGGGTGTTTGACACTTCTTATTACATCGTATCGCAAAAATCCTTTATTTAAGCCAATCATGGCTTATTTTTTTCAAATTTTGAAAATAATGCGTGCCCTTTTGTACGCTTTGTATATTACAAAGCAGTAGACAGATGAGGGGGAAAAGGACATTTTCTGGGTATGTGAAGGAAATGGCATAATCCGGATGTTGCCTTGGCAGATAAAGAAATCAGGAAGCAGGGAGGCGGTTGTCAGTGGAAAGGACGTAAAAAAGTTTATAAACACACTTGACAATCCGTCTCTGAATGGAAATAGCAAAACGGCATATGCTATTTACAATCAATCCTGTCCCTTCAAGGCATTGCACCGGGGCTGGAGGTAATGCGGGTAAAGATTAAAAATCGACATGGAGGTAAAGATGGAATCTGTCTGGACGAAAAGCAGTGAGATGAGGAAACGGGATCCGCTGCCGGGAGATATGGAGGCGCCGGTTGTTGTCATCGGGGCAGGACTTGCGGGAATTTTGACGGCATATTACTTAAAGAAAGAGGGCATCCGGGCAGTGGTGCTGGAGGCTGACAGGATTGGCAGCGGGCAGACAAAGAATACCACGGCGAAAATCACGTCCCAGCATAACTTAATTTACAGCCGCCTGATCCGGACATTCGGGAGTCGCATGGCGGCGCATTATGCCAGGGCAAACGAGGCGGCAGTCGGGGAGTATGAAAGGCTGATTCGTGAGAAAGGGATCGACTGCGATTTTGTCAGGTGCCCGGCTTACCTTTATTCCCAGACAGGGGCGGAGTCTCTGAAAAGGGAGGCTGAGGCAGCGGCGTCGCTTGGTATCAAGGCATCTTTTGGGACAGACTGTGAGCTGCCTTTTTTGGTGGCAGGCGCGACCATGTTTGCGCGTCAGGCGAGATTCCACCCTTTGAAATTTCTGGAAAAGATGGCGGAGGAAGTGGAAGTGTATGAGCAGTCCAAGGTGCTGAAGGTGGATGATAGGAGGGTGGAGACGGGCAGAGGGACCGTGACGGCAGAACATGTCGTGTTTGCCGCCCACTATCCGTTTATCAATGTGCCGGGATACTATTTTGCCAGAATGTATCAGGAGCGGAGCTATGTAATAGCGTTGGAAGGAGCGGAGAGCCTTGAGGGCATGTACCTGGGGACGGATCCCGGTGGGCTTTCTTTTAGAAACTGCGGCGACTTACTGCTTCTTGGGGGCGGAAGCCATCGGACGGGGGTGAACCCGACGGACAGGACGGGCGCAGGATGCAGATACGGGATGCTGAAAAACAGGGCGCAGGAAATCTATCCCGGATGCCGCGAAGTGTACCGATGGTCGGCACAGGATTGTATGACACTGGACGGGGTGCCCTATATCGGCAGATTTTCCAGACGCAGACCATACTGGTATGTTGCCACGGGCTTTGGGAAGTGGGGCATGACTTCCTCCATGGTGAGCGCGCGTATCCTGACAGCATTGATCACAGGACGGGATTGCCCGGAGGCGGATATTTTTTCACCCAACCGGCGTTTTACGGCGCAGGCGGCGAAAGGGCTGGCTGTGCATGGCGCTTATACGGTGAAAGGACTGGCAAAGCATCTTTTGCCGCCGGGAAAAGGGCGGATTGTTCCAAACTGTCCCCATATGGGGTGCCGTCTGGAGTGGAACCCGGCGGAGGAAAGCTATGACTGTCCGTGCCACGGATCCCGGTTTGACAGGGAAGGGCATCTGATTGACGGTCCGGCACAGACGGACTGCAAAAGACGGGAAGGTTAGCGTGCAAAGGAGTGAAGGGATGGTTACAGGAAAAAGAGGATGGTTTTACGGATGGTATTTCAAATGCCAGTCCGACACACAGACACTGGCGGTGATACCGGCGGTTCACCAGGCGGGGCGGAAAAAGACCTGCTCCATTCAGATTATCACGCAGGAGCAGTCGTGGACGGTTTCTTTTCCCGGGGAAGCATTCCGCCAAAGCGGCAGAACCATTGCTATCGGAAAGAACCGGTTCGGAAAGAGGGGAATCCGTCTGGCGGTATGCGCACCGGGGCTGGAAGTAAAGGGAAAGCTTGCATTCGGTGATCTTATGCCTTTAAGGTACCATATCATGGGGCCATTTTCCCTGCTTCCGTTTTTGGAATGCCGCCACACTATAGCAAGCATGAAACACAGGGTGTGGGGAAAGGTGTCTGTCAACGGGGAGACCTATTCTTTTGACGGCGCGCAGGGCTATTGGGAAGGGGACAGGGGGCGGTCGTTTCCCAGGGAATATATCTGGACACAGTGTAGTTTCCCGGAGGGTGCGCTCATGTTATCCGTGGCAGATATTCCCATGGCCGGTTTCCGTTTCCGGGGCGTGATCGGCGTGGTGCTCCTAGATGGCAGGGAGTACCGATTTGCCACTTATCTGGGGGCAAAGATATCTGAGATCAAGAATGGGAGAGTGAAAGTCATACAGGGGCGTATGGAACTGGAGGCGGACCTTCTGGAGAGAAACGGAAAACCCTTAAAGGCACCGGCGCGGGGAGACATGGCGAGGACAATCCGTGAAAGCGCGGCATGTCGGGCAAGATATCGCTTTCGGAAAGATAACCGCACACTTTTATCCTTTGAGACGGACAGGGCATCTTTTGAGTATGAATATGGGATATAACGACTTTCCGGCTGCTGCTTGTCAACAGTATATTTTTATGAAACTTTTTTGCGGGCTGATTCGTATTCCTTATAGACGGTATGAGTTCTAAAAGAGAACGCGCACTGTCAAAAAAGGCAAAGCACGATGGAGGGTTTGAAGATGGGGATTAACGGGATTGGAATGGCAGGGTACTTTACAAAGGGCTATACGGGCAATAATACTGCAAAAACAGAATCGAGAAAGAGTTTCGCGGATGTGGTCAACCAGAAATCAGCGGAAGCAGAGAAGGCAGAGAAGGCAGAAAAGGACGATCGTGCTTCCCGCGTTTTGAACTCGATTGCGGAACATGCGCCGGAGGAAGTGAGACAGGCGTTTCTGGAGGCGGAGAAAGAAACGGGCGGCACTTTTACAGTAGGCGGCATGTGGGTGTCAGCAGACGGGAAACAGTCCTGCATTACGCAGATGGCTGTGGATCGCATTATCAGATGGTATCATGGTGAATACAATTGTACGGACTTGTTGGGAACATCTGTGGAGAGTGCGGTCAGCGCTGTGAAGAAGTGGATTTATGGGTTAGACCATCCGCTCGGCGGACAGCCCGCAGGCATGGAGGAAAAAAAGCTGATGGAGATGGAGCGGGCATTTTATGTGTCATTTCTTGATAAAATAAAAAAGCTTTCGGATAGATAAACGCTTTATACATAATGATCATAAGGATTTGAGAAACGGTGAACCGGTGAGTCAAGCGCCAAGTCACCGTTTTTTCCATAAAAGGAAATGTATTAATAGTTTAAGATATCCTTAAGTCGATTGCACTTCGGATTGAAATGTGATAGCTTTAAGTCATAACAGGCAGGAATCAATCCTGCGATAACAGGAATACTAATGGTATCGACTTAAGGAAAAGGACGGGAATACGGATGAAGAGCAGGTTGTATTATGTACTGTATTTTTTGTATGTCATTGTGGTGGCTTTTGTTTTGTATCTGAACGGTGTGTTTACAGGGGAAGAGATTTCTGTCGTAAACCTTTCGATCAACGTCGGTTTTTTACTTGTGATCGGGATTCTTTTTATCATTTCTTCCGTCAGCTTCGGGAGGCTTAACAGGATCATTTATGATCTGGAGGATGTGGCGATCCGTCTGCAGAAGGAATATAAGGAGGCTGGCGGGAAAAATCTCTGGGGAAATTACAAAGATAACGACAAGGTGTTTGAAGAAAAAGTGTTACAGGAGGCGTTCAACAAATACCGTCTGCGGGTGAGAGGCACAAAGACCAGAAAGAGCGCTGCGTCTTCCTGTGATCTGGGAGAATACATCAATGAGGATCTGCTGGACAGGGCAGGCATGAACTTCTACAATTCCGGGGTTTCCGGGACGCTTACAGGTCTGGGTATTCTGGGCACGTTTCTGGGACTTTCCATGGGGATGGGTGCATTCAGCGGCGACGATATTTTTTCCATCTCCGACAATGTGGGTTCCCTGCTTTCGGGTATGAAGGTGGCGTTTCACACTTCGGTGTACGGTATCTTTTTTTCACTGGTGTTCAATGTGGTTTACCGGAGCATTATGTCGGATGCCTATGAGACGCTGGGCGAATTTCTGGACGTGTTCCGCCAGACGGCGCAGCCAATTGCCTTGAAAGAGGACGAGAACGCGGCGACCATGCTTGTCTATCAGGCGGGGATGGCAAATTCCTTGAAGCAGATGCTTGAACTGCTGAAAGGGAATGCGATGGAACAGACGGCGGGCGTGGAGCGCATCGTGGACAAGTTCACGGTGCAGATGCAGAAGGCATTGGATACGGACTTTCAGAAACTGGGAAATGTCTTAAAGAGCGCGGGTGAGTCACAGGCGGCAAGCGCGGTCAGCGCCGCGGAGATGGTGGAGGCGGTCACAGCTCTGGTGGAGGTAAACCGCAGCGTGCAGGAGGCGCTTGCCAATGTCATGGAAAGGCAGGAAGTGTTTGCGGGGGAGCTTATGGAGCAGAAGAAAATGCTGGCGGATGCGTGCAGCGACATGAGCGATGAAATCAGCAGCCAGATCTATACATTTGAACAGATGAGGAACTTATATGAGAAATAGAAGCAGGAACAGGGAAGCGTTTGCGGAGCACAGCTACTGGCAGTCCTACTCGGATATGATGGCGGCGCTTCTGCTGATTTTTATCTTGATGATAGCGATCACCCTTGCCGTATACAGACAGAAGACGGATGATCTGGACCAGACGAGGCTGGAACTGAACGCAGCGCAGAGCGAGCTGGATGCGACGATCGCGGACTTAGAGCTTTCCAAGGCGGAACTGGAGAAGTCAAACGAGGAGCTTGCCTCCTCTCTGGCGCAGCTGCAGCAGGCATACGACCAGGCGGCACTTACGCAGGAAGAACTGGACAACGCCTATCTGGAAATCGAGGACGCCAGACAGGAGCTGACAACGACGAAGCAGGAGTTGCAGGATATCGTCGGTATCCGCACGGATATCATCGGTGCGCTGCAGTCGGCGTTCAGCAATTCTACCATGAAGGTGGACGCCCAGACCGGCTCCATCACGTTCTCCTCCGATGTGCTGTTCCGTTACAACAGTGCCTCCCTCACCGCGGACAGCAGGGAGACGTTAAAAAATATTATCCCGATGTATCTGGATGTGTTGTTGCAGGAGCAGTTCCGGGAGTATATTGCGGAGATTATTATAGAAGGGCACACGGATACAGACGGCGGCTACCAGAGCAATATGGAACTGTCCTACGAACGCGCCAAAGCCGTGGCGGATTTCTGCCTGAACAAAAGAAACGGGCTCAGTGAGACGGAAATTGAGCAGCTGCAGAAAATTCTAACCGTCAACGGGAAATCGTGGAGCACCCCGGTTTACGAGAAGGACGCGCTTGGAAGCCCGACGGAGGAAGTGGATATGCCGGCATCCAGAAGAGTGGAGATCAAGTTTCGCCTGAAGGAGGATGAAATGATCGAGAAGATGGCGGGGATATTAGAGTAGGAATTGCGCCCGTGGGCGCTGCTTTTCCCGCTTTCAGGATAGAACAAGCTGTCGGAAAGTTTCCGGCAGCTTGTCGGTTATGATCTATTGTCTTCTTCTGTCAATATATTCTGTCAGCAGTTTCACCGAACCGTCGATGCCCAGCTTGCTGCTGTTCAGGGAAACGTCGTAATTTCTGCAGTCGCCCCATTTCCCGACGCAGAAACTGTTATGGTATCGTCTGCGGCTCGTATCTTTTTCGCGTATCTTTTTGGCGGCATCACTTTCTGTCAGATGATACAATCGCATAATCCGCTCGGTTCTCTTTTCACGGTCGGCGAGAATAAATATGGATATCATGCTTTCATACTGCTTCAGGATTGTCTCGCTGCATCGCCCTACGATCACAAAGGAGTCTCCCGCATCCGCCTTGTCCCGCAGATAGTCAAACTGAAGATACAGAAGATTTTCCTCCGGCGAACTGCTGTAGCCTCTCACGGTCCTTGAAGACAGCGGATTTTTGTGCTTTTCATCCAGTGTTCTCAAATGATCCATCTTCACGTTCTTTTTCGCGGCAATCTCGTCGAGAAGATTGTGGTCTAGCAGTTGGATGCCATAGTGATTCGCCAGTTTCTCAGCGATTTCGTGCCCGCCGCTGCCGTATTCTCTTCCAACGGAAATGATTAATTGCTTTTCCATCCGTTCCACCTCCCTCTATAAATATCGGAAATAAATCAAAAGCATGGATAGCAGGACAACGATTACCGTTGCCGGCATCATTTTTTTACAGTAAAGTCCCCATTTGATCACATAGCCTTCCCGCGACGCCGTCGCAACGCCGACCACATTTGCCGATGCGCCTATGGGTGTGGCGCTTCCGCCGATATCCGTTCCCATAGCCAGCGTCCATGAAAGCATGGACAGATCGACGCCGTATGCAGCCGACAGACTTTTAATGATCGGTATCATCGTGGTGGCAAACGGGATATTATCCACGAAGGCGCTGACAACCGCGGACAGCCATATGATGATCGCAACCATGACCATGACGTTTCCGCCGCTGATTCTGCCGATAAAACCCGCCATGATTTCGAGGATTCCCGTCTGTTCCAGTCCGCCGATCACGACGAACAGGCCGATAAAAAACAGCAGCGTTTTATAGTCCACCTTTTTTAATAACTGTGCGGCATATTTCCATGAGGTTATCAAGGTTGCAGCCGCCACAAGGCACCCGATCGTGGAAACGGTAAGCCCTGTCTGCGCGTGGGTGGTCAGAAGCACAATTGCGGCGGCAAAGATCACACAGCTCACCGCAAATCCCTTTTTATCGGTAATTGTAGATTCCGGGCTTGGCAGACTGCTGTAATCCACTGACGTTGACGCGTCGGCATTCAGCTCCTTATGGAATATCAGATAAAAATACACCAGTACCGCAATCAGGCAGACGCCTGCAATCACGCCCGTGTTTGTCACAAAGTCCGTAAAAGAATACCCGAGCGAAGTGCCGATGATAATATTGGGCGGATCGCCGCACATGGTTGCCGAACCGCCGAGATTGGCGCAAAAAATCTCGGACAGGATCATGGGGATCGGATTGAATTTCAAAAGCTGTGAGAGTTCAATCGTCACGGCGGCTAAGAACAGAATCACGGTGATGCTGTCGATAAACATTGCCAGTATGGTTGATAAGATCATAAAAGTGATAAACAGCGGTATGACCTGATAATGCACGAGTCTGGCGATGCGCATACAGAGCCATCTGAAAAAGCCGACGCGCGCCATGCCCTCCACCATGACCATCATGCCGAAGATAAACAGGATCGTCTCCCAGTTGATGCCGGTGCTGCTTCCCGACGTCTCGCCCGACAGATACCAGAATTCGGTCATGAAAATACTTTTGATATTCAGCGTCTCAATCACTGCCGTCATGCTGTGCATTCCCAGACCAAAAACAAAAAGGACCGTCAACAGTGCGCAGACAAGCGAAACTACATGTCTTTCCACAATTTCGGTCACAATAAAAAGAAACATTGCAATAAAAATGATTACTGCAACAACCTGTGCCAACATATATTTCCCTTCTTTCTAAAACTGTTATTAAGTTATGCATTTCCTATTTGTACAGATACAGTTTTAGATTCGCTTTTTCCCGTCAGACTGATAGACGGACTCCGTCATCCGTTCGTTTTGCGTCTGACAGAATAAATATGTTGCCGTATGGTTTCTATAAAATTTTCTCTTTGTTACAGAATCAATGCTGAGGCAAGGCAAAAAAAGGGACTCATGGACTTCCCTGTATTGCTGCTGATATCCTGACCGTGTCTGCCATTCCATACTGTGTATGGCAGGCAGCTCGGTTGTGCCGATCGCGTCATTGTAGGTATCTGAATGGACAGGAGCAAGGCTTTCTGATACATTGCCCGTCATGCCGGACGCAAAAAAATCTCCTGCCGGGTCTGCATTTACATACATTCCCGCGAAGAACAGCGATAAGATTATAAATATGCTGATTAGCCTGCGTATCTTCTTGTCTGCCATCTTATGTCTCTTGTTTCTGTCCTGTTTTTATTTCTGCAATGATTCCTTAAACCGACGGTATTATATCACACTTTTATTTTCAGGGGAAGATTTATTTTGTTATGGAGCAATTTCCGTTTTATTTGCTAAGTAATGGATGCAGAATGAAGCGCAGGGAGCGCATGGAATGACCTATGGAGTGGTAGACAGCAATTAGGGATACAAGATAGCAAAATACGTGGGAAAAGGATGAAAACAAACGCCGGAGGGCATGTCCTATGCGGGTGATATCGCAAAGAAGTATGGGGTGATTTATGAGATGCTTTTGGAACACGACCAGGCGGTCAGCCTGTCCCCCGGAAAGCGTTGTGTCAAAAGTACCAGAAAGGACTTCCTTTTGTATGATGTTCGTGGTATGATATCACCGAAACATTTTAGAAAAAGGAGCGATATGTACATGGTAACAAAAAAGTCAGACTCCCGCTCTGGACGCAGGATGAGAAGGAGTCTCAATGGAAGGATATTGAGGAATACCACATTCAATATTTTGGTTCTGGTGGCAGTATGCTGCGTCATTATGGCGCTTTCCATGCAGTCACTGGCGAACAGTATTTTGCTGGACAGTCTGCAGCCTATGGCCAGGCAGTCGGCAAAGACGGTGGAAGCCAACATTCATATGCTGGCGGACCGTATGATGATGATCGCCGGCGATTCGAGGATGAGTATAGTGGGCTTTGGGGAGGATGATGCGGTGGCTTCTGACGCGTCGGCAAAAGAGAGCTGGGCTGCAGTTCTGACCGAAGCGGACGAGATTTATGAGTTTCACACAATTGCCCTGTATGATCTGAACGGGGATCTGGTGCAAGGGATTGACGGTGCGCCGGAAAATCTGGAGGGCGATTTTTTGGCGCTGCTGCAGGAGACGGACAATCTGACTGTCTATACAAAAACGGTTTTTCAGGACAATCTGGGCATTGAGATAGGTATGCCGGTGAAAGAGGACGGAGCAACCGCATTTTATGTGGTAGGTGTATATAAATATGATGTGCTCAATGATGTGCTGAGCAGTATCAATATAGGCAAAAACGGACTGGCTTATATGGTGAACCGGGAAGGGATCGTCACAGGGCATCCGGAGCAGGAGAAGGTCAGAGCCGGAGCCACGCTGTTGGAACTCAGCGGCGGCAGACAAGAGGCTATCAGGAGTGTGACGACAGGGGAAACAGGCGCGACGGAGTTTGCCATTGACGGTGAACAGGTGCTTGCAGCGTTTTCACCGATCCGCGGGACACAGTGGGCGCTGGTTATTCAGGTACCCAAGTCAGACTACAATCATCTGATCAACGGTGCCATGGTTGTGGCGGGCATCTGTACGTTTGTGGTGTTGCTGCTTTCTATTCTGGTGATTCTTCGTATGGCTGGGTCTATTTCAAAGCCGGTAAAAAATGTGACGGGCAGGATGGTTGCCCTCGCCGACGGGGATCTGCACACAGAGGTGGCGGGTGTCAGTTCCGGGGATGAGCTGGAGGTTATGACCAGAACGCTGGCTGACACGGTGGAGAGTGTCAACCGCTACATATCGGATATCCGCCAGGTGCTCAGCGGGGTTGCCGACGGCAATCTGCAGATTGAGCCGCGTGTGGAATACAGAGGGGACTTTACACAGATTCGCAACAGTCTTGGCAATATTCTGCAGTCTATGAATGAGACCATCACGGGGTTCCGTGCGGCAGCGACCCGTCTTGCCAGTATGGCGGATGAACTGAGCGGACAGTCGGGACAGCTCCATGAGGACTCTCTGGAACAGAATCAGGCGACGGAAGCGCTGGTTGACGAGGTGACCCATGTGAAGGAGCAGCTTGTTGACGTTTCCAGAAGCAGCAGCCAGACACGTAACATGACGGTTGAAATTACCCGAAAGGTACAGGAGGCGAACAACCAGATGACGGCTCTTTCCAACGCCATGGACGATATCAGCGCAAAGGCGCAGGAGATTACGACCATCGCCAAGTCGATTGACGATATCGCGTTCCAGACAAGCATTCTGGCTCTGAACGCTTCTGTGGAGGCGGCACATGCCGGAAGCGCGGGCAAAGGGTTTGCGGTTGTGGCGGAAGAGGTGAAGGATCTGGCGGGCAAAAGTGCCAAGGCAGCCCAGAGCGCGATGGAAATCGTGGAGAATACGAGAGCCGTTATTCAGACAGGCGTGGAGCTGAATGTCAGCACGGCGCAGTCCCTGCAGTCCATCTACGGCGCTTCCACAGAGATCAGTGAGATTTCGGATCAGCTTGTGGCGGCAGTGCAGGGGCAGGAGGATGCACTGGTCAGCATGGAGGAGCGTATTGCGACCATATCTGCCATTGCTGACAGGAATCTCCAGAATGCAGGGGGAACAAGTCAGTCCAGCGGACTTCTGGCGAGGGAGGCCGAGGAGCTGCAGGCGCAGGTAGGGAAATTTGCTTTGAAGGAGGGGGATGACAGATGAAACGTATATTTGGCATAGCGCTTACTCTGGCGGTTATGATGCTGCTCACGGCATGCGGGGAACAGACCGGGATGCAGGATGGTTATTATACCGCACAGGCTTCTGAATTCAGCCACGGCTGGAAAGAATATATCACGATTATGGTCAAAGGCGGGAGTATTGTTTCTGTGGAGTACAACGCGGAGAATGCCAGCGGTTTTATCAAGAGCTGGGATAACGCGTATATGCAGAACATGCTGCATGTCGAAGGTACCTATCCAAACGAGTATACCCGTTATTATGCGGGGCAGCTTTTGGAAGGACAGGGAAAAGAGGAGATCGATGCGCTGACCGGTGCAACCTCATCCTACGGATCTTTTCAGAAGCTGGAGGCGGCTGTCATAGAACATGCAATGCAGGGAGATTCCAGTATTGCCATTGTGGACACAGCCCATTAAGTGTCGGATTTCCTGTGCCAGGGAGGGCAAAGCGCAGGTCGTTTCATAGACAATACAAAAAGAGTACAGGACGGATATATGCAATGGCCTGTACTCTTTATTTATTAAACGATATGTGGCTGAAATTGTCTATGCGATAGAAACTTGAAATCCCTGCTGTGCGGCTTGCTCTTCCTGCTGCAAAGCGCTCAGACCGCTGACCTGAAAGTGCTTTCCTGTATCCTTTTGCGCCGCGCTGTTTACGGATTCCGTATCGAAAGCCGCTTTCATGGAATTACCTGCGTCCCCTAATATGGAGAATTGGACTGCCATTTCCTGCTGTCTCTGTTTCTGCATGTCCGCGAGCTCAGCCTCTTTTCTCTCCGTGTCCGTGCCATAGTGAGAGTCCTGTTTGATTTCGCCCTTTAATATGGCAATGCCGTCATCTGTTTTGGATACAAGCATTCCCATACGGTCGGCAATCTGCGTGGAAGTTTCGGCAGAAACCATGGCATGCATTTCACTGGCGGTCGGTCTGAACTGTTCAGCCGGATCCGTGTATGTCTCTTCTTCCACGGACTCCGTCTCTTCTTCGGCAGCGGCTTCTTCTTTTGCCTCGTCAGCCGGTCTGGTTTGTGCGGAGGCTGTATTGTCTTCAGCCGGATTCATGGCTTCCTTCAGAATCACGGTGCCGTCACTGCCTAGGCTGATCACAGTGCCCGGTTGTACAGGCTGTGCCTGCTGGTTTTCAGCGGCAGGATTTTCCTTTTCTATAGTATTTGCGGAGGTCTCCGATGCCGCCGTTTTGTCTTCGGTGTTCTCCTTACGCAAAGGATTCTGGTCTTTGCGCAGTTCGGCGAGCATGGCTTCTCTTTTCTGCGAGCGGAGAAGCTCTTCCTGGTGCTGTTTCAGCTCGCTGTCAAGACTGGATTTTTCCTTCAACAGTTTCTTCCGCTCGTCCTCTTTCTCATTGGCAGAAAGTTCTTCCGCGGAAGAGAGCTTCTGTATCTGCTGTTGCACTTCCGTGATTTCATTCTGAATGTTTTTGCTCTTGTGATCTTTTAAGCCGGTCGAAGACATCTGCATGACCGACATGCTGTTTGTTGACGCGATTCCGCTTATACCCATAATAGCATCTCCTTCCCCCACTAAGGAACTGCTTAAGAATTAATCTTCACATCTGACTGGTCTCAATCCCCCTGCAAAGCTATTTTTTAGCAATTCCTAAAGGATGATGTGTTTTCACGTTAGTTGATATATTTATCTATATTTTACTATTATGTGTAGGCAGGATGCAAGACTTTTTTGTGATAAGTCTCAATTTTCCCCCTGTTTGTTTGAAGATATTTACCGGATTGACAGCCTGGCCGTTCATATGTTAGAATCAAACCGACAGACAGTCGGTAACAAGGACGGGAGAGGGGAAGCAATGCGGATTGTAAAAGAGGCGGAGGAGCGGAAAAACGAAATACTGGACGTGGCGGAGCGGCTGTTTGGCACAAAGGGCTTCGACCATACAAGCACGGGCGATATCCTGGTGGAAGTGGGGATTGCGCGAGGTACGCTCTACTATCACTTTCAGTCCAAGGAGGAGATATTGGACGCGGTCATAGAGCGGATGATCGGACAGATGCTGGCAAAGGCGGGCACGTTTGCAAAGCAGAAGGAAATTCCCGTTTTACAGCGCCTGACACTGATGATCCGTGCGCTGCAGATCAATGAGGGGTGGGGCGACGGGCTGATGGAACAGATTCACAAGCCGCAGAATGCCCTGATGCACCAGAAGATACAGGAGCGGCTGCTTGCCGGGATGAATCCCCTGCTTACGGGACTGATCGAGGAGGGCATAGCGGCGGGTATCTGCCACACCGACTATCCGGCGGAGGTGGCGGAGATGACATTTCTGTACGCAAATACGGCGTTTGATGCGCTAGCGGTGCAGACGGAGGAAGCGCGGCGGCAAAAGACGACGGCGTTTATCTATAATCTGGAGCGGCTCTTACAGATGGAGCAGGGGAGTATGATGCAGGCAGTCCTGCCTTTGTTTTCGGCCGATGTGCTGTAAAGTTTTGCGGTTTCACGCGTGAAGCGGGTATGGCGGATGCGTAAATCGCATTTTTATTAATTGAATACCGACTGACTAACGGTCTATTAAGTAAACAATCATACAATGAGGGAGGAAACAACCAATGAAACCAAATTATTTAAAGAAGTATATTATCAGCTCTTACGTTCTTGTCTGGGCGCTCATCCTTTTTGTGGCGGGTCCGGCGAGCCTGATTTTCCACGCGCCGCCGGTGGCGATGTGGATTGTCCGCAATCTGATTGCATGGTCGCCTACATATCTGCTGCTGATCGGCTGGAAGCAGTTCCAACCGGGAGAGACGAGAATGGATTTTGTGAAGCGGTGTTTTTCGGGGCGGATCAGACCACTCATGCTTCTGGGTGCGTTCGGGCTGATTTTTGGAATCAGTATCTTGTCGCTGTGCATTTATGCCACGATTGAGGGGCAGCCGGTTGTGTCCCATATTGATTTAGGAGCGGTGTCGCTGCCGCTCAGTGTATTTCTGGCGGTTCCCTATATTATTTCCAATATCGTGGTGATAACCTGCCTTACCGTTCTGATGAATATCTTCCTGGAAAAAGAGCGGAATCTGCTCTACTCGGTGATGCTGCATTTCGGATTTAATATCGTTTACGTTTTTCTGGACGCGGGAATCGGGTTTTTTGTAATTCTGACAGTTTTGTATCCGGTGATCACAGCGGCGGCAGTGCTTGTCAGGAATCTGCAGGTGGCAGGGAAGAAAGAATAATTTGTCTGAATAGGGCGGGAAATGCGCCTGACTGAAACAGATTTTGAAGGGAACGGTATGAGAGAAAGCCATTTGATATATAGAACAGGAAAATACTGATATACGATTTGTGAAAATTTAATGAATAATAGTATGGAAATTTATAGGGTAACGGTGCTATAATAACAAAAGAATCTAACAATGCAGACAAAAGCAGGGGAGAATTGTCGGTTTTCTTGTTTTTTAGGAAATGCAGCGTTTCATTTATTCTCGACCTAGTAGCCGTAGAAGGAGCGATGTAAAGGCAGTTTTGTTTCATGTCTGACCGATGCCTCAGGTATCAGTGAAGTCTGGGAGGACGAGAGTTTATCTGATAGGCGGTGAGGACTTTGACAGGTTCTATGGCAGTGTATTAGTGTATTTTTAGGAGGGAATAGGAATGTACGAGAAACTGAACAAGTATCGGATTAAAGAGCGTCTGGTACGGGGATTTGTGATTGCGTCGGGGATTCCGGCTGCAGTTGCGTTAGTAGCACTGATTACCATGATTGTAGTGGCCAGAGTATATTCGGGGGCGCTGGAGGATTATGGATTTGCGCAGGGTAATGTCGGCAAAGCCATGACGTATTTTGCGGAAGCGCGTTCGTCGCTTCGCGGGGCGATCGGTTATGACGAAGCCGCCGTTATCGAGAGTATGCGGACAAAGCATCAGGATTGTATACAGAACTTCACCACGGAATTTTCCAATATGGAAAAATACATGGTATCCGCGGAAAACAAGAGGGTTTACAACGATATTTCTTCTAAACTTCCGGCATACTGGGCACTGGACGGCGAAATTCTTGAGCTTGGCGCTACGACGGACAGAGAGCTGTGTGAGCAGGCGCAGACGCGGGCAATCAACGAATTAGGGCCGCTCTACGACGAGATTAATGATGAGCTGGTTTCCATGATGGAGATCAAGGTGGAGCGCGGAAACACGACTTCCACTACACTGACGATTGTATGTATTCTGTTGACAATAGTGATTGCGGTGATCATTTTTGCGGCGATCTTTACCTCTATCAAGCTGGGCAGAAAAATTGCGGAGAACATCGCGATGCCGCTGCACCACTTACAGGAAAGACTTGTGAAGTTTGCGGAAGGTGATCTGACTGATCCATTTCCGGAGGTCAGCTCTGATGATGAAGTGTCTGATATCATCAAATCCGCAAGTGATATGGCACAGACGTTACAGTTTATCATCTATGATCTGGATTACATATTAGGCGAGATGTCGGCATCCAATTTCACCGTCAGCTCCAAAGACAGCAGCCGGTATGAGGGAGAGTTCCGTCAGATATACGATTCTTTGAAACAGTTGAAAACCAATATGGTCGACACGCTGCGCTATATCGGGATGTCTTCCGAGCAGGTTTCCGCAGGGTCTTCCAATCTTGCAGATACTTCCCAGAGTCTTGCGGAAGGTGCGACAGAGCAGGCAGGAGCCGTGCAGGAGCTTCATGCGACGATCACAACGATTTCGGAGGCGGCAAGGCGTGCTGCAGATTCGGCGGAGGATGCCTACAGGCAGTCCCAGGAATATGCGGATGTGGCTGACCGCAGCACTGGAGACATGAAGGAAATGGTGGAAGCTATGGGTCGTATCAGCGAGGCTTCCCATAAGATTGGTAATATTATCTCTGAGATTGAAAATATTGCGTCCGAGACAAATATGCTTTCCTTGAATGCATCTATCGAGGCAGCGAGAGCGGGAGAAGCAGGACGTGGGTTCTCCGTTGTGGCTGACCAGATCAGACAGCTTGCGGAGCAGAGCAGCAAGTCAGCTGTGGATACGAGAGCGCTGATTGAAGGTACCATGAGAGAAGTAGAGAACGGCAATAAGGTTGCGGAGCGCGCGGTTTCATCCCTGGCGATTGTAGTGGAAGGAATCAGAAAGGTGGCGGATTCGTCCAAGGAGCTGAGCACGATTTCCTCGAACCAGATGGCTACCATGAAAGAGGCGGAGCAGGGCGTAGACCAGATTTCCGATGTTATCCAGACCAATGCGGCGGTTGCAGAAGAATCTTCGGCTACCAGTGAGGAGCTGTCGGCACAGGCAGTTTCCCTGGATGAGCTGATTGCCAAGTTCGCATTGCCTGAGAAGTAAGGTCGTTAAAGAGGGAGAAAGGTTACAGGTATATAAAGAGGGAGGATGGAATGCAGGGTGAATCCTGCATTCCATCCTCCCTTTTATCTTATAATTTGCACTGACTTATATCCTGCATGGCAGAGGGGAATTTATATGCGACAGCCGGAAGACGGAAGCCGGAGGCGGGGGAGATGCTACTCATACCGCCCAATATGCTGCACGCCGCCTATCCCTGCAGGGTACAGAAGGGATACAAAGAGGCTGGCACTGCAGAAGATAAGGAGCCAGATAACAGGGATGGGGACAGTTACGGGGATGGCTGCAATTTGGGGGATGGCGGAGGGATCCTGTTTGAAAAGCGTGGTGTGGAGGGGGAGACAGAGGCGGTTCCCCGAAGGAGTACAGGAAGCGCAACAGAGAAATATAAAAATTTGGTGCAGGTGTCACATTTTTGCGCCGCCGTGTGTTTTATTAGTAGCAGGAGTCAGAGATCTGGATTGTATCCTTTAGCAGGATGGATATAAGATGACTGTCTGGTGAAATGCAAAGCGGAATAAAAGACGGGGACACCCGAAGGCGGTGACATGTTGGAGAAGAGGACGGACAGCCCGGATCAGAGCGTGGAGGAGGTTTTTGAGGCATACGGCAATATGCTTTACCGGATTGCCTTTGTGATGATGAAGAACGCTTTTGACGCTGAGGATGTGGTGCAGGATACACTGATTAAATATATGGAGTATATGGAGAGTGGGAAAACGTTCGGGTCGGAGGAGCATCGGAAGGCATGGCTGATCCGGGTGAACAGCAATCTCTGCAAAAACAGGCTGCGCTTTTATAAAAATCATCCGAAGATCTCGGTGGAGCAGCTATCCAGATACTACGAAAAGGAGGAGGACACGGAGTTGATGGACAGCCTTATGCTTTTGCCTTCCAAATACAGGGAAGTGCTGCTTCTGCACTATGTGGAAGGGTATCAGGGAAGGGAGATTGCGGGGATGCTCGGACTTTCGGAGTCTGCGGTCAGAAAACGTCTGGAGCGAGGACGGGAAAAGCTGAGGGGGATTTTGGAGGAGACACAGTGACAGGGAGATATATGCGGCGGGAAGCGTCTGTGTATCCGGGGAGGCACCAATAGAACGAAAAAAACGGATACGACAGACAGGCGTGGAAAGAAGCGCGCTGTAGGTGCGCTTGGGAATCAGAGATGGCATGTCCGGGAGAGGAGTGAGCGTGTCATGGAAGAAAAAGTGTGGAAAGAGAACGAAATGGCGGAAGAAAAAGAGGCAGAACAGGAAAGGATCATGGAAGAAGAATTGCATGCTTCGGCAAAGAGCGCGGAGAGCCGTCTGCGTGAGGCAGTTGTGCGGATCGTGCCGGACGAGTCTGCGAGGGAACGCATCATAGAGGGAGCGATGGCAGGGAGACATGGAAGGAGAAGGCTGACGCCCAAAATACCGGCGGCGGCTCTGGCGGCATGTCTGCTTTTTTCCCTCCTGCTTTTTGCAAAAACAGGGATGATCGGGGATGATGTGGTGGTTTATGCCGCCACGGAGGAGCACGGTTGGCAGAAACTGAAAGAGGGGGAACGGATTCTGCTGAAGATGGAGACCTTTGAGACGATCGAGGAGGGCGAACCGGAGTTCTGGGAGAACGGGAGATGCAGTTATCATCCTTATAAATGTACCTTCCGGGTGGAGGTGCCGGAACACTATCTCTATGACAAACAGATGGTTATGATCAAGGATGACAGTATTTTTGAACATGGAGACAAGATTGAATGGTGGGTCGGTCCGGAGCGGCAGGAGGATGCGGGCAGGGTCATGCAGAGTGCGTTCCGGCTCTGGATCGTGGATGAGAATCTGGAACGGCAGGCGGCGCTGGAGCTGGAACTGACCAAGGAGGACGGAAAGTGTTACGCCGAACTGAAACGCGTGTGGGAGAGTGAAGCATATAAAAAGAGCCGGCATAAGAAATAGGATATCGGGACAAGAAAAACAGGTTGGACACGGAGGCAAATATGAAGTTTTTTATGAGGCAGATTGCCAGAAATATCGTGCGGCATAGAAAAAAGAGTATCCTGCATATACTGATCGGCGTGATGACCGTTCTGATTCTGGACGTTTACGCTGGCAATATGGACAGCACCGAGAAACAGCTTGCAGATCTCCCCAATGTGCTCGAAGTCACGGCCAGGATCAGCACGCTGAACGGTTCCCAGCGGGAGGGCATGACAATCAGGGAAGACCGCATGATGGGCGTGCGGGAATCTGTGTATGTGAAGGACCCGGTATTTACCGTGCGTCTGAAATTCGGGTTTGGCGCGTTTACGGTGGAGGAATATAAAGAAAATCTGAACCATTACGGCATGGGCATGAATGCGCCGGAGGGCGTCTCCGGCATGAAGCGGGAGGAGATCACATGGATGGATGGCGTGGACGCGGGCATTCTTGAGACGGCAGAAAAGGTATGTATTCTGGATACCGCTCTTATGGAGGAGAAGGGTTACCGTCTCGGGGATGATGTTATGTTAACTGTATTTTACTACCGCTATGCCATTGAGGGGAGCGAAGTGTTTATCGAGCCGCTGATCACGGATACATACAGGATTGTGGGAAGTATGCAGATCGGGGAATACATGGGGAACTGGGTGCCGCCGGAGGTCATCCTTCCACTTGACTATATGCGCGGGGCATATCACAGTCAGGGCATTGATTTTTATGCGGACTCCGGCTTTTTTACGGTGAAGGATCCGTTCCAGCTCAATGCGCTGAAGGCGCAGATGCACGACGAAGTGAAATTCCTGTCGGTGATCACCCGGGCGAAGCCGCGCACGGACGGCAATGCGCTGACGATCATGGACGAGGCGTTTATCCGCTCTGCGGAGACGCTGTCGAAGAATCTGGCGCTCCTTCGGGGGATGCTGCCGTTTCTTGTGGCGATTGTCATCTTTATCGGGTATCTTTGCAGCTATCTCTCCCTGCAGAGCAGGCGGGAGGAGTACGCGCTCCTTCGCTCTCTCGGGACGGGGCGGCGCCGGAGCTTTTTCCTGCTCTTCGGGGAGACGGCGCTTGTGGAGGCGGCGGCATGTCTTCTGGGGAGTCTGTTGGCGGCGGTTTTCCTGCGCCCTGCGGTGGGTGTGCTCGCCCTGTCGGGGTCGATGTTCTTTCTTGCCTTTCTTTCCGGGGCGGCGATGGCGATTCTGGCGCTTCACAGGCTCAGCGTGATGGAGATGCTGACAAAGAAAGATTAGGCATGTTCTAAATTTGTACTGGAGGAGTGTTTATGAGAAGCTTCAGAAGCAGTTTAATCAGACTTGTACGGACGCCTGTTAAGACGGCGCTTTTCTTCCTGCTGCTCTCCTTTACAGTGGCGCTGGTCTGTGCGGGAGGAAGTCTCTGGAAGCTCTGCAGTGACAATCTGCGGCGGTTCGAGGAGATCTTTGTGACCATAGGCACGGTGGAGCAGACGCCGGAGCGGACACAGCAGGAAGCCGTATGGTATGCGGATCTTGCAGACTATCGGTATTATAACCGGGCGGTTTACGGGGAGACCATTTCCCCCGATGTGCTGGACTTCGAGGGTGCGGGGTATCTGAGCGGGCCGGAGCAGCGCGCCTACTACGAGGCGCTGCCGCAGGACTATGCGTTTAAAGAGTGGGAGGGCGGTTTATGGCAGTTTATGGTGGTGGAGGCATCCCCGCTTGAAGACTGCGTGCCTGCGGGTCCCGTGAAGATGGAGCTTAAGAATGTGCTGTACAGCACGTATCCGCCCAACGTTTTCTACTTTTATCTGTGCGACCATAACAATGACAGCCCGGAACCGCTGTATGCGGATAAGACTTATGTGATGGCGCTGGCGGACGGGATTGCCCACGACTGGAAAGAAAACGGCGCCGAAGCCAAATTTGAATACGAGCCGTTGGAAGGACCTTACTCCACACAGGCGGACGCGGATGGGAACCGGCTGCCCACCGATCTGACGGGGGATTGGATCGCGGAGGTGACGCCGGGATTTTACGAGACGAAGGAAGGGCAGGACTGGCTGCGGCTCTGTGAGGAATGTGTGCTGCGCGGCTCGAAGCATCTGTCCTTTCCCGTGACGGCGACGGAGGACTTGAATCTGGTCATGGCGTTTTATAACAAACAGGCGTATCTTGCGGAGGGGGAACTCTTTTCGGAGGAGGACTATCAGCAGGGAAACAAGGTGTGTCTCATTTCTGCCGCCTTTGCCAGAGTGAACGGACTGCGGGTGGGGGATCCCCTGCATCTGGCGCTGCGTTATGCCAACTACGCGACTTGCGCGAATCTGGGCGGTATGGGTGACTGGGGCGGGAGGCTGAAAGCAGACGGCGGGGTGTATGAGGTTTTTGAGGAGAGCGATTATACGATCAAGGGCATCTATGATGTGGGTGTCGGCACGTTTGAAGGCGGCTGGGGCTATCTGCTGGAGAGAAACGAGGTATTTATCCCTACGGCTTCCATCAAAAACAGCAACGAGGATAACATTGCGTACTACGGACCCATGAAGGGCTACACCACTTCCTTCCGGATTCCCAACGGCAGCGAGAGCATCGAGAATTATAAGAGATTGTGGGAGGCACAGGGGATAGACCATCTGGAAATCACTTTTTATGACGGCGGTTACAGCAAGCTGGAGGGAGGATTGAAAAACATGCAGACCATGTCAGCCGCTCTCCTGACGACGGGCATTGTCAGTGCGGTTTGTATCGTTATCTTTTTCTGCCATCTCTTTATCACGAAACAGAAAAAGCAGACTGCCATCGAGCGGTGTCTCGGCATGACCAGGGAAGCGTGCGCCCGATCCCTTCTTGTCGGCGTACTGGTGATCGCCCTTGCGGGAAGTATGGCTGGCGGCTTCGCCGGGCAGTTTTTCGCGGGACGTGCGGCGGCGCAGATGGCGTCCGCGGAAACCTTTGACACCCGGTTCAGCAACGGTGAAGTGCAGTTTAGCATGGAAAAGAGTGAGGAGGAACTGACGGATGAGAATGCGGATGGGAGCGGCGCCGCAAAGTCCGCCTATCTGACAGAGACGGACTGGCGGGTATCGGTGGTCTGTGGAGGGCTGGTTTTCCTGTTCACGGTGGGAATGGCTTTGGCGGGAATATACAGGAACCTGCGGGAGGAACCGCTTAAGCTTCTGGCGGAGTCGTAGTGTAGTGTGAGAAATGCCTGAAAAGCGGCATTTTCCGTAGAGGGCTGGGATTTGGGGAAATGGAATCAGGGGGACTATATGGCAGCGATCAGAAACAGTTTGACCAGACTTGCGTGCACGCCGGTGAAGACGGCGCTCTTTTTCCTGCTGCTCTCTTTCACGGTGGCTCTGGTCTGCGCGGGAGGAAATCTCTGGAAGCTTAGCGGGGACAATTTGCGGCGGTTCGAGGAAATCTTTACGACCATAGGCACGGTGGAACAGACGCCGGAGCGGATGGAACAGGCAGCCGTATGGTATGCGGACAGGAAAGATTATCGGTATTTCAGCCGGGCGGTTTACGGGGAGACCATTTCTTCCGATGTGCTGGACTTTGCGGGTGCGGGATATTTGAGCGGACCGGAGCAGCGGGCGTACTATGAGGCGCTGCCGCTGGATTATAAACTGAAGGAGGATGAGGAGGGTTTTTCCCAGTATATCATCATGGAGGCTTCGCCCCTTGTGGACTGCGTGCCGGCAGGGCCCGTAAAGATGGATGTGAAGCGGGTGCTGTACAGCGTCTATCCGGTCAATTTTAACCCGGTCAATCTATGTGACCACAACAATGAACACCCGCAGAAGCTGTACGCGGATAAGACGTATCTGATGGCGGTGGCGGACGGGTGGGCACACGATTTTAAAGAAAAGGGTCCGCAGGCAACCTTTGAATATGCGCCTATAGAGGGACCTTACTCCACGCAGGCTGACGCGGATGGGAACCGGCTGCCCACGGAGCTTACGGGAAACTGGATCGTGGAGGTGACGCCGGGTTTTTATGACACGAAGGAAGGGCAGGACTGGCTGAACCTCTGTGAGGAGCATTTGCAGCGAAAAATCCACCTATCGCTTCCCGTGACGGCGACGCAGAACCTGAACCTGATCATGGCGTTTTATACGAAGCAGGCGTATGTGGCGCAGGGGGAAACTTTTTCACAGGAAGATTACAGACAGGGGAATAAGGTGTGTCTGGTGTCGGATAGATTTGCCGTAAGAAACGGGCTGAAAGTGGGGGATTCCCTGCATCTGGCGCTGCGTTACGCCAACTACGCGGCGTCCCCGGGCAGGGGCGGCGCGGAGGGGTATCTGAAAGCGGACGGCGGGGTATACGAAGTTTTTGAGGAGAGCGATTACACCATCAAGGGCATCTATGAGGTGGGCGTCGGCACGGACGGGGACTGGGGGTATGTGCTTGACAGAAACGAGGTGTTTATCCCTGCCGCCTCCATCAAAAACAGCAATGCGGACAATATCGCGCTCCACGGTCCCATGAAGGGTTACACCACTTCCTTTCAGATTCCAAACGGCAGCGAGAGCATGGAAAATTATAGAAAGCTTTGGGAGGCGCAGGGGGTCGATCATGTGGAGATCACCTTCTATGACGGTGGCTACAGCAGGCTGGAGGGCGGGCTGAAAAACATGCGGACCATGTCCGCCGTTCTGCTGACGTCGGGTATGGTAAGTGCGGTCTGTATTGTGGTATTTTTCTGCCATCTCTTCATCACAAGGCAGAGGAGGCAGACCGCCATCGAGCGGGGGCTCGGCATGACGAAAAGACAGTGCGCCTGCTCCCTGCTTACGGGTATTCTCGTCGTCGCTCTCGCGGGCAGCATAGCGGGCAGTCTGGCGGGGCAGTTTTTCGCGGGACGGGCCGTATTGCAGATGGCGACCGCAGAAACCTTCGACACCCGGTTTAGCAACGGGGAAGTGCAGTTTAACATGGAAAAGAGCGAGGAGGAGATGGCGGATGAGGGCGCCCATGGAAACGGCATCGCAAAGTCCGTCTATCTGACACAGACGCACTGGCAGACGTCTGCGGTCTGCGGGGGGCTGGTTTTTCTGTTTACGATGGGAATGGCTTTTGTGGGAATACACAGGAATCTGCGGGAGGAGCCGCTTGCGCTTCTGTCGGAATGTGAGAAGTGATGCAGGAATGCCTGAAAGGAGGCATCCTTCAAGGATTGTGGGAGAAAATTATGGGGATGGGATACCAGCAGGAGTGATGGGATTTGGACGGTTTTGGCAATAAAAGGATCGCGCAGGCGGCAGAATGGAGGAAAACATGGAGAAAATCATTGAGGCGGTAAATGTGAGTTACATCTACCAGACAAAGTATCAGAAGACCAAGGCGCTCTCGGAAGTGAGCTGCTCCTTCGAGAGGGGAAAGGTATACGCCATCACGGGTAAATCCGGCAGCGGCAAGAGCACTTTTCTTTCGCTGCTCGCGGGGCTGGATGTGCCAACGGAAGGGACGCTTGCCGTGGAGGGGGAGGACATGAGGAAGATGAACCGGGACGCTTACCGTCTGAACCGCGCCTCCGTGATCTATCAGGCATTTCATCTGTTCCCCCTGCTGACGGTGATGGAGAACGTCATGTTCCCCATGGAACTGCAGCATGTGCCCGCGAAGGAGGCGAAGGCGAGAGCGCAGGAGTATCTGGCGAAGGTCGGGCTGCCGGAGACGCTCTACAAAAAAATGCCTGGCATGATCAGCGGCGGGGAGCAGCAGCGGGTTGCCATCGCCAGAGCCATCGCCGCGGGTGGGGAGATCCTTCTCGCTGACGAGCCCACGGGGAATCTGGACAGCCAGAACGAGAAGGTGATCGTGGACCTTCTGTGTAAGCTGGCGCACGAGGACAACTACGCCGTGATCGTGGTGACCCACAACGAGGCGGTGGCGGCAGCGGCGGATGTGGTCTACGGCATGTCGGACGGGGTGCTGTCGGTGGTGAGAGGCGCGTAAACGCATGACGGTGCGCTGTCAGTTATCCTTTATCATATAGAAAATCTCTTTTAGAATCAGGAAGAATTTGCTATACTCATATTGTAACGATAAAAGCCATAGCCGCAATATAGAAAGAAGGTGAAATATATGCCAAATGGTCTTGAAATTACAAAAGCAGCGATTGATGATTTTAAAAAAATCCAGGATTACATGATCATTGCAAAAGAAGAAAATGCTGTAAGAACGTATGAAAAATTAAAAGATGAATATCATTCCTTAAAAGCAATCTTACAAGTGGCGGGTGTCAATCTAACAGATATTGATAAAATAAAAGAGTGATCGGAGATTCATAAAGAACACTGGAAAAAATAATCTGCCTGTGCTAAAATAGACACGTTGGGACAAAGAAGTCTGAAAAGATTTCTTTGTCCCTTTTTGCGCGTATAAGCAGAGTCAGAAGGCGGCAGAGTCAGGAAACGGAGGAACGAAGATGGCGGAGATAAAAGAGGCGTGCGGCGTTGTTGGTATGTACGGGCCGGAGGGGGAGAATGTGGCGCCCTCCCTCTACTACGGGCTGACAGCCCTGCAGCACAGAGGACAGGAAGCGTGCGGCATGGCGGTTTCCCGAACCGACAGGGAGCGGGGCAACGTGTGTTTTCACAAGGATCTGGGGCTGGTGAGCGAGGTGCTCACGAAGGAAGTTTTGGAGAAGATGGACGGCAATATCGGTCTGGGACATGTGCGGTATTCCACCACGGGGGCGTCTGTGGCGGAAAACGCCCAGCCGCTTGTGCTCTCCTACATCAAGGGGACACTGGCTCTCGCCCACAACGGCAATCTGATCAATACGCCCCAGTTAAAGTGGGAGCTGATCCAGAACGGGGCGATTTTCCACACCACCACGGATTCGGAGGTGATCGCTTTCCACATTGCGAGGGAGCGGGTGCATTCTGCCACGGTGGAGGAAGCAGTTTATAAAACGGCTCTGAAAATAAAGGGCGGCTATGCGCTGGTCATTATGAGTCCGCGGAAGCTGATCGGGGTGCGGGACCCTTATGGCTTAAAACCCCTGTGCCTTGGAAAGCGGGAAGAGACTTATGTACTTGCCTCGGAGTCCTGTGCGCTGGATGCTGTGGGAGCTTCTTTTGTGCGGGATATTCAGCCGGGTGAGGTGGTCACGATTTCCGGCGGGGAGGTCAGATCACAGATGCTGCCGAAGAAAGGAAAGTGCGCCCACTGTATTTTTGAATATATCTATTTTGCAAGACTGGACAGTACGATGGACGGAGTGCGGGTGTACGACGCCAGAATCCGTGCGGGGCAGATGCTTGCCAAATCCTATCCCGTGGAGGCGGATCTGGTGACCGGCGTGCCGGAGTCGGGGCTTCCGGCAGCGCAGGGCTACGCGCTGGAGAGCGGCATACCTTTCGGGCTGGCGTTCTATAAGAACAGTTACATAGGCAGAACTTTCATCAAGCCCACCCAGACGGAGCGGGAGTCCGCCGTCCGCATGAAGCTGAGCGTGCTGGAATCGGCGGTAAAAGAGAAACGGATCGTGTTGGTGGATGATTCCATTGTGAGGGGAACCACCATCGCCAACCTGATCCGTCTTCTTAAGGAGGCAGGAGCCAGAGAAGTGCATGTGAGAATCAGCTCGCCGCCTTTTCTCTATCCTTGTTATTTCGGTACCGATGTGCCCACGGGTTCCCAGCTCATCGCGGCAAACCACAGCGAGGAGGCGATCCGGGAGATGATCGGTGCGGACTCCCTCGGCTATCTGCGCAGGGAGGACCTTTCTGAGATGGCGGAAGGTATTCCCCTGTGCAAGGCGTGCTTTGACGGGGTGTACCCTATAGATTGCAGCGGATGCCTGGAAAATCGTCTGTACTGACTGTAAAACCGCTAAAACAAAGCGACGCCTATGCCCCCCGGCCGTTTCGGGGCTGCTCTTTTCCTGGCAGCTCCCGCCTTCTGCACAGACAGAAGGCGGGAGCATGTACGTTCCTTATTCCTTATAGTTGATCCACTTCAGCTCCATAGGAGCGAGATCGAGATGCATTTTGAGAACGCCGTCCATGTAGAGGTCGGTTTTCTTCTGTTCCTGAGTATTGTTGATCACGGCAATCATCCCCATCTTTTCAAAGACAGCGATCTCGGTTTCCACATCGGTGACGTAGTACTTTTTCATCTCCTCTTCTCTGTGGGCCGCATAGTAGATGGCGCGCAGCAGAATGCGGCAGTTCTGCGGGGAGTAGGGCAGTCCCGTGAAGTAGACGCTGCGTCCCTTGCCGTATTCGTTGACCACAAGACGGCTGTACTTACCGTCCATATCGAGAATCTGGTAGTTTTCACCCTGGGCGTAGATGCGGCTCTTTCCTTCGCCGAAATCAATGCTGCCTGTCACATCTTCCAGAATAAAGTGCTCCCTGTTCAGCTCATTGTACTTGTCGGTGCTCATGGAGAAGCCCAGCTCTCTGTCCACGCCGAGAACGTCACTCAACTGGAAGTAGCGTCCCTGATACTGGCAGGCAGTGGGTTCTCCCACGCCGATAAAGCCGCCGCCCTCATCCACGAAACGGCGCAGGGCGCAGACCAGTTCGGGATCTTTCCAGACCTCGCCGCCGCTGAAAGCGGTGTAAGCATCCCCGGCGTTAATGATAACCCGGATGGCCGGATCAATTCCCTGTTTCATCTCATCGAAAGTAATAAACTCCACATCGATGGGCATGCCGCTCAAGGCCTCAATCACACCTACATAGGAATAGATTTCGCGGTACCAGAGAGCGTGGTGCACCTGGTTTGCCATCCAGCGGCGAAGATTTCCCCAGCTGTTGAGGACAGCTACCTTAAAGGGTGCGGTGTATGCCTGGGATCCCTGCATGTTGGCATGGATCTGCCGGAACTCCGTTACAACTTGACTAATGCGGTCAATAAAGCCGGGCCACTCGTTTGCCAGTTTCAGATAGCCGCCGTAGCCGATCCGGTCCACGGGGGAGCGCAGGATTGCCCGGCGCGCTTTCATCCAGTTGTCTTTCGACTCGCCGATGGGATCACCGCCTTCGGTGAACACATCCGGGAAGAAGTAGGGCAGAAGCCGGCCTTCCGTATAAGTTACGCCCTGTATGTCGGAGATCATGCGCAGGGTGACGCCGTCTCCCACGGATCCTACCACCGCATCCAGTCCGATGTTTTTAAAGTATTTGCCGAAAGGCTCTGTGCCGATCCAGTGGTCGCCTAAAAACATCATGGCTTCCTTGCCGTAGCTGTGGACAATATCAACCAGCTCTTTGGCAAGCTTGCTCACCTCAATCTGCTGAAATTCCACAAAGTCTAAGAACTGCTTTGAGGGGCTGCGGAAGATGGAGTTGTGGTAACCTTGGTCCACAATGTATTCCGGGCGGAACGGGTAGCCGGCCCACTTTTCAAACTGCTCCAGAATATAGGGGCTGACGCTGGCGCTGTAGCCGAACCATTCCACGAATTTTTCCCGCTTCTGGTCGTCAAAGGTCAGAGTGAACTGGTGGAAAAAGGTCGTGAAGCGCACCACGTCCACACTGGGATTTTCCTCACACCAGCGGCGCAGCTTCTCCTTCACATAAGCCTGTGTCTTTGGCTGGCGCACATCAAAGGTGAGCTGGTGCGGGGCGTCTTTCCAGTCGTTGGTGATAAAGTTGTACATATGCACGGGATCCCAGATCAGGAAAGCAAGAAAACTTACGGTATACTGATGATAGGGAACGGTGTCGATCACCACTTCGCCCGTGCTCTCATCGTACTGCCAGTGGTCTGTGGAGACAATCTCCCCCGTGGTTCTGTCGATGACTTCCCACCAGCGTTTGGGGTCGTCGATGGTATTCACCTTAAGCTGCTGTGTGTGAAATCCTTTCATCAGGCGGATGCGCAGGGATTTGTCCCTGGCAGTCACCCGGTCGCTGATCAGGTATTCCTGCTGGATTTCTTCGGGATTTGCCTCAGCCCAGGCATTGTCCTTTCTGGTGGTGTAGTAGGTGGCGTAGATTTTCGCGTCCTGGGACAACAGCGCCTCGGGCATGTCCGTCCCGTCGCAGTCCCGCAGGGCGTCTGCGCCCAGAAGGTTTTTGAGGCGTATGGTTTCTTCCACCATATCCACATCGGTAGGCAGCGTCAGCCGCCCGGTAAGGTTTTTTTCTTTCATTTGAGTCACCATTCCTGTTTGAATTTTCTTTGTTGCATTTGTTTTCCGTATTTAATTCCTGCCCATATTACTATTAACGAATGTTTTTTATGTTTCGTCTTTCAGTATATGCGCTGGTTTTATATCTATCTTTGCCAGTAGGGAAGCTGAATAACTGAAAAGGCGCAGACTCTGGTCAGGCTGCCCGTTTTATTCCGAAAGATTCAGGTAGCTTAACGTGCCTTCGGGAAGCCCCGTTCCCTGTTCCAACAGGGAGATCAGTCCTCGTATGGTGTATTCACAGTCCTCCGGCGTGGTGGATAGAAAGGTGTTGTTCAGCTTTACGCCGAGGACAATCAGTACGATTTCCGCAAGCGCCTCCGGATAGTCGAAATGGATTTCTCCGGCGGCAATGCCCTGTCTGATAATTTTCGCCAGATTCGGCTTTAATTCCGAGATCAGGTAATTTAAATATTTCTGATGCAGATAAGCGGATTCCTGTATCGTGATGGCTCTGCTTTTTTCATTGCCCTGTTTCAGAAAAGCGGCGGCGGAACTGCGGCATGCCTGAAACAGCATCGCCATCCGTGTAAAGGGCGGGATATCTGTCTGACCGGCAAGGTTTTTTGCGGTCAGTAAAGGCGCTTCATAATTTCTTCTGATCAGTGCGTCTAAAATTGCCTCTTTTGACGGAAAATAATAATAGATGCTGCCCTTGCCGATGCCGGCTTTGGCGGCAATGTCGCTGACAGAGATATTCTGTATGCTCTTATCGATCATAAGCTGCTGGAGCGCGTCCAGAATTCTGTCATATTTTTGTGTGTCTGCCATGATGAGCACCTTTCTGGTTGAATATGATGTCATTCATTTTATCATAGTTTAACGGCGCGGACAATCGCTGGCGGGAAAAAGTATTTAAATAAATACATTCCATAAACCGGTTGACCGTGGGTCGAAAAATATGGTATTGTTAGAGAGGATAAAATCGACCGCAGGTCGAAAAACGTAAAAGTGAGAGAGAAGGGAGCGAAGACTCCCGCTAGGAGGAAAGAGTAAAATGACATACGCAGATTTTTTCTACGACATTAAGGGAAGATTTATGGGCGCGGATGTGAGCGACATCCATGAGCATCTGGCTTTTGAGTTTGATATCGAGGACGAGGAAGCGGGTGGTTCTTTCTATGTGGAAGTGAAGGACGGTACGCTCTATGTGGAGCCTTACGAGTACTACGACAGAGACGCGAGATTCATCTGCACGCCAGATGTGCTTGTAAAGATTGCGGAGGGTGAGATGGATCCCGTGTGGGCGTTCACGACCCAGAAACTGAAAGTGGAGGGCAATATCGATAAGGCGCTGCGCTTGAAGGAGATCATTGAGTCCAAGCAGCGCGAGATGAAAAAAGCGGCTAAGCAGGAAGAGAAGAAGGCAAAGAAAGGTTGAATAAATACTCAGAAGAGCAATTGTTTCAACCGGGAATTTAAGCCGGCACAAATGCATTTGATCGCGGAGCAGAATCGGAGTATTCCTTTGGAAAACCCTTGAAGTCTGCCCGCGTTTCTGGAGTATGCCTGTCGACAAATTTTGCATAAAGGGCTTCGGAATGGAGGAAAAGTGAGTAAAAAAAAGGGAATTCTGAAAAAGACAGTGCTGGGAGCGGGACTTCTGGCGGCGGTATGCGGCGGTGAGATCGCCTATTTTTACGGGCGCACCATGAAGCGCGGCAGGGCAAAGACCGAGCGGACCATCAAGATGTCGGGCACGGACTGGAGTCAGTACATGCCACTGATGGAAGAGCGCAAGGCGGCTATGCTGGCAAGGCCCCACGAAGATGTGTGGCAGACGAGTTTTGACGATCTGAAACTGCACGCCACCTATTTTCCGGCGCAGGCGCAGCAGGGAAAACAGAAGCTTGTGATCTGCTTTCACGGTTACACGAGTCAGGGGATGTCCGACTATATCGGTCTGTCAGATTATTATCAGAAGAGAGGTTTTGCCATGCTTTTGCCGGATGCGAGAGCGCACGGTGAAAGTGAGGGAGAATATATCGGCTTCGGATGCCTTGACAGGCAGGACGCGCTTGGCTGGATCAGATGGGCGGTTGAGAAGCTTGGTGAAGAGACGGAGATTCTTCTGCACGGCACCTCCATGGGTGCGGCAACGCTTCTGATGCTGAGTGGATTAAAACTGCCGGAACAGGTGAAGGGTATTGTTTCCGACTGCGGTTTTACATCCCCGAAGGAAGTGTTCACCCATGTGCTTCACACCATGTATCATCTGCCTGCCTTTCCCATTATACCGGGAGCGGATCTGGTGAACAGGAAGCTTGCGGGTTACGGCATGGATGAGTGCAACGCAAGGCGGGAAGTGGAGAAGGCTAAGGTGCCGATTCTGTTTATCCACGGTGGGAACGACACTTTTGTGCCATGGCAGATGTGCCACGATATTTATGAGCACTGCGCTTCTCCAAAGAGCAAGCTGATCGTTGACGGCGCGGCACATGCGGAGAGTTACTACAAGGATATGGAGAGCTATGAGGCGGCTCTCACGAAGTTTATCGGTGAAGTGATGGCGTGAGAAGTATTTCTAAAGGTTCCCAGTTGAATCGCAGAAAAGCTGCGATAAAGGAGGTAGTGATGAAGACAAGAAACGGACACAAGACGTATCCCCTTACGGTGGCGCAGAAGTTCCATATTTTTTACATGGATTTCTGCCCAAAGAAAGAGGTTGTAAATATCGGCACCAGTCTGACCATTGAGTATGAGCTGGATATCGAGGAGCTGAAGCGTGCGGTTTACAAGGCGTATGAGCGCTGTGAGTCCATGCGGGTGCGCTTTGCCTACGATAAGAAAGAAGAGCAGTGGTATCAGTATGTGGTGGAGAAAGAAGAGCGTGATATCGAGTACGTGGACTTCACGGGTAAAACCATGGAGGAAGCGGCTGAGATTATGACAGGCTGGACACGGGTGCCTTTCCAGAGAGAGGACAGCCCGCTGAACCGGGTAGTGATGATTAAGACGCCGGACGGCTGTCAGGGGCTTTATGTGCTGGGAGACCATATGCTGATGGACGCACAGTCACTGATCTGCTTCCTGCGGGATGTGATTGAGCTTTACTGTAACGTCAAATTTGAGTATGGCTATCCGCTCGATATGCGTTCTTTTACTGAGCAGTTGGAAAAGGATCTTGCATACGAGGCGGGAAGCAAAGCGCAGGCAAGGGACAGAGAGTACTTCCAGAAACTGATCGGAGAGTCGGAGCCGATTTTTAACGGCATTGAGGGTCCGGGTCAGCTGGAGGAAGCGCGGAAAAAATTCCCCGGGACAAGGGCAGCTTTTTCCGCCACTGCAAAAGTGGATTCGGCGCTGGATATCTTCCATCTGGAAGAGGAGCCGACCCAGAGGCTGATGCGCTTCTGCGAGGAACAGCACATTTCCCTGCAGTGTCTGCTGATTATGGGCATCCGCACATACCTGCAGAAGATGAACGGCAACGACGACGTGTCCATTAACGTGGCGTATGCGAGACGCGCTACCCTTCTGGAGAAAAAGTCGGGCGGTACGAGAATCCACTCCTTCCCGTTCCGGACAATTCTCTCCGAGGAACAGACCTTTATGGAGGGCATTCTTGCGATCCGCAACGGGCAGAACGAGGTGTTCCGCCATACGAATTATAACCCGGTGGAATATTTCGCTTACAGAAGCAAGCTTTACAATACGCCGCAGGGCGCCACTTATGAGCCCATGTCCCTGACCTATCAGCCCATGACCTTAAAGGAGAAGGGCTTAGATCAGCTCGGGGATATCCGATATAAGACAAAATGGTATCCCAACGGGGCAACCACGCAGGCAATGTATCTGACAGTGATGCATCGCCCCGACGACAACGGACTGGACTTTAACTTTGAGCATCAGGTGGCGGCGGTGAGCCGCGAGACGCTGGAGCGTTTCTACTATTACATGTGCAAGATCATGTTCAAGGGAACCGAGAACCCGAATCTGAAAATCGGGGATATTATAAAGCTGATATAACGGTTCAGCCAGACCGGATCTGTAAGACAAATCGTATTTTTACGAATTTGATGTACAGATAAAGGGCTGAGGGAACGCCGGCTTTAATGAGCCGATCGAGCTTTGCGAAATCTATAGCTGCAAAGCAGTGGAGAGCGCAGTGTGCGCGATTTTGTGGCTGGCTTGGGTTGGACGTAAACAGAGCAAAAAGAAAGGGAGGTTAACATAACATGTTTGATCAATTAGCGGAAATCATTACGAACTATGTGGAAGTGAAGAAGGAAGATATCAGGCCGGAGTCCCGGTTTATGGAAGATCTCGGTTTTTCCTCTTTCGATTTTATGAGCATGCTCGGCGAGGTGGAGGACACCTTCGACGTGGAGATCGAGGAGGAGAAGGCTGCGGGCATCCGCACGGTGCAGGAGGCAGTGGATTATCTCGAGAGTTTATAGGACTCGTTGCGGCAGAAGGGTGAGGATAAGATATGAATGAATTCAGCAGTACCATCAGAGAAATTTTAGTCAAGGCGTCAAAGGCTTACGGACCGCAGGATGCGATCCGCTATAAGGCAAAGCGTGACAAGGGCAACGGTAAAACAGAGACGGTTGTGGAGGCGAAGACATACACGCAGCTTAGAGAGGACAGCGAGCGCTTTTCGGCGGCTCTTGACGGGCTGGGTGAGAAGGGGTCCCATATCGCGATTGTGGGCGACAACTCCTATCCGTGGATCGTATCCTACTACGGCACGGTGAATGGCGGCAGCGTGGCGGTACCGCTGGATGCGAACCTGCCGGCAGAAGAACTGTGCGAACTGATCGACCGTTCGGACGCGACGGTGCTTGTCTACGACAAGGCGCGCGAGGCG